>NZ_CP039456.1:1911287-2228383 GCF_006974145.1 Changchengzhania lutea | reverse complement strand
TAATTTATGTAACTAAAATTGGGATGCAAAAATATAATATTTTTGCATCCCAACAAAGTTTTTAATCGCTTGATTTTATGCGATTTCCTTTATTCCTTTTCAATGATCTCATCTAATTCGTAAATACCCTATTCGTTGTCAGAATTAATTGAAGCACAGGTTGAATTTAAGTTTTATTTATCCTCTTTTATAAGCGAATGCAGAATGGATTGTAGGATAGAGAGCAAAATACTAAATAGAAGCGCTATCCAAATACTACTCACCGAAAAACCACCTATTAAGCTATCTGCCAGTAAAATGATCAATGCATTGATTACAAGTAAAAACAAACCCAAAGTTACAATGGTAATTGGCAAGGTTAAAAGCACCAAAACAGGCTTTACCAACAGATTTAATACAGATAGCACAATAGCCACTATTATGGCGGTTACATAGGAATCGACATGGACGCCTGATAACACTTTAGCTAGTATAACTACGGCGATGGCATTTAATAAAAGTTTGATAATAAGTTTCATATGAATAGTTTTTAGTTAATGAATTGCATAACAATATTATAAAAATCTTTTGGATTTTCGGCGTGCAACCAATGACCAGCATTTTTTATGGTTTCTATAGTGGCGTTGGGAAAATGTTTTTTAATCAATACTTCATCATCACTCTTAATATAGTCAGATTTCGCACCCTTTATAAATAGCGTGTTTTCAGTAAACTTTGCATCTTCAGGTAAGGCTTCTCCAATGGATTCTACCTGTCGTTTTAAAACTTCTAAATTAATGCGCAATGCCAATTTTCCTTTTTCTATCCAATACAGGTTTTTTAACAAGAATTGGCGGATTCCAAAATCGGAGACATAATCACTTAAAATCGTATCTGCTTCTCCTCGACTTTTAACCGCTTCAAAGTTTATGGCACTTAAGCCAGCTAAAATAGCATCATGATGAGTAGGATAATAACGTGGCGATATATCTGCGATAATTAATTTAGAAACCATTTCTGGGAATAGGGTTGCAAACAACATGGCTGTTTTTCCGCCCATAGAATGCCCAATTAATATAATTTCTGATAGATTGTGAAACTCACAATACGCTTTTAAATCTTGAGCTAGAAACGTGTAATTAAACTGGTCATCCCAAAAACTACGTCCGTGATTTCGTTGATCTACTAAATGCACCTGAAGAAAGCCTTGCTCATTAAATTGCTTTCCAAGTGTTTTCCAATTATCACTCGAACCCAAAAACCCGTGAAGTACAACCAATGGCTTACCTTCTCCAATAATATTTGAATATAAAATATTTTTTTTTGACATGAATTAATTGTTTGAATTTTTGAAAACAAATGGCTTTCACTGCCAACTGAATAAAACCAACTTATTTAAGTTTATGTAAATACATTTGAATCACGTTCTCCACACCTAAATACAAGCTTTCTGAAATCAGGGCATGCCCAATGGAAACCTCTAACAATTCAGGAATCTTATCCTTAAAAAATTTAACATTATCTAAAGATAAATCATGACCTGCATTGATACCCAAACCCAACTCATTTGCCAAATCAGCACTTGCTGTAAATGGTTTTATCGCATCTTTATTGCCCAGTCCATATTGGTGCGCAAACGCTTCGGTATATAATTCTATCCTATCTGCTCCTGTTGCTTTGGCGCCTTCAATTTGTTTTAAAACCGGGTCGACAAAAATGGATGTTCTAATGCCATTTTGCTTAAACTCCTTAATCACATCAACTAAAAAATCTTTGTGTTTTATAGTATCCCATCCTGCGTTGCTCGTAATAGCATCCACGGCATCTGGCACCAACGTGACCTGTGTTGGTTTTACACTTAGCACCAATTCCATAAAGGAATCTACAGGATTGCCTTCAATATTATATTCGGTATAAACTTCACTTTTTAAATCTCGGGCGTCTTGATATCTAATGTGCCGCTCATCGGGTCTTGGATGAATGGTGACCCCTTGGGCACCAAATCGTTGTACATCTTTGGCAAACTGTACCACATTAGGTAAATCGCCACCTCGAGAATTTCGTAATGTGGCTATCTTATTAATATTTACACTTAGCTTTGTCATGCATCTCATTTTATATCACAAAAATACAAAGTAGAACACCCTTATATCCTATTTTTTTGATTAATTTGCATAATCCATAAGTTGATAAAATGAATCTTTCAGAATACTTAATAAATGACATTAAACCTTTACCTATAACCAGTAAAATAGGTGAATTGCAATTGCTGTTCAATCAACTGACCTACTCACATATTCCTATTGAGGATGAGAACCATACCTATCTAGGTAGTTTTTCTGAAAATGATGCCCATTGCTTTGAAAGCAATAAGTTAATTGGTGACTATAAATCTGCTCTCGAAGATTTTTTTGTTCGCGATAGTACCATGTGGTTAGATGTTCTGGAAATTTTCGCTAAAAACAGCACGAATATTATGCCTGTTCTTAATGACAAGAATGACTATTTAGGGTACTATGAATTAAATGATATAATTAGTTTGTTCAGCGAGTCGCCATTTTTCTCTGAAGCTGGGGGCATACTCGTGGTTGAAAAGGGGATAAATGATTATTCTTTTAGTGAAATTAGCCAAATTGTCGAATCTAATGACGGCAAACTACTTGGGGCCTTTGTATCTAAAAGCAATAGTGATTTGGCTCAGGTCACTTTGAAAATAGGTAATATCGGACTTAGCAGTCTCATTCATACATTTAGACGATACAGTTATAATATCATCTCAGGGCATGAAGAGGATGGTTATATTGAAAGTTTAAAAGAGCGTTCAGATTATTTGAATAAATATTTAAATATGTAGATGATGAAGGTTGCAGTTTTTGGACGATTTTACAATGACACCACATCCATTTCAGTTGAAACACTTTTTAATTACTTGCTTAAAAAGGATGTCGATGCCTATATAGAAACAGAGTTTTTTCATCTTATTAAGGACAAGACATCCAATAATCAATATTACAGTACCTTTAAAACCTTTGACACACTAGACACCAGTTTCGACTTATTAGTAAGCGTGGGTGGCGATGGCACTATTTTAAGAGCCATTACATTTGTTAAGGATATAGACATCCCTATTATTGGCATAAACACAGGACGTTTAGGATTTTTAGCTACCATTCAAGTTGATGAAATAGAACAGGCCATTCAAAATATTATTGATGGAAAATATAAAATTTCAGAACGTAGCTTACTAGCTATTGAAACCACACCAGAAAATGAGGACATCACACCCTTTAATTTCGCGCTTAACGAAATTGCGGTAAGCAGAAAAAACACAACCTCGATGATAACGGTGGAAACCCACCTAAATGGCGAATATCTAACCTCATATTGGAGTGATGGTTTAATCGTATCAACACCCACAGGTTCTACAGGCTACTCATTAAGTTGTGGCGGTCCCGTAATTACACCAGACACCAATAGCTTTGTATTAACCCCTATTGCGCCTCACAATTTAAGTGCACGTCCATTGATAATAACCGATGCCACCGAAATACAATTACGGGTTCATGGTCGTGAAGACAATCACCTAGTGTCTTTAGATTCAAGAATTGCTACCTTAGAAGACGGCACACTGATCACCATTAAAAAGGCCCCGTTTAAAATTAAGATGATCGATCTATTTAACCAAAGCTTTTTAGACACCCTTCGCAAAAAATTACTTTGGGGCGAAGACAAGCGCAATTAGACAATAATTTAGTATAAATCCTGTTTTACATACATCTAATTGGCTCAAATTATTTTGGGCTAATCTTATTTATTATATTTGCAAACTTTTGAATATTTATGAGGCATGTAACCGTATTGATATTGAGTATTTTAAGCATTCATTTAAGCTATTCCCAAATTTTTGAAATCGGGGGTTTTGCTGGTGGAAGCAACTTTATTGGCGATGTTGGTAAAACAGACTACATATCGCCAGATGCGCCGGCATTGGGATTGTTACTTAAATGGAATAAAAGCAGTAGGCACTCTTGGAGGGCTTCAGTAATTTATTCAGATTTAATAGGGTACGACTTTAGATCAGACGACCCAAAACGTATTCAAAGGGATTACCGCTTTAACTCAAATTTATTAGAAGTTTCAGCAGGCATGGAATTTAACTTTTGGGATTTCGATTTACACTCAGGAAGGACCGAGGCAACACCATATATATATTCAGGAATTAGTGCAGTGAAGTTTGATGACCTGTATTTTAATAATGGTGTCCAACTTGCCGAAAACACATCCAGTTGGGCTTTCGGTATTCCTATGGTTCTGGGGTTTAAAACAACTTTTATTAATAGCTTTGTATTAGGACTAGAAGTTGGTGCACGTTATACATTTACAGACGGTATTGACGGTAGTGTGCCAAAAAACAGTTCAAGACTAAATAATAAATTTGGAAATATAAATAATAATGACTGGTATGTGTTCTCTGGTTTAACTTTAACGTATACCTTTGGAGAAAACCCGTGTTATTGCCCAAACTAAAATGGATTTAAAAGAACACATAGCACTCAAACAATTACCAAAGCACATCGCGATAATAATGGATGGCAATGGCCGTTGGGCTAAACAACAAGGATTAATTAGAGCCATTGGTCATGAAAATGGCACCAAGTCTGTTAGACAAGTGGTGGAAGCTTCGGCAGAACTGGGGATTCAAAATTTAACCTTATATGCTTTTTCTACAGAAAACTGGAACCGACCAAAATTGGAGGTACAGACACTCATGAAATTATTGGTTTCCTCATTAAAAAAAGAAATTAAAACACTTCAGGACAATAACATAAAACTTACCGCTATAGGAAACTTAGGCACCTTACCTAAAAAAGTATACAAAGAGCTTCATGAAGTTATAGATAACACAAAACACAATACGCACATGACGCTAACCTTGGCTTTAAGTTACGGGTCAAGAGAAGAATTGCTAAACACTGTTAAAGAAATCAGTATTAAAGTTAAAAATAATATAATTTCGGTAGAAAAAATTGATGAATCAATTATAAATGAGCATCTTTACACGCGAAATTTACCAGATGTAGATTTGCTTATTAGAACAAGCGGAGAGCAACGAATAAGTAATTTTTTACTCTGGCAAATTGCCTACGCAGAATTATATTTTACACAGGTTTTATGGCCAGATTTTACGAAGCAACATTTGTATGAAGCTATTATTGAATATCAAAAAAGAGAACGACGATTTGGGAAAACAAGTGAACAACTTAGCTAATAACTCACCTATCACATTATTTACAAAATGTATTGCCTTAGTCCTTATTCTATTTGCATCCCATAGTTATGCTCAAGATTTAGATTATAGTAACGGTAAAAAATACACACTGGGCGGCATTACGGTCTCTGGCAACACCTCATTTAGCGAACAGACTATTGTTACTTATTCTGGTCTAAGAAAAGGCAAAGAAATGACGATTCCTGGTGAGGATATTAGTACGGCCATAAAAAAACTTTGGAACTCTAAACTGTTTAGTGATATTGAAATATACATTACCAAAGTAGAAGACAACGTCGCTTTTTTAGAAATAAAACTATCAGATTTACCACAGCTTAACGAGTTAAAAATAAACGGCGTTAAAAAAGGGAAAAAACAAGGTATTATTGATGATAACAAACTTGTTAAAGGCACTAAGGTTACCGAAAACTTAGTGACAACTACTAAAAACTACCTCACAACGAAATATCAAAAAGACGGCTTCTTAAATACAAAAGTTAATATCAATCTTATTGATGTAGCAAAGGATTCTACAGGAAGTGCGAAAGTGAATATGGTCGTTAATATTGACAAAGGTGAAAAAGTAAAAGTTAAAGATATTGTGTTTAGCGGCAATGAAATTCTAAGTGATAAAAAACTTAGAAAGAGCATGAAAAATACTAAGAAAATCAACCGTATCCGATTATTAAAACGTTCAAAATACATTGAAGCAGACTATAATGAAGATCTTATTAGTGTTATAGATAAATATAAGGAGAATGGCTATCGAGATGCTCGAATCTTAAGTGATAGCATCATTTATAATAATAATAAAACCGTCACCTTGGATATCAGTTTAGAGGAGGGTGAAAAATACACCTTCGGAGATGTAACCTTTATTGGTAATACGGTGTATACGAATGCGCAACTAGCAAGAATGCTTCGTATTAAAAAGGGGGACACGTATAATGGTATAGAACTACAAAAACGTATTGCTGATGATTCTAAACCAGACGCAGACGACATTACAAACCTTTATCAAAATAGCGGGTATTTGTTTTCCAGTATCAATGCTGTTGAAGTTGGTGCTGATGGGAACGTTATTGATATGGAAATTAGAATTTCTGAAGGCAAGCCTGCTTATTTTAACGAGGTGAGCGTTGTTGGAAATGACAAAACCAATGACCATGTTATTTATAGAGAACTGCGTACCCGTCCTGGACAATTATACAGCAAAGCTAACGTAGTAAGAACAGTTCGTGAATTGGGGCAATTGGGCTTTTTTGATGCCCAAGAGATCTCGCCAAACTTTAACAATCCAAACCCCGTTGAAGGCACCATAGATATGGAATATGCCGTAAAAGAAACGGGCTCCAGTCAAATAGAATTGCAAGGTGGTTATGGCGGTGGTGGTTTCATTGGTACTTTAGGGCTGTCGTTTAACAATTTCGCCATTAAAGATATCTTTAAAAAAGACGCTTATAAACCTATCCCTATGGGTGATGGCCAAAAACTTTCTTTACGCTTACAGGCCAGTCGCTTCTTTCAAACCTATAGTTTCTCATTTTCCGAACCTTGGTTGGGAGGAAAAAGACCCGTGCAGTTTTCAACATCGTTATCACATACCAAGCAGTTTTTATATAATCCGGTCACTAGAAATGCTGATAAATCTAAGAGATTTAATATTACTGGGCTTTCTGTTGGTTTAGCAAAACGTTTAACAGTCCCAGATGATTTCTTTACATTGTCTCAAGCGGTCAGCTTTCAACATTACGATTTAAAGAATTATAACACGGGCTTATTCACCTTTGGTAATGGTAGTGCCAATAATCTATCTTACACCATTGGTTTAACCAGAAATAATACACGTGTAGACCCCATTTATCCAACAGGTGGTTCTAATTTTTCAATATCAGGTAAATTCTCACTACCCTATTCCCTTTTTAACGATGTAGACTATACAGCATTAAAAGAAGAACGTGAACAAAATGAAGTTATTATTGGTGATGTGTCACAAACAACGACTGCAAGAAATAATGCATCTGAAAGAATTGGCGAAATAGATCAGAAACGTTTTAAATGGTTAGAATTTTACAAAGTGAATTTTAAAGGTGATTGGTACACCCAAGTTGCCAAAGATTTGGTATTACGGCCAAGTGTAGAATTTGGATTTCTAGGCGCCTATAACAATGATCGTGGCGTGATTCCTTTTGAACGTTTCTTCCTTGGAGGCGATGGTCTTGGAAACTATAGTCTAGATGGCCGTGAGGTAATTCAATTACGAGGCTATCCAAACCAATCGTTATCAAATCAAGATGGTGGTACCGTGTATAATAAGTTCTCTTTAGAATTGCGTTACCCTATCACGCTTAAAGCTTCTGCAAAAATCTATGCCTTAGGGTTTTTAGAAGGTGGAGCATCTTATACTAATTTTAGAGATTACAATCCATTTAATATTAAACGATCTGCTGGTTTAGGGATTCGTATTTTTATGCCTGCCTTTGGATTATTAGGTATCGATTTCGGTCATGGTTTTGATGCCTTACCTGGTGAAACAGTTAAACATGGTTGGGAAACTCACTTTATTATCGGACAGCAATTTTAATTCATAAAGCCATTCAACACTTAAATTATTTGAATATATCAAATAGCATTCTTGCGAAATCAAGTATTAATGAATTTAATGTTATAAAATGAATCAGTTAGTTGTACATAAATTTAAATTATTTTCATAATTATGCAAATGATTAATAATCAAAAGTTATCTAAGAATTAATTTTGGCACGATATTTTCTAATAACCCATTGATGATTTGAATATGAATTGAAATTTTTCAGATTAATTTTCGTTAATTTTGAAATGACAAATTCATAGAAGTGACAGAATTCGTAAAATCATCTGTCTTTTTTAGAGTTTATGTATATTAAATGATAAAAATATTTAACAGATGAAACATCCATTACTGAAAATTCAATCATATAGAGAGAAGCTTATATGGATATTACATGTGACCATTAAGAAAAATAAAAAATATCACATGAAACATAACGTTCTTTTTTTACTGACATTGGTTTTTATGCTAAGCTACTCGCTCCACGCACAACGCGGTGTTAGAATTGCTTATATAGATACGGAGTATATTTTAGAGAATGTTCCAGAATATCAGGAAGCAAATTCGCAATTAGATCAAAAAGCCCAGAAATGGAAAAATGAAATTGAGGTGAAATTGGGAACGGTTGAGCAAAAGCGAAAAGATCTAAGCAATGAGAAAGTTCTTTTAACAAAAGAGCTAATCAACGAACGTGAGGAAGACATCACTTTTGAAGAAAAAGAAATATTAGACTATCAGCAAAAGCGATTTGGACCTAACGGCGATTTAATGCTTCAAAAGAAACAGTTAATGCAACCTATTCAAGATCAAATATTTGCAGCAGTTCAAGATTTGGCATCGTCTAGAAAATATGATATTATTCTTGATAAATCGACAGATGGGATTATGTTATATTCAGCGAAACAACTGGATTTGAGCGATCAAATTATTAGAAGTATCACAAGATCGGCAAAACGAAACCAAGCCCAATCTAAAGCAGAACGTAAAGCTGCGGAAGATGAAGAATTGTTACCTGAGATTAATTACGAGTTAGAGGAGCGCGAAAAAGCCCTTGAAGAGAAAAAACAAGCTCGTGAAAGTGCTGTTGAAAAACGCAGACAGGAAATTTTAGAGTCTCGTGAAGCAAAAAAACAGGAAGCGGCAGCAAGACGGCAGAAAATATTAGAGGATCGCGCAAAAGCGAAACAAGCTAAACTTGATGCAAGAAAGCAAACTATAGAAACCCCAACAGCAGAAGGGGATGAAGATGCAGCAAAACCTGCCGATGCAAATGAAAGTGCCGAGACCAAGACAAGAGCGCAATTGATTGAGGAAAACAGACAAAAAAAATTAAAAGATCGTGAAGCTAGAAAAAAAGAATTAGAAGCCAGAAAACAGAAAATATTAGAAGACCGCCAAAAGGCAAAAGACAGTATAAACAACAATTAATAATTTATAACACACTAATACTATTTAAAAATGAAACAATTTAAAACTCTCTTATTAGCAACAGCATTATGTATTGGAACACTAAGTTTCGCACAAGCTCAAAGTAAAGTTGCTCATATAAATACGCAGGAATTAATTACGGCCATGCCAGAGATGAAGGCCGCACAGGCACAACTTGAAACTTTAAGTAAAACGTATCAAACAGACATTCAAAGTTCGGTAACTGAATTTCAAACCTTATTAAAACAGTACGAAGCTGAAGCTTCTACTAAAACTGAAGAAGAAAACGCAAAAAGAGGACAGGAAATTCAAGAGAAACAACAACGCATTCAACAATTTCAAGCAGATGCTCAAAAAGATTTGCAAAAAAAGGAAATTGATTTATTACAACCTATCACTGAAAAAGCAAAGGCTGCTATTTTAAAAGTAGCAAGAGCCCAAGGTTTTGATTATGTTTTTGATTCTGCGCAAGGGGTTACTATTTTAGCAGATGGTAAAAATCTTTTAGATGACGTGAAAAAAGACTTAGGTATTTAATACCTTCTGAAATTATATTATTAAAAAGCCACCTTAAATAAGGTGGCTTTTCTACTTTTATTAATTAAATTTAGCCTTATGAGCAAACAACCCATTGGTCTTTTTGATTCTGGCGTAGGTGGGACATCCATTTGGAAGGAAATACACAACCTTTTACCTAATGAGAACACAATCTATCTTGCAGATAGCAAAAACGCACCATATGGACTAAAAGGAAAAGACGCCATACTACAATTGAGTATTAAAAACACAGAGTATCTCATTTCAGAACACTGTAAACTTATTGTAGTGGCCTGCAATACGGCTACCACCAATGCCATTGATTATTTAAGAACTCATTATAAGATCCCTTTTATTGGTATTGAACCTGCCATTAAACCTGCCGCTTTGCACACTAAAAACAATGCCATTGGCATATTAGCGACTAAAGGGACTTTAAGCAGTGCATTATTTTCTAAAACTTCAACATTGTTTGCTAAGGATATCCAAGTCATTGAAACTGTAGGCGAAGGAATAGTCGATTTAATTGAAATGGGCAAACTGGATTCTAGCGAGATGCGAGATCTATTGAAAATTTATTTAAAGCCCATGATAGCGGCAAATATTGATTATCTGGTTTTAGGATGCACGCACTACCCCTATTTGATGCCTACTTTAGTTGATTTGCTTCCTAACCATGTCAAGATTATAGATTCTGGAGAAGCCGTTGCTAGACAGACAAAAGCTGTTTTAGAAGAACAGAACCTAATTAATACTGAATTTACCCATCCGAAACATAAATTTTATAGTAATGGAAACCCTAAAATTATGTCGGAACTTTTAGGCAAACATTTTGATGCTAAATTCTTAGATTTTTAAACAGGAATTTGCATTAGATTCTCGAAAACTGTTGGCAGAAGTTACAAATTAGAAGTCGTTGCATTAAAAGCCTCAAAAAAAAATCGATAGTAATATCATATTCAGTCTTTAAACCAACTTGAATATTTTGTATAGTTTTCAGCTATTCTATCAATCTCTCCCGAAATTAGTTCTTGACTAATAGTCTTTACTTTTTTGGCAGGAACACCTGCGTATATACTCCCTGCCTCTACTCTAGTATTTTTAGTGACCACAGCACCAGCGGCAATGATACTATTGCTTTCTATAACACAGTCATCCATAACAATACTACCCATACCTATAAGCACATTGTCTTTAATGGTACACCCGTGAACAATAGCGTTATGACCTATAGAAACATTATTCCCAATAACAGTCGGTGATTTCTGGTATGTCGCGTGAATCACCGCACCATCTTGCACGTTCACTTTATTGCCCATTTTTATAAAATGGACATCGCCACGAATAACAGCATTAAACCAAACACTACATTGACTGCCCATAGAAACTTCTCCAACTATTGTGGCATTCTCAGCTATAAAACAATCTTCTGGAATTTGCGGCACTTTATCGTTTACAGGTTTTATGATGGGCATGTAATCAATTGAGAATTTAAATCGTATCTAATTAATATTATATAATAAGACTCTAGTTTATTAGTGCGTTGATATTATTGGTTTTTGCCACGAATTACACTAATTAGCACGAATAAATGAGCTTAGCTCATTTAAAATTCGTGGAATGATTGACAAAAATGATATCACGAATAGAAAAATCTTTAGATTTTTCTATTCGTGATCATTAGTGTAATTCGTGGCTTAATACTTTAATTTCTTATCTATTATCCTCAGATTTACGATCGTTCCTGCAAGTAGGCTTACTTTTAATTATCTAATGTGTCAAACATGTTTATGTTGAATACATATTACTAAAACAACGCACTAATAAACTAGAGCCTATAATAGTTAATTCACAGCAGGACAGTTACAGTCGTAACGCTCACGTTTGCAATTAAAATTATAACCTAATGTAAATTGATGGAAACCGCCGTTAGTAAATACTAAGGAATTAGACTGATAGGTATAGTTATAGGCAAACATAAACTGTTTAATATTTATGCCCAATATGGGTGTAATCTGTTGCAGTTTTTGGCTGCTGACGTTGTTAGAGCTATTTATAAATTCGGCACCGTCTAAACTGGTCCTATACGACAGACCGCCCCAAATGGTTCCGAACTCCATACTTTTATAAACCTTGGCATTTATATCGATAGATGCCTCTTGTGTACCGTCTTTATATTGAAACATAAATGAAGGCTCATAACTCCAGGTGCTTCCATATTTTCCAAATACACTTCCAACAGAAAGTAAATAGCGTCTTAAATTACTGGTAATTTCAATATCGTTATTAACTCCTGCATTATTTAATACGTTCTTAACCGTCGCATGTGCATAAAAATCTAAATACTGATATGAAAACCCTAAATCTATATTAAAATTAGTTTCGCTTTGTACAATACCATCAATAATTGGGTCAGGTCCGTCAAATAAGAACGTTGTTTCATCTAATTTATATTGAATAAAGCCAGCGCTCAAGCCAAAGGATAACATGTTTAAATCCACCTCACTTCTAGAAAATAATAAATGATGGGCATAGGTTAAATACGCCCCAGAATTAGAATGGTACCCATTTTTATCGGTATACAAAATACCTCCTATTGCCGATTGTGTATCGCCAATTCGTCCGTTTGCACTAAGGGTTAGCAACTTTGGTGCATCGTCTTGACCAAACCATTGTTGGCGACCTGTCATTCTAATCTTTGCACAATTAGCGGCTCCCGCCATTGATGGATGGATCAAGTAATAATTGTCTGTTAAATAATCTGTATATATGGGAAGCCCTTCCTGTGCACTCACAAGTTGAGCAAACATAATACCCATAAATATAAGTAAGATCTTTTTCAATGCCATAAACTAGTTTCAAAACGTGTTATACAAACGCTTCGGGTTTAAAAAAATTATATCAAAATAGATAAAGCAATCCTTTATTTTAAAGCCTACCAAATAGGCAACAAAACTCAAATATATGGATATCTAAAGTTTTCTTTTGCTATTTTTGCCTAAAATTAGCTGAAATGAACACTTTCAAGGTTTCTGTGCATGAAACATCAAATAACGCGATAATTAAATTCGAGTTAAATCAATTTATAACTCAGCATCAAAGTTTTGAGTTCAATAATATAGACGAGGCGAAAGCATCACCTTTGGCCCAGCAATTGTTCTACCTTCCTTTTGTTAAAAAGGTGTATATCTCAGGCAACTTTATAGCCATTGAGCGCTATGATATTGTAGAGTGGAGCGATGTACAAGATGAAGTAGCCGAGCAAATTCAAACTTATTTGAATGATGACGGTACCATTATAGAAACAACTGCAGAATCTAAAAAAGTCCCTGTGACTGTGTACGCAGAAAGCACACCAAACCCATCCGCAATGAAGTTTGTGGCAAACAAAAAAATTGTAACGTCCACTTTCGAATTTACGTCTATTGACGATGCAAAATTATCGCCCTTAGCTACGGAATTGTTTCATTTTCCTTTTGTTAAAAGTATTTTCATTGATGAAAACTACGTGTCGGTAACGAAGTATGACATGGCCGAATGGCAGGATATCACTTTAGAGTTGCGTGAATTTATTAGAAATTATATTGAAAACGGTAAAGACGTTGTGCTTCCTGAAGCTGCAGAAAACTTACAAAAAACAGCTAAACAGCAAGACAATCACTACGAGGCGCAAGATGATACGTCTAAAGAAATCATAAATATTTTAGAGGAATATGTAAAACCAGCCGTAGCCAGTGATGGTGGTAATATTCAATTCATAGCTTACGATGCTGACACTAAAAATGTTAGCGTGTTATTACAAGGGGCTTGCAGTGGCTGCCCATCTTCAACATATACCTTAAAGAGTGGGATTGAAAATATGTTAAAGGAAATGATGCCTAACAAAGTAGAAACAGTTGAAGCTATAAATGGCTAAAATTCCAATTTTATTTGTCTATCTTTATGTTTCAGACTAATTATTAATTTAAACTTAAAAAAAGATGGCAGTACTAAAAGTAATTGAAATATTAGCAAATTCTGATAGCAGTTGGGAAGATGCAACTAAAAAAGCTGTAAAACACGCTTCTAAAAGCGTTAAGAATATACGTTCGGTTTATGTAAAAGAGCAAAGCGCCAGTGTAACAGATGGTGAGGTAACTGATTTTCGAGTGAACGTAAAAATCACTTTTGAAGTCAATTAATTTATTTTCAAAACACCCATATTAGCGCCTTCATTAGGGCGCTTTTTTTATGATTTAATTTTGCTAACTTTGACTTATGAAGTATGTACAATGTCTTTTATTTATTATTTTAATAAGTTGTAAAGGTCAGAACACCAAAACTATGGAACACATATATAGCAATGACTTAATTAATGAAACCAGCCCCTATTTACTACAACATGCGCACAACCCTGTTAATTGGAAGGCCTGGAGTGAAACCACATTAGAACAGGCGAAATCTGAAAACAAGTTGTTGCTTATAAGCGTAGGTTATTCGGCTTGCCATTGGTGCCACGTTATGGAACATGAAAGTTTTGAAGACAGTCTTGTGGCCCAAGTGATGAACACAAATTTTATTAATGTAAAAGTAGACCGGGAAGAACGACCAGATGTCGATCAAGTATACATGAGCGCTGTGCAACTCATGACCGGACAAGGTGGCTGGCCACTAAATGTGGTTGCCTTGCCAGATGGCAGACCTGTTTGGGGTGGTACCTATTTTCAAAAAGAACAATGGGTAAATGCTTTAAATCAAATATCTAAATTATTTGTTGAAAAACCTGAAAAGCTTATTGAGTATGCCGATAATTTGGAACAAGGTATTAAAGCTTTGGATGTCGTGGAACTTAATACGGACGAACCTGTATTTGAAAAGCAGTTTATTTCTGAAGCGCTTCAGAATTGGTCAAAACAATTTGATAATAATGCTGGTGGCATGAATAGGGCACCAAAATTTATGATGCCCAACAATTATCATTTTCTTTTAAGATATGCTTATCAAACTCAAGATGAAAAGCTTAAAGAATACGTTAACCTGACACTAACCAAAATGGCCTATGGTGGTGTTTTCGACCAGATAGGTGGTGGTTTTTCAAGATACTCAGTAGATACGAAATGGCATGTGCCCCATTTTGAAAAAATGCTCTACGACAACGCTCAATTGGTAAGTCTATATTCTGATGCTTATTTAATTACCAAAAATGAACTGTACAAGGATATTGTAACCGAAACACTTGAGTATATTCAAAATGAAATGACTACCACAAACGGCGCATTTTACTCTTCACTTGATGCAGACAGCAATACCCCAGAAGGTGAATTAGAGGAAGGTGCATTTTATGTTTGGAAAAAAGACGAATTAAAAGCAATTATTGATCAGGACTTTAATCTGTTTTCAGACTATTATAATATTAATAATTACGGATTATGGGAACATGGTAATTATGTACTCATTAGAAATGAAGATGATGCCAGTTTCCTTAAAAAGCATGAGCTAACTAAAGAAGCCTTATTAAATAAGAAAAGGGAATGGAAGGCTTTACTTGTTTCAGAACGCAATAAAAGAGACAAGCCCAGATTAGATGATAAAACCCTCACATCATGGAATGCCTTAATGCTCAAAGGATATGTAGATGCCTATCGTGCATTTGGCAATCCTGATTATCTCGCTGCCGCGGAAAAAAATGCTAATTTCATATTAAACAACCAATTGAAAGAAGACGGTGGTTTGAATCATAGCTTTAAAAACGGTGTGAGCACCATTAACGGTTATCTTGAAGATTATGCGGCCACTATTGATGCTTTTTTAGCACTCTATGAAAATACATTGAATGAAACCTGGCTCACAACAGCGCGGGATTTAATCAATTATACCTTTGATCATTTTTTTGACACGAACAGTAACATGTTCTATTTTACGTCAAATCAAGACAAAGCCTTGGTCTCTAGAAGTATAGAATATCGTGACAATGTCATTCCGGCGAGCAATTCCATTATGGCGAAAAATCTTTTTAAACTTTCACATTATTTCGATAATCAGCATTACAGCAAAACTGCGATAAGCATGTTAAACAACGTCAAACCCGAAATGCAAGATTACCCCTCTGGTTACTCTAATTGGTTGGATTTAATGCTTAATTATACACATCCATATTATGAGGTAGCTGTCGTTGGAAAAGCTGCAAAACAAAAAATAGCAGCATTGAACAAAACTTACATTCCCAATAAATTAATTGCCGGAAGTACTTCTGAGAACAACTTACCGCTTTTAGAAAATAGATTTAACCCTAACGAAACATTCATATATGTCTGTGTTAACAAAGCGTGTAAACTTCCCGTTTCTCAAGTTGATGCAGCGATAAAACTTTTAAAAGAATGACCATTTTAACCATCATACTCGTGGCTTTCGTTGCTTTTGAACATATCTATATTTTGATTTTAGAAATGTTTATGTGGACCAAACCAAAAGGAATAAAAACATTTGGAATAAAATCCAAGCAATTTGCAAAAGACACCAAGGTATTGGCCGCAAACCAAGGACTATATAATGGTTTTTTGGCGGCGGGACTAATATTCTCCATTATCGAAAAAGATTTAAAAATTGCGATATTTTTCCTTATTTGTGTGACTATCGCAGGTGTTTACGGGGCTTATTCTACAAAGCAAATAAAGCTATTTTACTTCCAAGGAATCCCTGCTATCATAGCACTGATAAGCTGTTTTTTATAAAAACTTAACTTATTTTTTACATAAATCAATACAGATAGTGTGTAATAGTCTTAATTTTGCACATCTCATTACTTTAATATAAATTATGGATTTAGAAAATATTGACACAGAAAAATGGCTTGAACTGGCTTTAGAATATGGACTTAAAATACTTGGGGCCATAGTAATATGGATTATTGGTGCTTGGGTTATTAAGAAACTGATTAAAGTAACCCGTAAAGGGATGGAAAAAGCAAATTATGATGCTAGCCTTCAAAAGTTCTTATTAAACTTATTAAGTTGGATTTTAAAAATTGTTTTGATCATCGTAGTTCTTGGTACTGTAGGTGTAGAAACCACCTCCTTTGCTGCTATTCTAGCCGCGGCTGGTTTAGCTATTGGTTTGGCTTTACAAGGGTCTTTAGGTAATTTTGCCGGAGGTGTTTTACTCATGATCTTCAAACCAATCAAAATTGGCGACTTAATTGAAGCTCAAGGTGAGGTTGGTGTGGTAAAAGAGATTGAAATTTTTACAACCAAGCTAACTGGTCTTTCCAACAGAGAAATTATTATTCCCAATGGTGCTCTGTCCAATGGTAATATTATCAATTACACTACTGAGGGCACGCGTCGTGTAGATTTAATCATTGGCGTTGGTTATGATTCTGATATTAAAAAAACCAAAGACGTTTTAATGAATGTCTTAAAATCGCATCCAAAAGTTATTGAAACACCAGAACCCACAGTAAATGTTTCTGAGTTAGCCGATAGTTCGGTAAATTTTGCCGTAAGGCCCTGGTGTCATGCTGAAGATTATTGGGCTGTATATTTTGGTATTACCGAAAATGTTAAAATAGCGCTTGATGCGGCTGGCATAGACATTCCATATCCACACCAAGTACATATTAAAAAAGAAGCTTAAGATTTAGGCTTTAATGCCACGAAATCTTTTAAATAATAAGGTTCAAAATAAGCGACATCCTCCATGTCGCTTATTTTGAATTTATTAAACGCCAATGCGCTCATCTCGTTGGCTGATGGCAGTTTACCTTCAATAAAAACCGCATTGGGATGATTAATAAGCGTTTTTGTTTTGTGAACACCATTACCAATAAAATATACTTTTCCTTTTTCTAGATAATTATGAAAAGCGTCTGCCTCTAGAATCTGCGCTTGTGTATCTCTTATTTGTTTATGATTAGAATCGAAAACTGCTGAGTACACTTCCATACGCCTAGCATCGAGCATCGAAACAATACAACCCTCATTTACGTTCACTTGATACGCTAAAGCCGTTAATGTGGCAACTGAAACAAGTGGTATGTCCAAGGCATAGCAAAGTCCTTTTGCTGAGGAAACGCCTATGCGCAAGCCTGTGTAAGATCCGGGGCCTTTGCTTATGGCAATAGCCTCTATATCCTCACGACGTACCTTTGCTTCTTTCAGGACGTCATCAATATAAACGTGCAAACGTTCAGCATGGGAATAGTTTGCACCGTAATCTTCTTTCAAAATCAAGGTTTCACCATTTTTTGAAAGCGACACAGAACAATTGGTTGTTGCCGTTTCTATATTTAGTATTAATGCCATCAGTTAGTTAACGATTTACCCATATAAAAATCCAAAACTTTTGTCTTAAAAACAAAATCATACTTCGCATTTATTAAAGATGATTGTGCATTTATCAAAGCCACACGTGCTTGCTCCAATTCAAAAGCCGTCATAGCACCCAAATTAAATCGTTCTTTTGAATTATTAAATGCCAGTTCTTGTGCTTCCAACGATTTTTTAGCAGCTTCAAAAGCTCTAAATGCCGCTTGGGCATCTGTAAAAGTACGCTGTATGTTGGACTCAATGTTTAGTTTTTGCTGCGCCAAGTTGAGACGACTATTATCTTCTTGGATTTTAGATTTCGCAACCGCCGTTTTATTCTGAAATCTTGAAAAGATGGGAATATTCAAATTCAAACCAAAGCTATGGCCCTTATTATCATTTATTTGATCGAAAAAGGACGCTTCTAAATCGGTTAAATTAGTATACGATGCCCTTGAACTGTACCCGTATGTAAAATTTAAAGTCGGGAAATAGCCACTTTTAGAGATTTCAGTATTTAATTCGGCATTTTCAATACCTTTTTCAGCCACTTTAATTTCAACCCTGTTTTCCAGAGCATAATTTAAAATAGGTTTAAAATCTTTGTAAAGTAATGCTTCAGATGGTTCATTCAAGTCTATACCTTCAACCGCAAACCCTTCATAAGGTACTTGTAACAATTGAGATAAATTAAGCAAGGCTAGATTCAAATTATTTTCGGCAATAGTGACACTTTGTTCATCTCTACTAAGCGTCGCTTCAGCATCATAAATATTCGCTCTAGGTTGCACGCCAGCATCTACTAGGTTAGTGACCTGCTTCAACTGTTTTTCACTGAATTCAAATTGGGCTAAAGCCGTTTCTAAATTTTCTCTATTAAACAATACATTCAGGTAGGCATTAACCACATTAAGTGAAATATCATCTTTTATCCGATCCAGCTCTAAGGCATTCGTTTCCTTGGTAAGTTGGGATTGCTTGTACAGATTGAGCGTTCTAAATCCGTTAAAAATATTCTGAGATACGCTAATACCCACTCTTGACTGGTTGAAGGTTTGATCTACAAAGACTCCAGGATCTATTTCTAAACCACCAATGGTTATGTTATGAGCGGCACTAGCGCTAAGCGAAGGTAAAAATTGACCTCTAGACGCAATAATATCCTGCTCGTTGATTAAAATCGTATTTACCCCTTGTTGCACAGAAATATTATGTTCTAATGCGTGGTTGACACATTCTTGTAATGACCAGGTTTTTTGCTGGCCAAAAGTAACACTAACACTGCACAATAATGAGATTGTGATACTGTAATATTTTATGGATGATTTAATATCATTCTTATTCATCATTGTCTTCATCTTCATTATCTTTTGATGCTTTATTCCAAACCTTAATTTTATCGCCTTCTTCAACGCCTTCGGTAACTTCAACATTAATACCATCAGAGATTCCTAATTCTACATTTTCCTTTTTAAAAGTATTATCGCCATCTAAAATTTCAACAAAAGGCTTTTCTGTAATTCTATTGTATTGTAACAATGCTTCCCTTATAGCTAAAACGCTGTCTTTTGCTTCAATATCTATTTCTGCATTAGCACTATATCCCGCCCTTACATTTGTGGTAGAATCAATTTTTACATCCGCCTTAATAACGAACTGAACCGTGCCATTTTCTTCGACCCCCTTTGGTGCGACAAAGGTAAGTTTAGCAGGAAACTCTTTATCTTTAATAGCGCCTAAAATGACTTTAATTTCTTTGCCTTCTTTAAGTTTTCCAACTTCGGCTTCATCAACTTTACCTTCAAATATCATCAAACTCATATCGGCTATGGTAGCAATGGTTGTCCCTGCATTAAAATTATTACTTTGAATAACTTGATCCCCTTCACGAACAGGAATTTCCAATACAGTGCCCGGAATTTGCGCAATGATATTCGTGTTTGCTGAACTCCCCCCAGAAATAGAACCTCGTTTAATAATTTGATAATCGTTTTGGGCCTGTACTAAAGACTCTTTTGCTTGATAAAAAGATAACTCGCTATTCTCAAAATCTAGCTGCGATATCACACCTTTTTCAAAAAGGGATTTATTTCTTTCATATAAGACTTTTGCGTTATCGTATGATAATTTAGTAGTTGCTATTCTACTTTTTGCGCCCACTAAATTTTGCTCATTCGGCACTACTCTAATGATAGCGATTAAATCGCCTTTTTTAACCATATCGCCTTCTTCAACAAGTATTTTATCAACAATTCCTGAAATTTGAGGTTTAATCTCTATCTCTTCTTCTGGATTTAATTTACCTGTTGCCACGGCTTTTGTATTAATAGAAGTATAAAACGGTTCTTCCACCTTATAATCTATAATATCCTTTGAGTTAGCATCTTTAAAATACTTTAACACGAATGCCAATGCTATGATAGCAACTAATACTAAAATAATTTTTACTGTTTTATTCATTTGGTTATCCTTATTGTTTCTAATTTGTCAAATGGTGCTTCTATATTTAATTTAGTACAGAAAACAATATTAACGATATAGAAGGTTCATTTTTTGATTGTTTATTCTTCTCTTAATGCTTCTATTGGTTTTATGCTGGTTGCTTTAAACGCTGGTATTAAACCTATTAATGTTCCTAAAACAATTAATATTAATAAGGCTATAAATACGACGCCAATGGATACCGAGGCGTTGACTATTGTGGCCTCATCTCCCTGCCCGAATGTGGCATCTAAAGCTATTAAAATCCATCCGCCTGTTATAATACCGAATACACCAGCCACTAGCGTTAAAAACACGGCCTCCACAACTATTTGCCGTTTAATTTCGAAAGGTGTAGCACCTAATGCACGTCTTACACCAATTTCCTTAGTACGCTCTTTAACGGTAATCAATAAAATATTCCCGATGGCGAACACGCCTGCAATTAAAGTCGCAATACCAACAAACCACGTTAAAAATTGCATCCCTCCTAAAAATCCAGTGAGTTTTGCAAATTCTTTCCCAAGATTAAAGCTTCTGAATGCACGTTTATCTTTAGGATGAATATCATTTAAGTTTTTGAGCATTAACTCAGCATCTTTTTGGATCTGTACAATATCAAATTCTGGTTTCCCAGTAATCATCATAAAATCAATTTTGTCGCCTTTATTATACACGCGTTGGAATGTTGAAAACGGAACATGAATGTCTTCACTTGGTCCGAAATTAACATTACCGGCATCATAAACCCCTATCACAATATAGTTTATACTGTTGATTTGAATATAAGATCCAATGGCCACTTCATCTTTTTCAAATAATTGCTTATAGATGTCTTCTGAAATAACAGCCACTTTTTTGGTGTCATCGATATCATTTTGATTTATAAATCTGCCATGGATCAATTTCTTTTTTTGAACACGGTCCAATAAGGGATAATCACCAAAAACATTAAAAGAACCTGAAAGAAAATCTTTAGTAACCACAGACGGATTCATATTTCTGGGCACAATAAACTCAATACCCTCAACATTTTCTTCTACTTTTTTAATATCGGGAATAGTCAATTGGATGCGTCTTCCTTCTTGAAATCCTTTAAAAGGTCTGCCAGTAACATTCCCCATAAAAAAGACACTGTTTGTTGCAAAATCACCAAACAAACGATTAAACGAATTTTCTAAACCTCTAGCCGAACCCAACAATCCAATAAGCAATAATATACCCCACCAAACTCCAACCATTGTAAGAATGGATCTTAGTTTGTTTTTACTAAAGCTATCGAAAACTTCTTGCCAAGTATCTCTATCTAATAAAAATCTAAACATAATCAGTCGTTTCTTAAGGCCACAATAGGTTTAATTCTTGATGCTTTTTTAGCAGGTAGATAACCAGCAATGGCACCAGCCAAAATTAAAGTAACGGTCGCTCCTATTACCAGACCATTATCGACCCCAGGATTTGTTATAAAATAGTCTTCTAAGCTTGGACCAATCCATTCCAACACACCTACACCTATCAGTAATCCTATATATCCTGCAATAGCAGTAACCAGCATAGACTCTATAAGGATAATGGACACGATGGATCTTGGAGAAGCCCCCAAAGCTTTTCTAATACCAATTTCTTTGGTACGCTCCTTTACTATAAAAATCATAATATTACTAATCCCTACTATACCCGCTATTAAAGTGCCAAAGCCTATTACTAAAATGATTACGGTTAAACCAGATGTCAACATATCCACTTGTTTAGTCTCTTGCGCCATGTTCCGAACACGAATAGCTCTTTGATCGCTTCTTGCTACCGAGAAGCGGTCTTTTAAGGTTTTAGTAATCTGTGTTCCAAAGGAAAGTGCTTGATCACTGTTCATCTCTGGGCTGTAGGTTAAATGCATAAAATCGATAAAATCGTTGTTCCCATATAAAAATTGGGCTGTAGTTAATGGTATGTAAACAACGCGTTCCTCGTTATCTCCTTCATCATCAGTAAAAACACCAACTACTTTAACAGAAATGCCATTTAAACTGATATACTTTCCAATGGCGTTTTCTTTTGCGAATAATTCATCATTAACAATTCTGCCAATTACTGCTACTTTTGTTATATTGTTTAAATCATTTTGATTGATATATCGGCCTTCACTTATCTTATTGTTTTCAATAAACATATATTCAGGGTGAACCGCCCTAAGCTGATAATTATTTTTTTCACCTTTAAAAGACACCGTGACATTTCTGTTTACCTTAGAAGTGATGTACTGCACCTTATCTCCAAATTCATCTAATATGAATTCATAATCTTCATTTTTAAACTGAATTTGCCTTCCGGCCTGAAGGCCTTTATGTGCTTTCGTGGTCTTTCCCGGAAAAATAATAATCGAGTTATTAGCATCGGTACCAAATGCTTCTTTAAACGTATTTTCCAACCCATTTGCAATACCGAAAAGAATAGTAAACAATAAGATAGCAAAAGCCACTGTGAAACCAGACAGTAAACTTCTGGTTCTATTCTTATTTATACTCTGAAATATTTCACGCCAAAGATCTAAATCAAACATACTGTTTTACCCTAACTTGATTTATTTTTTTATCTTCCATAATAACACCGTCGCGAAGGCGTACGATGCGTTTGCACATGTTGGCTATATCCTCTTCATGGGTTACCATTAAAATCGTTTTGCCTTCATCATTCAATTGCTGAATAAATGCCATAATATCATAAGACGTTGTCGTGTCCAATGCCCCCGTGGGCTCATCAGCTAACAATAATTTAGGATTTGCAGCAAGTGCTCTGGCTATGGCCACACGTTGGTTTTGCCCGCCTGAAAGTTCCTTAGGCAAATGTTTGGCCCAATCTGTCAATCCTACTTTCTCTAAATGGAACATGGCTTTTTCTTGGCGTTCTTTACGTTTCATTCCTTGGTAATACAGTGGAAGCGCTACATTTTCGAGGGCATTTTTATAATTGATTAAATTGAATGATTGAAAAATAAACCCCAAAAATTTATTTCTGTAAACGGCTGCTTTTTTTTCGGTAAGGTTTTTAATGGGTAGCCCATCCAGAATATATTCTCCCGAATCTGCTTCGTCCAACATGCCAATAATATTAAGCAAGGTCGATTTCCCTGATCCTGAAGATCCCATAATGGCAACCATTTCGCCATTTTCTACATTTAAATCAATACCCTTTAGTACATGTAAACTTGAATCTCCTATAGGATAAGATTTGTGCAATTGCCGAATTTCTAACATATTTAAAAATGTAAATGGTTAAGCTCCATGAGTAAGACACTTAAGGCGTGAAAATGTTACAAGAAAATCTACTTTTTTTGTTTTTTGGCTGTGTTAAACTTTCTGTAAATAAAATAACCTATGCCACCGACAAGAATATAAGGAATGGCCATTAAATACACAATCCCATCATTAATGCCTTCTGCTGTCGTTTGTCCTTCTTCACTTTCTAAGACCGCTCTACACATGGCGCATTGGGCGTTACTTTCTAGAAAAATGAAAATAGAGAAGATCGAAAAGATTATTTTATTTTTCATTTTACAGCTTCTTACGCATTGTTCAGAATAGCATTAAATATAGTAAGGTGAAATCATAATATAAACAATAACACCTGTAACGGCAACATACAACCATAGTGGGAATGTGATTCTTGCAATTTTTTTATGCTTTTCTATATTATTGGTTATTGCCCTAACATACGTAATCAATACAAACGGAATTACAATAATAGATAGTAATATATGTGTTAGCAAAATGAAATAATACATATATTTTATTGCACCCTTGCCACCAAACTGTGTAGAATCACTGGTCATATGGTATGCCACATACATAGCTAAAAAAGCGACGGATAATATAATGGCAAACTTCATTAATCGTTCATGAAGTTTTATTTTTTTATTTCTAATAGCCATAAATGCAAGCACAAGTACCAATGCCGTAGCAGCATTTATACCAGCATAAATTGGGGGTAAAAAAACGGGGAGTTCTGCATCAATTTTAACTCCAAATAATATAGCAACAACCACTGGAATGGCAATTGACAATATGACAATGAGCTTATTGTATTTTTTATCGTCTAAAATTTCTTTAGAATTATTCATTAAGCAATAATTTAATATCTTCTTTTAATGCTGAAATCTCTTCTTTTACGCCATCATCATCTACTTTTTCAGTTTCCGATACAATGCCTTTGTAATAGATTATAGGATTCCCGTATTCGTCTATTCTAGAACGAATAAACCCGTTTTTATCAATAAGCGCAAAATTTCCTGAATGCTCAAAACCACCATCAATAGTGTCATTCTCGGCGACATAAATGTAAAACCCTTCGTTAGCTAATTTGTATATAGCTTCCTTTTCACCCGTCATAAGATGCCAATTGGGGTTTGTAATGCCATATTTTTCAGCATACGCTTTTAGCACTTCTGGAGTATCAATCTCTGGACTGATGGTAAACGAGGCGACACCAAAATTTTCAAAGTCTTTAAATGTATTTTGAACTTGTACTAAGTTCGCATTCATTCTTGGGCAAATGGTTGGGCAGGTTGTAAAAAAGAATTCTATAACATATACTTTTCCTAAATAATCGGCATTGGTTATTAATTTGCCATCTTGATTGGTAAAACTAAAATCTGGAACTTTTCGTTTTACCCCATCATTTTCAATGAAAACCAAGTTTGATTTTTTTCCTTTTTCTTCTTTAGCAAAATCGCTTCTGCTCTCCTTTCTGATTATATCTCCTTCAGAAATTCTATCCATTATTTTCGGAATAAAAATAATCCCAAAAACTAGAATAACAAGGGCTATTCCTATGTATGAGTAATTTGTTTTTTTATTCATCTCTTTAAAATTGTGCTCAATCAGATTTGAACTTAATTTTGATTGTTATTTATATCGCTGGCTCTTCTTGTATCAGAATTAAATTCGCCTTTTCGTTTTTGTCTATACTCGGTAAATAAAATACGTACATCTTCGCTCATTTTATTCTTTATTTCGGAGACCTCAATACAGTCATAAGCATTTAAACCATAAATAGGTTTATTCTTCCCTATCTCATTATCCGTTCTATCATCTAACCTGCCCCGTTGGTTTAGATCTTTATCAATAACAAATACCTGGTCTGTTGCTAAGGTTGCATCTAAATTGCCATTATTCTTTAAACTGTTGAATATATTTAGAATATCGTTTGAATTGCCAAAAACAAAATGCCAAAACCTTAGGTCTTCGTAAGAGCTAATTTCGCTCTTAAGTGCTTTAACGTCACGCTCTGTTCCCAGTGGCATAACAATAACAGTCTGAAAACGCTTAAAACCTTTAAACTTATCATAGACCAACTCCTTTAAATTTGAAGCTGAAATAACCTTTTCCATAGGTTTGTCTCCAAAAAACCCTAACACGGTAATATGGTCTTCTAACAAAACCTTTTCATCAGAATCTGACACAAATGCTTCTAAATCCGAAACCCCTTCATTAACAATATCAAGCGGTGTGTAGTTATGCGTTGCCGGATATAGAAATAACAAAAACGTTACAGGAAGGAAAAACAAAATCCCTAAAACCACATATCTACTAATTTTTTTATAATCCATTAATTGGGCGTGTTTCCTTTGAAATTATAACTTATGCAAAAATAAAAAAGGTGGTTATTAAAACCACCTTCATGTTATCTTTTAACACATATTTAGTGTCTTATAATTGTTGCGCGTCAGATTTAAAAATCTCTTTTCACATATCCTGAAGAATATACGCTTTCTATATAACCGCCTTCTTGCAATAAGATGAAAATTAAATACAGGATTAAGAAAACTGCAGTCCAGATTACCATACGTTTTAGACTTTTTAATTCATCTCGCATGTGCATAAAATCCCATGTGATATAATATGCTTTAACAATGGTTAATACAATAAAAATCCAGTTCAAGATTTTCATGCCTAAAAACTTAGCCATTAAAGCTTCTGGTTTGTAAATACCCAGTGCAACTTCAATACCCGTTACAATGGTCAAGAAAATTAAAACACCCCAGATTTTTTGGGTGTTTGATTTAAACTTAACTAAACCTCTGAATATTGCTAATTTATGTTCGTGTGCCATGTCTTAATTTTAAAATTTTTAAACGAGGTAGAAGAATGTGAAAACAAATACCCAAACTAAATCTACAAAGTGCCAGTAAAGACCAACTTTTTCGACCATTTCGTAGTTTTTGCGTCTTTCGTAAGTTCCTAAAATCACATTAAAGAAAATGATAATATTAATTACAACTCCAGAGAACACGTGAAATCCGTGAAACCCAGTAATGAAAAAGAAGAAATCTGCAAATAGCGGAGACCCGTATTCATTAACATGCAAATTAGCACCTTCTACGACCGCGATACCATTATTTTTAATTTGCTCTAAAGAGGCTGCTCTAGAAAGCACCGTCTTTTCACCTTCCTCATTAATAATCTGAGTCCGTACTAAAATATTATCATGAGATTCTAATCCTTTTACTACTTCGTTAATAGAATAGGTTGGTAAAGTTCCTTCATCTAAAAACCAAATACCGTTTTTACGCTCATGAGCCGTTCTATCTTTATGTTCAACCGTCACAAAATCTCTAAGAGCCACGCGGTTTCCATCTGTGTCAACAAATTGCAAAATATTTCCACCTTTAGTTTGCACCGCACCATAATCGCCTTGAATAAAAGTTGCCCATTCCCAGGCTTGCGATCCAACAAAAATCAAACCGCCAATAATGGTCAGAAACATATAAATAGTCACTTTCGCCTTATTTAAATGATGTCCCGCATCTACGGCTAATACCATAGTTACAGACGACATGATAAGCACAAAGGTCATGAATGCCACATAAATCATCGGTAATTCTTGACCGTGTAAAAATGGTACGTGCGTAAACACCTCATCGGCAATTGGCCATGAATCAATAAATTTAAATCTTGAAAAACCATAGGCCGCTAAAAACCCAGAGAATGTTAAAGCATCTGAAACAATGAAAAACCACATCATCATTTTTCCATAACTTGCGTTTAAAGGCTGGTTGCCTCCTCCCCAAGTTTTACCTTTTGTTCCAGCATTTACAACTGTAGTACTCATATGTAATGGTTGTTTTTTTTAAGTTGGACAAAAATAATCAATTTATTTATCTAATAAAACATCCTGCCCTAAATTATATACACTCTAAATAAAGTTCTATATCTAAGTAGCCTTAGACCTTTAGGATCATTACTATTACCCATATTGACCGATTAAAGAATCAAGACCGCTTTGCTGTTAGAACAAAGACTTGCTTGTAACTAATTGATAAACAGTAATCTTTAAATTCATAACTTTCTAAAAAATAAAATTTTTCAGTAATCGCAAAAAGCAAGCCCCTCTTTTTTATAAGCCTTGAAAACCCTGTGTTCGCAAAGGTTTTCTTTAAACGAACTATTTGTAATCGAACAACAATGACTATTATCTAATAAAATACAGGAACAAAAAGAGATACACCCATAAGATATCTATAAAATGCCAAAAAGTCGCAGCCAATTCAAAACCTAGCATTTTTGCTGGACTATATTTTTGTTTAAAATTATTATATATGACTACTATCAAGCAGATTAAACCAACAACCACATGCAAAATATGCACCATAGCTATCAAATAAATATAAGACATGGTCACATTACTGGTTGGTCCCGTAAAATTATATCCCAAATCTATAATTTGCTGAAAACCTGAAAACTGATAGAAAATAAATACAATTCCTAACACCAATGTGGCTAAAAGAAATCCTGAAGTTTGTGTTTTATCTCCTTTTTTTAAAGCACGTTTTGCCAACAGAAAGGTGATACTGCTCAATATGATGACAATGGTACTAACTATAAACGCATTTGGCAACTGAAAATCCTTTAACCAATCTGGTCTAGAACTACTCACCACAAAGGCACTTGTCCATCCTGCAAAAGACATGATTAAGGAAATAATCCCAAACCAAAGCATCATTTTTTTAGCTCTGTTATTTTTTTCTTCTAAAGTTCCTTGAGTTAAATCCATGTTATCTTATAAATTTATCGACTACATATACAATTTGAACCAATGTTATGTAGGACACACTAGCTAACATTAATTGTTTCGCTGCGACTTCGGTCATCTTCTTAAATAATTGAATGGCATAATAAAGCATTCCCAATCCTAAAATAAATACGACTATCGCTGCTATAATGGACAACTGGAGTTTCCCCGTAAACCCAAATACTGGAATTATGGATACTAGGAGCGTCCAAATGGTATACATAATAGTTTGTACTGCGGTGCCCTTATCTTGTTTTCCTGTCGGCAACATGAAAAAGCCACCGCGTTTATAATCTTCAAATAAAAACCAGCCAATTGCCCAAAAGTGAGGAAATTGCCAAAAAAATTGTAGAGCAAATAAGGTGCCTGGCTCAATACCAAAATCATCAGTTGCAGCAACCCATCCCAACATAAATGGAATAGCGCCTGGAATAGCTCCCACAAATACCGAAAGCGGTGTTTTAGTTTTTAAAGGCGTATAGACACATGTGTATAAGAAAATGGAAATAGCACCAAACATGGCCGTTTGCTTGTTGATGGTGTATAATATGATAACACCCAACAAGGTAAATACAGACGCAACAATGAATGCGGTTTGGACAGACATTCTGCCGGCTGGTATGGGTCTGTTTTTTGTGCGGTTCATTAACGCATCTAAATCCTTCTCAATAATTTGATTAAAGGCGTTTGATGCACCCACCATAAAGTATCCACCCAATGCCAATAAGATCAAGGTTTTAAAATCAACGGTATCAACCCCTAATAAATATCCGGCAATTGAGGAAAACACCACGCTTAATGCAAGGCGCATTTTTGTGATTTCCTTAAAATCTGAAATAACAGAATGTGTTGCTAATGAAGATTTTGAATAACTCAATGTGATATTAAATTGGTCGCTTTATGATGCGAGTGCAAAGATACTCTATAAAAGCATTTTGAACAATCCTTTTAAGTGCTAAATTTATAATGGATTATGCATGAAAGATTTTGTATTTTTATAAGGTTCACTTTTCAAGTATTTAATTATGGCTTTATACAAAACACTTGCTCGTATTTTTATGTTTACTATGGTCTTGCAGGCTTGCGGACAGAATGATAATATTACTATCAAAACGACCCAATTATCAAATCACGTCTATATGCTCGAGGGCCAAGGTGGAAATATAGGTCTTTCTGTTGGCGACGACGGCGTCCTGATTATAGACGATCAATTTGCGCGCCTCACTCCTAAAATACTTGCTGCCATTAAAAAAATTAGTGCTAAACCCATTCGTTTTGTGGCCAACACCCATCATCATGGCGACCATACTGGTGGCAATGCCAATTTAGCTGAGGCAGGAGCTACCATCATAGCACACGATAATGTAAGGTCACGTTTAGAAACTGATAAAGAAAAAGACATGCTTCCTGTGATTACCTTTAATGATAAGCTCAGTTTATTTATCAATAACGAAAGGGTGCTCGTATTTCATTTAGACAATGCCCATACCGATGGTGATAGTATGTTGTACTTTACAGAAAGTAATGTATTGCATACCGGTGATGTGTTTTTTAGCAATCGGTATCCTTATATCGATTTAACTTCTAAAGGTAGTGTTGATGGCTATATTGAAGCTGTAAAGGTGGGCTTAATGACGATAGACGAGGACACAAAGATTATTCCTGGCCACGGGCAGCTATCAAATAAAGCGGAATATGAAATCTTTTTGAAGATGATGGAAACCCTTAAGAATAATATTCTAGCTGAAATAAACAATGGCGCATCTGAAGAGGACGTAGCTTCAAATGAAACCCTAACAAAAACCTATGATGATTTAGGCTATAGCTGGAATTTTATAACCAGTGAAAAAATAAGACGTACTTTTTATAAAAGTTTGAAAAAATAAGGGCGTTTAATAATCAAAATACCAATTAAACAAATCCGTTCTAAGGCCTACAGAAAACCAAACGGTATTACTTTTAAACGTTATAGCGCTAAGGGCTTCTGGATTAAAATTTCTAAACGTTAAGTCTGAAAAAATCTTCAAATTAGACGCAGGGTTTATTACATAACCCCCTTGCAGGTTGGCATTAAATATTTTGGTTTTGATCCCTTGACCTACTTCTACACCAGTATCAAAAGGCCTATCGTTATAATTTCTGTATATATCGGCACCGTAACTAAAATTATCAGTGCCATCATTAAAATCTAGGCCACGAGACCCAAAAATGAATTTGGCATTCGCAAACCAACGGTTTTTATGATAGCGACCTATAAGAATGGCTTCACTAAAATTAGCACCCCATAAATGTGCCATGGATTGATTGTTATGCCCATAATTTGTAGCGATCGTATTGTGTGAATAGGTATATGGCCGTACTCTATTGTACTCAAACTGAAGTAATAAATTTTTTACTTTAAAAGCATCAAAATATTTTACCCCTAATTGATACCCAAATTTATTTTTCCAACTTTTTTCACCTGCTTTGATATCATTAAGTGAAAATTCATCCAGAATAAACTGACCGTATAGATTGATATTATTATTCCACTTATATTTTGCCGTAGCTCCTAAAATGGCATTTCCGGCATCTTGACCAGTTTCAAACTCAATGGCACGGTAGAAAATAATGGGATTTAAATAATTAACATCAAAACCCCTATCGTTTAAGTTTGACCAGACCACAGATTCAAACAGTCCTAAATTAAATCTTTTGGACACGTTCCAGCTCAAATAATGGTTTGCGATATACTTGGTTAGAAATGCTCCACCTTCAGTCACTTCTGGTCGTACATCTTTTAACCACATGAAGGTATTCGTATATTTAATTTTCCAGAATTTGGTGTTTAACTTTAAAAATGGGTGCGGACTTGTAACATCGCTTAACAGTAATGAGCGATATCCATCGCCAATAAAATTTTTACCATGCCCAAATTGGATATTTATGAATTTTGCTGGCGTATATGACAGGTAAGCTTCGTCCACAGGGTAGTCATACGAATCTGTTTTAAAACGTTTGGCAATACCTCTGCCTGGTATAATAGCAGGATCTGCACCAAAGGCTTTTAAACTTTCTGCGTAGGTATTTACATATTGCGCAAACCGCCCTTGACTTTCAAAAACAGAGGCATAAAAATTCAATTTCTTTCCTAGCCCACCCTGAATCAAAATCCCTCTTGTATTATTATATGTTGAATTAAACTCCGCGTCGGAATCGGTTCCAACTTGTAAATCAAAAATAGGATCAAGCGTAAACCAATAATCCTTTGTTTGTAATTGCACTAAATGGGTATTCCATAGTCTTTCACCTGCCCAATTAGATGTTTTCTTGTTTAGCTTTTTCTTTTCAGCATCAAAATCATAATATTTTGAAACATCATCATATAAAAAAGGTTTTGAAGCTGTGTGACTATTGGTGCCAACGCTATTCATCTGTCTGTCAAATCTAGCATAATCATCATGTACAAATGGAATATTTAACTGACTTGAGTACCGGTTATTGGTAAATTCAATTAACGATTCGTTTATACTATCAAGTTCTGTTATTGCATGCTGAATATCCACAACGCCTTTATTCGTTTTTGATAGCTGCTGAGTAATCACTGATTGTCTTACTAAAGGAATATTAATGGGAATGGAATATTGTTTAAATGTTGCTCTTCCATTATAGGTGGCTGGTTGAATTTTTGGAAACAATGCAAATACGCGGATGGCTTCCTCCTTTAATTCCTGATACATGGCATCCACGTACACTACTCTGAAGCGCCCTTCTTTATCGACCTCAAAAAGGATAACCATCTCGCCTTTGTAATTATCTTCTAAAGCTATATTAGGCACTTTAAAATTGTCATAAATAGTTTCGTAGACCTGAGTATCAAAACATGCTTGCAACACTAAAATATCTATATATTCACATGATGGGAATACAGGAGGCTTTTCGTAAAAATCAATATTTTGTGAAAATGTATTGAAATAAACAAGTAAAGCTAGTAGAGCAAAACATTGCTTCATAAGAAATAATAAATGTTTAAATAAGCTTGAAAGATACTATAATTTTAATACATAAGAGCCATTAAAAAAACCGTTATCTCATAGAAATTAACGGTTTAGGTTTATCAAAATTGCAGTGTTTAATCCTGAATGCTAAAAATGATGGGTAAGGCATATATAACACCTACATTTTTATTCTGTTGTCTGCCCGGAGTCATCGTTGGTATTTTACTAATTACCCTAACGGCTTCTTCTTCTAATTTTGGATAAGGCGATCTGGTCTTTATATCTGTAACACGTCCCGTTTTGTCTATTCTAAACTGTACATCGATTTTTTGTCGTCCCGAAAGCCCATAATCACTGCCTATATCTGTATCAAACTTATTTTGAATGAGTTTGCCTATTTTATCAGACATGCATTTACGCTTGTTGTCATTCGTCTTTTCATTTTCACAACCTGGGTATATAGGTACATGTTCAATGAAAGCAATGGGAACATTCATCTCTTCTGGTTTTTTAACCAATGGCGCAATAGCATCTGGGTCTAACGCTGGAGCATCCATTTGTGGTTCAGTAAAATCCTTTTTTAAAGGCTCTATTGTAACATTATCGGGCACTTCTTTATAATCTTTGGGCTGTTCTATTTTTTTTCGCTCAATAGATTCTTCAAATACTGGTTCTTCTGGTTTTATTAATGGTGGTGACACCATAAAAGCATCCTCCTTAATATTCTGAACGTAATCTTTTGGAATAGTCGTTTCAAAAGTCATTTCAAATAAACCATAGGCCATGAGCAAACATACGATTAAACCCAGTTGAAAATAAATAGTGGTGTTTTTTTGTAAATTGGCGTCATGCTTTTTAGATTTTTTTACAATTTCTTTATTTTTCCGAATGCGTTTGTGAGGATTTTTAGGATTGCTCATATTATTTATAATTTAAACGTGACACCAATTACAATGAACTGATTTTGATTAATATTCAAAATCCAACAACTTGAATTTCAACAACAAATAATTTTTTTTCATATCCTGCAAGGTCTTATTTTGACCTTGTAGGTATTTAGAATTACAAAATAGACCTACAAGGTTTTCAAAATCTTGCAGGATTTTAATAACTAGTTCTAGTTAAAAATTTATTAATCGAAATTAGGTTAATATCACAATAAGTATACCAAAAAAAAATCCCGCTACAATTATTGTAGCGGGATTTTATATTATAGATTCCGAAATGGAATAAACGGAAATTAATCTTGTACCTGAAACACGATAGGTAATGAGTATGGCACAGTTACTGCTTTACCACGTTGTCTTCCTGGTTTCATTTTTGGCAACATATTAATCACTCTTGCTGCTTCCTTTTCTAAACCGGGATGCGGCGCTCTTGAACGCACACCAACAACATTTCCTGTTTTGTCAATTTTAAAAATCACATTGATACGTTGTCTTCCTGATAAACCTAAGTCACTAGCCAATTCTGTATTGAACTTTTTCTGAACAAAACTTTGAATTTTTTCAGACATACATTTTTTCTTAGCTTCATTATTTCCGCTCTCACAACCTGGAAATACTGGAACATTTTCAATAACCGCAAACGGTACTTCAATGTCTTCATCCATTTCCTCAACCTCAACGGCTTCAACCTCAACAATTTCTTCCTCCTGATCGGTTTCAGTAGATTCAATTACAGTCTCTTCAACCTCTTCTTCGTCTTCTACAATCTCAATCACTTCTGGAGCTGCTGGTGGCGGTGGCGGTGGCGGTGGTGTTTGAATTTGTTCTGTAATTGGAATTTCTTCATCTTCCAATTCGTCTAAATTCAATTGCCCGATATCTATATTCGATTTATCGTATGTTTTGTAATTAATGGCGTAATTTGTTAAAAATAACATTAACATTAAGCCAATAGCAAAGTACAATGAACTGTTACGTCCAACATTTGCTTTAGGGTTTTTTTTAGTTTCCATAATTTTCTCGTTTTACACAGGATTGCTAAATTAACTATTTATTTATTAAACATGCAAGCGTTTAAGTCTTTTTAACTTTCTTACCATATTTCAAGTAACAAAGCCCAATGGCTAGTAAAACACCAGCTGTATTAGCAAGTATATCATAAACATCTAAGGCTCTTGAAACCGTCATGGTATCTTGAAGTACTTCAATAATTATACCAAACGTTATAGAGATGAGCGCCGCATACACCATACTTTTTCTAGATGGTATTTTAAAATTAAAAGCAAAAGTTGCAAACCATAAGCCCCCCAAAATAAAATATGCCCCACAGTGAAAGATTTTATCCGCGAAACTAACACCAATATTTGGCAGATCCTTTAAAGTAAGCAAACTTACCGTTAGTAAGGCTGTAGAATATATTAAGGTAATAAGTAGGGCTACATTTTTAAGCACCTACCAAAGCTTTGTAATCATCGGCAGACATTAAAGTATCAAGCTGTGAAGCATCAGAGAATTTTAATTTTATCATCCAACCGTCACCGTAGGGGTCGCTATTTACTTTCTCGGGTTCATCTTCAAGCGATTCATTAAACTCAATAATTTCACCAGAAAGTGGTAAGAACAAATCTGATACTGTTTTAACAGCTTCCACCGTTCCAAAAATTTCTTCAGCATCTAAAGTTTCATCAACCGTTTCTACTTCTACATAAACAATATCGCCTAATTCACTTTGAGCAAAATCGGTCACGCCAATAGTAGCTACATCGCCTTCTACCTTTACCCATTCGTGATCTTTAGTGTATTTTAATTCTGATGGAATATTCATTTTGATTCTTTTAGATTGTTATATTGACAAATGTATTTATTCAATTTATCATTTCAAATACTTATCTGTTTAATTCCCGAAATTATATCGTAATGTGAAACCAGATCTTATTGTGGTTAAAGGAAATGCCGTAGAAATGGCATATTCTGAAAATGAATAATCAAAATAAAATATGGCGGTTAAGTTTTTACTGAATGCATAATCGGCTGAATATTTTAAGCCCCAAATGGTTTGACCCGAAGTGACTTGATTATTCTCTAAATCTAAATATCTAATAATCGTTTTATTGTCTCTTACCGAAACATCTGCTTTCATATTTAAATCGCTAACCACACGCTTTCTTGGTCCAGCAATTTTTGATTTGATACGCACATCTTTGATGCGATACCCTAAACCAAGAATATACTCGTTTCCTTTAATTTCGGTTAGTAAATTATTATCAAAACTCATGGATAACAATCTGTCCTTTTGAATTTCAGCTAGGATTTTTATTGAATTCTTCATTTCAAAGTCCAAGCGAACCAAAGGACTAAACTGTTCACTAAGATTTATATTACTGAATAATTGTGCATTTTTATAATTACCTGATTGGTCTTTCGTGTTGTTAGGTTGATCCTCATAACTCGTTCCTTGAATAATAGGATTATAATCTAAATTGGTTTGAAATTGATTGATGGTATAGGTGGAACGATACCCGTGCGTTAATGAAAACCGTTTGAATTTCTTTTTAAACCAGGCAAACTTCATAAAGCCGGTATACTTTAAGTCCCAATTAGGGATTGGGACATCCCTAAATGCACCAAGTTTAACAGAACTCGCATCTTGACCAGAATACGCTGAAAGAAACGCTGGCAATAATACAGATTGACTGTTTTTACCGTAACCTTTAGGATAGCCATCTGCATCGACATCGTTAAGATCTGCCCCATTTTTTGCTGCTAATCGTCTTGCGATTGTGAGCCGATTTGCTCGAAAATCGTTAAAGGCTTCTGATATATTTTCGTCACTCTGGCTAAATGCAGTCTTAATCAGAATTGTTGAAATATTAAAGTTGCCAAAGGTATTTGGAGTTAAAGATTCATACTGAAGCGAACTTCCTGTATCATTTACTCTATAATTTTCAGTATAATTTTCATAATAGGCCCTATTCCCAACCAAGTCTATTTTTAAATCCCTAACCGGTTCTAAATTCGCCGAGAAGTCAAACTGCTTGGTATTTGTGGACGTGAATTGTTGGTTAAAATCTGGATACACCGTTAGCCAACCCCGTCTGGCAGCTAAATCCCTAATATCGCTTTGGCTTCCAAATGTATAGCCTAATGTGGGTTTTAAAGTCCCAATAAAGCCTGGTGTTTGTAGGTATCCTGGTAAAAATGTCCCGCTATTTTCTGAATAATTAAACTGAATCCGTTTTACACTCGTTAAAATATCGATCCCTGCATTCAAGAATTTAGTTCCCGTTTTACTTTTACTTTTTGTTTTGGTAGGTGTATCTGCATTTTCTCCACGTGGAGTCCCTGCCGCTTGGGGCGTTCGACTTCTTATAGTTCTAACAGGTTTTTTAACCAAGCCTATAAACTTATACAGCCTATTCATATCTAAAGACGTATTCAAATTGTGGGTATTGGAGTTTTGAATGTTGTTCCCTAAATCGTAAGTCTCGCCATCCAATTCTAAATTTCCGTATAAATCAGAGCCTTTTTGCCATTGAAAGTTTCCTGTGTATTGGTAGGTCGCGTTGCTAATAAAAGCTAATGCTGGAATCTTATTTAGTGGTAATTCATAAGTAAGGCCTAACTGCTGGGTTTGCCTGTTGGGATCACCTACATCAAAAAAGCCATCCCAAACATCTAAGGATGGATCTTGTTCGCCGTTGAGGATATTATCTTTAAAATAATTACGAACGATGTTATTATTTGCGGCTGTAAAGTTTAATTGAAGCGCATCAGTTAAATTATAATTAATAGCATATTGAAAATCGAAGGTGTAATTTCTTCGATATAATTCTTCAATACCAATATTTGAGCCACCCAAATCAATCTCTCTAAATTTCTGACTATTGAATTGTCTGTTAATATCTGAATTCACCGTGAAGCTTGTCGGCAATAAATTAACATTGAAGTATTTTAAGATTCTCCAGTATTTTCCCGTAAATAGCGAATCATTGTTTTTAAAAGGTTCTATTCTTATCGGGTTAAAGTTATGAGCATAATTAGCCCCAACCCGCACTGTTTTATTAATCGATTTTTCTATTTCAAAATCGCGATGTTCCACTTTATTATAAGAGTAGTTTAAAGTCAGGTTTTCAACATCATAAAAACGTGGTTTAGCATCGGTAGTTCTAGTTTTTCTTACACCAATAAAATTAATGCTTTGACGTTTTGTGTAATCTTCCGATTGCTCTTTGATGTCTTCGCGTTCCGCATTGGAATCGGCAGCATCCAATCGAGATTCTAAGGTTAAATCCTTATAAAATTGATCGTATTTAGGCGTGATAAGTTCTTCACTCTGCGCATAATTAAAGGGTACTTGAAGTCCCCATTTTTTTGGCAATAGCTGCCCCACATTAATATTGGTTACCACATCGTACTGCTTAACATCCTCCAAACTACGCTCACTTGGTCCCTGCTCTAGGGCACCAAATCCAGAGGTACTCTGCCTGCCTGTAGCGCTAATATTAGCGAAATCGGCAATATTGGTATCCATACTCACAACAGCTGCCCAACCGCCTTCGTTATCTAAATCTGATAACCGGAGTTCGTTAAACCACACTTCGGCACATAAATCGTTGGAGGTCGCATTCTTAACACCAACCATGAGTGTTCTTACATCCCCAAAGTTCGGGTTTCCTTTTATCCCTACACGATGCTGTCCAATAACATAGCCTGAAAATGGATCACTCACCGCTACTATATCATTATTTACAACATCATAGAATGTTGGGTCTTCATTGGTTAAGGTCATGTCCGAAATACCTTGTGCCTTAATTTTACCTAGAATTTCTACAGGTATATTAATCTCATTTTCGGTCGGCCAAAGTCCTTCACGAGTTGTTGAATTAGACACCTGAAGTGGAATTTCTATTTGATAATAATTCTCTGTTAAATCGTTACCCATACGAATAAACCCAACCAAATCATCATTTGTAAGGTTCCCTGTTTCGCCAGCTTCGGCGTGCATAAACATCCGTAAACGTTTATACTGGCGCATATCAATATTGATGTTTTTATAGACCGCTTTTGAATCTTGTGGTTCTAAATCACAAACCTTAACAACCAAAGATTGCTCGTTTTGTCTCACCACTGTATTGTTATTATAGAGTTCCTCAGGATCAATTCCAGGGGGTCTATCGTAACTGCCATCGTTTTCAATTGTCCCAATGATGCCTACAGAAAATTCGGTTTGGGGGTCATCAGGGGTCGGATCGTTTTTATCCAAAGCTCTGGTGTAGCGCCTCCAGTCGCTTCGCACTAAATCGAGCGTACCAAATCTAAACACTACAGGTTGAACAAACTCCTTCAAATAAATTCTTGAAAAACGAACAGATCGTAAATCATTTATCCCACCAATCGCTTTTACGTGACTCCCTTGAACCGGTATTCTAAACTGATACCAGCGTACATTTCTAGTATCGCCATTAGGAAGTGCCCGTGGTCTATCTTTAAAATCCCTTAGGAATTCCTTGAGCGGATTACTATCAGGAAGGTTCTCAAAATCAGATTGGGATGTAGGCAGGTTTTGAGGGGTTAATTCTATTTCATACTCAAAATAACTGTCAATAGTGTTCATCGTGTTATCTCGATTAATATCCTCGACATCGGGTTGGGTATTGGCACCGCGCTGTGTATCTGTAAAGGTATCGGGTGTATTTCCTTCTACACCATTGTATTTTTTATAGCGATCAAAAATATTACCACTCGCGTTTAAGAAAAAGGAGTAGTTGTCATTTGCCGGGTCTTCCCCAAAATTAGCACCAAAAGCTACTGCTTCTTCTGCATCGTCATAGCCATCATAGCCTACATCTTGATTCGTACGTTCTTGCCCAGTGGTATCAAAAGCATAAATCAATGATTGATTCTGTGGCACTACGGTTCCCCATTCTGTTAATGGCAGAAGGTCTACATTCCCATCTTGAGGCAATCCATTTTCATATAATTTTCTACCATCTTTAATAATATCTTCAGATATATTCCCTAGGTTAAAGACTAATTTTCCGCCTGGATTTGATGGGTTATCTTGAAAAGGATCCTGCAACCAGAAATCAATATACTCCACATTTTGCTGTTCGAAATCAGTTGACGTTAACTGCCGTGTGATCCCTCCCCAGGCGTTTTGAGGATTATCAATTATACCATCTGCTGCTGTGGGTTCAAAATTATAGGGCCCTCTTTCATTAGGGTAAAAAGCCAAATCAAGTGTAAACAATACGGAATTTTGACCTTGCACCAAATCCCTTTCTGGGAACAATTCATTAATAAAAACACGACTTGTATATAAGCTCGACATATCATTATCTGAAATGCCATCAGGACGCTGACTACTATAAAAAATAGGATCAATAGTGTACCAATTTAATAAGGCGCGGTCGTAGCCATTTTCAATACCAGTGCCATCCTCAATTTCGTTCTCATTTCCATCTCCATCTACGTCTACTGGTCTACTCGATAGAAACCAAGATTGTTGTGACCGTAAATCGATACCATTTTGTGAACCTTCAAAATCATCCACGTAAGATGTGGCTTCGCCATTAAAATCGGTGCCTTTTGGTGCGCCGGGTGCTAAGTATGCAAATTCCCCTCTTAGTGATAAATTAGATTCCACATCCGTATCAATATTAGGGAGCTTGTTTGCCAACCGTGTTAAAAATGGTACTTGTGTAGAGTAATTACCATTTAAGCCAAAAATAGTATTATTAATAGGCTCTGTGCCATAATTGGCCTTTTGGGTTATGGGGCGTTCATTAAGATTTAAAAGCGTACCGCCCAAAACAAAATTTTCATTGAATTGGTGTTCAATATTAATCCCTGTAAAACGTCTGGTCTGCTGACCAAATACGGCATTGTTTTCTGTGGAAACTTCTATAGGTGTATTGGATGCTTTTAAAGCCTCGTCTAAAATTTGAACTCGACCCAACTGATAATTAACGGTATAGTCTATACCTTCTACCAAAACACGTCCGCCAGCCGTAACCCTTACCGAACCTCTTGGCACATTGAAGGCACCAATAGGAATACCATCCCCACCCGAAGACTTATAACGCCCTTTTAACTTAAATTTATTTTTTTCAACTTCTTCTAAAGCGGCTGTTTTTGTACTCTTATAAAGAATGTCGTAAACATATTTTTCTTGATTTTCATTGTAGGTAGCATCATTTTCGTAATCTTCGCCGGCGTTAAGTGAGAGCGTATTAAAGAGGTATTCCCCAAAAGGCTCTACATTGGTAAACACGATTTTTCCGTTTTGCGGCATAACTGTGATGCCCGGTACAAAATCAAAAAAACCATCCCCGTTCGATTGTGGATCGTTATTAAAATTTAACTTATCTAAATTGAAAACCCGTAGTAGAGGTATTTCGTTCAGAGGGTCTTCATCAGGTCCAGGTGTTGGAAAAGGGGTTGTTCCTACTGGCGAAATAAAATTAAGAGGCGATGCTTCATTATAAAAAATGTTTAATTTAAAATCATCCTGACTCAGATTATAAGCACCGGTATCATAGATATTTTTCATCATCAAATCCCACACAGGTTGGTTCACATTGGTGATGCTACTTTTCAATAATTTTAATACTAAATTTTTATTTGTCACTGAGGTGACTTGCCCACCGCTAGTTTCAACATCTGTAGCATTCACCCCATCATTGGCAAACTCTCCCACTTGGTATACATTTCCTCCTAAAGTAAATTGAAACGCCACCGCCAATACCTCATCATTATTCAAGCGTTGGTTTAATGAGATATAACCAAGCTCTGTATTTAGTGTATATTCTTGTCCGTTAATTAATTTTCTAGCATTTTCCAAGTTTGCATAATCGAAGCCCTCATTCACATTGGGAACCAAAATGCCTGCTTTTACGGTAGCAATATCCCGGATAGCCTCAGTAAGTTGCGAACCTGCACCGCCAATATTTGTGGGATCAAAATCATTATTTCCATTATCTGGAACAGCGCCGGCACCCACATTTACAAAGCCACCTGGAGGTGATTGCAATCCTATGACCGTAGATTCCCCTAAATCTTGCAGTGCCACCACATTTCTAACGTTATCTGTACGGTTGCTTCTATTGGTTACCCACGCTTCCATTCTAGTGATTTGCAAACCACGTGTGTCTAAATATGGATAGGTCCTTAATGCTTTATTATAGGTTTCCCTAAAATATTGTGCTAAAAAGAAGTGCCTATTTTCATCATAATCCCTAATAAAAAGTTCAAATTCTTCTAAGGTGCCACCGCCTTGTGCCACTACGGTATTGCCTTGTGATTTTTGTTCAGAAAACACCCCCGTTACAGTGGTTTTACCAAATTGCAACTGCGCTTTGACTCCAAATAAACTTTGAGCGCCTGTAATTAAAGAGCTGTTTAAAGGCATACTCACATTACCCACTTCAATTTTTTGAATGATATCATCTTCAGTTGGTGTGTACTCCAATTTGATGAGGTTTTGAAAATCGAAAGTAGACTGTGTATCGTAGTTGGCAGTTACTTGAAGTCTTGTGCCCACTTTTCCGAGTAGACTCAAACTGATGCGCTGATCGAAATCAAAGGTAAAATTACTTCTATTTCTAGGTGAAAATGACGGATTGTCTTGTTTAGAAAACAACACGCCTAAATCCATTTCAACCGATCCTTGCGGGACGACTTCGATGGTATTGCTTCCAAAAATAGTTTCAAAAAAATCTGATTTTACATAAAACTCTGGCAATAAATTCTTCTGAGTGTCTTCGGCGCCATCCTTTTTCCCAGACAAGGCATCAATTTTTTCTTTATAATATGCTTTAATATTTTCTTTAGCAACTAAGGCATAGTACTCTTTAGGCGTTAAAATAACAGGATAATTAATATTGAAATCTCCTATTTTTTGAGTATATATATAACGATTGGTAATCGGGTCGTAAATGTATTTGGCCTCTACACTATTGGGATCTGGCATTTTTATAGAACCCGCATTATATCCCGGTTTTATTGAATCCTGAACGGGTTGCTGTGACCACCCATAAAAAGAACAAAGTATGGTGAAAATTAGAAAAGCGTAATGCCCATTTGATTTATAAAAACGTTGGTTTGTTTTACTCAAAATCTATTATAAATTTTTTAAAGCTTGTTTTATAATGGTTTCAACATCAGCCTCAGGGTGAGAAATCATAATTTTTTCGACGACGCGCTCTGCTTGTTTTTTCACAAAACCAAGCACTTCTAATGCAGATAACGCTTCATCTTTACTGGTATTGCCTCTAGGAATAGAAACTTCATCAATATCATAAATCTTTAGAATTTTATCTTTCAAATCTATAATAACGCGCTGTGCGGTTTTAGTACCTATTCCTTTTATAGATTGAATTAAAGCCACATCATTGTTTGCGATACCTTCCCTTACCTGCTTTGGAGTTAGTGATGATAACATAGTACGTGCAATACTCGACCCTATACCACTAACTGAAATGAGTAATCTAAAAATGTCACGTTCTGCCACACTAGAAAACCCATATAATGTATGCGAATCTTCTTTGACTTGAAGATGTGTGAATAATTTGAGGTTATCGTTATTAGGTAGTTGCGAATAGGTATGTAATGAAATATGAAGCATATAGCCCACGCCGTTACAATCAATAACTACATGTGTTGGATTTTTTTCAGTAAGTTTCCCTTGAATATGTGTTATCATGAATTGTAGTTCGTTGCCCGACCAAATGTAATAAAATTATTGTCACTAATTTACTTTGCTTTACCCTTTTCTGATTCCCACTTTTCCTTATGTTGTGCATCGATAACCGCCACGGCTGTCATGTTTACAATTTCATCAACGCTCGCTCCTAATTGCAAGATATGTACGGGTTTACGCATCCCCATCATAATGGGCCCTATAGAATCTGCATCGTGTAGTTCCTTTAGTAATTTGTACGTGATATTTGCGGCATCCAAATTTGGAAAAATAAGTGCATTTACTTTTTTACCCACCAGTTTAGAAAACGGGAATTTTTCGCGAAGCATGTCGTCATTTAATGCAAAATCTGTTTGAAGTTCACCATCTACCGCTAAATCCGGATGATGCCTATGCAAATAGGAAACAGCCTCCCGCACTTTCGATGCTTTTTCGTTAGGTGACGAGCCGAAATTTGAATACGAGACCATAGCCATAACCGGTTCTAAAGCGAACATTTTAATAACCTTTGAGGTCATTTGAGCGATGCGCGTTAAATCTTTTGCAGTAGGATCTATATTAATAGAGGTATCACTTAAGAATAAGGGGCCACGTTTTGTCATCATCACATTGGTGGTTGCAATTCTTGAAGCGCCTTGTGCCAGCCCGATGAGTTCCATCATAGGTTTTAATACGGTTGGATAACTACGAGAATACCCCGAGATAAGGGCATCAGCATCGCCCTCATTCACCATCATGGCCGCATAATAGTTACGCTCTCGCATTAAACGCTGCGAAGAATAATACGTTACTCCGCGACGTTTGCGCTGCTCCCAATACACTTTGGCATATTTATTTTTCGTATCGTTTTCTGATTCTTCTTTCGGATCGATAATAGGCACATCTGCATCAAATTCAATCTCCTTCATTAAGGCTTTAATCGTTTCCTTTCTACCTAATAAAACAGGAAACGCAATGCCTTCTTCGTGGACAATTTGAGCTGCTTTAAGCACCGCCAATTGATCGGCCTCTGCAAATACCACCCGCTTGGGTGCTAATTTTGCCCTGTTAAGCAAAAGCCTGACCACCTTGTTATCTGAGCCCAGACGTTCTCTTAAAGATTCTTTGTATTTATCCCAATCTATTATCGGTTCTTTTGCGACACCACTGTCCATGGCTGCTTTTGCAACTGCTGGAGGCACTTCTGCAATTAATCTTGGATCGAAAGGCTTTGGAATGATATACTCTTTTCCAAAAGTTAAGCGGGTTTCGCCATAAGCAATATTCACTTGTTCAGGCACGGGTTCTTTTGCTAAATTGGCCAAGGCTTTAACCGCCGCCATTTTCATCGCTTCGTTAATTTTTGTAGCACGAACATCCAATGCGCCTCTAAAAATAAATGGAAATCCTAAAACATTATTTACCTGATTAGGATGATCGCTACGCCCAGTAGCCATGATGATATCTTTTCTCGCGGCGATGGCAATGTCGTACTTTATTTCTGGGTCTGGATTGGCCATAGCAAATACGATGGGGTTTTTAGCCATCGCTTTTAGCATATCTGCTGTTACGATATTGGCCATGGATAGACCAATAAAAACATCGGCATTTTTCATGGCTTCATCTAGCGTATCAATTTTTCTATGGGTAGAGAATTCTGCTTTTTCTATAGATAAATTTTCGCGGTCGTTTCTAATGACACCTTTACTATCCAGCATCACCATATTTTCTCGCTTTGCACCAAAAGCTTGATACAATCGCGAACAAGAAATGGCCGCTGCTCCTGCGCCACTTATTACAATTTTTACCTTATTAATTTTTTTCTTTGAAAGCTCCAAGGCATTTAAAAGAGCCGCCGCAGAAATAATCGCCGTACCATGTTGATCATCATGCATCACCGGTATATCCAATTCTTCTTTTAAGCGTCTTTCAATTTCAAAAGCTTCAGGGGCTTTGATGTCTTCTAAATTAATCCCGCCAAATGTAGGGGCGATCATTTTTACGGTTTGAATAAATTCGTCGATATTCTCTGTATCCACTTCAATATCAAACACATCAATATCAGCAAAAATCTTAAACAGTAAACCTTTACCTTCCATAACAGGTTTAGAGGCTTCAGGACCAATATTACCCAGTCCCAATACAGCTGTACCGTTTGTGATTACAGCAACTAAATTACCTTTAGCTGTGTACTTGTAGGCATTATTTTTGTCCTTTTCTATTTCTAAACACGGTTCTGCAACTCCTGGGGAATATGCCAGTGACAAATCTCTCTGGCTCGAATATTTTTTGGTTGGGACTACTTTTATTTTTCCTGGAGTTGGTTTGGCGTGATATATTAGGGCTTCTCGACGTTTGCTTTCTTCGCTCATAAAAATGGATAATTAGGTAACCGTAAAAATATAATAATCCCACTAAGGAAGCCGCTATTCTTTTAAAAAATTGAAATTTCATTTGAAATTATAGATCTGTGGATATAAAAACGCAATATCTTGGGTATTACAAGTTTTAATTTCTTACATGTAACTTGCCAAGGCGGTACATTTGAGTTAAATTTAAATACAAAAACGTCCTACTAGTATTTTAAACATGCTTACTTTTCATTTTCGAAAATCTCTTGACATTTATACCATTGAATTCTAAATACGTTTTATTTGTTCTTATCCATCTAACCATATCAATGTCGGTAAATGGTCAAGAAAATGAAACTGAAAAAGACTCTACTGAAATCTATAAAAAAATAGAGATCTATTCCAAAAAGAATAAATTCACAAAAACACTTCACAAATTAATTTTTAAATCTACCAATAAAAAACAACGCATTCGTTTAAAAAAAGCAAAGCATCAAAATTATAGACTTTATCAAGGTAAAATTATCAGACATATAGATATTGTGACGCTTGATCCCTTTGGTTTTTCAATTTATGACACCCTAAAAGGACCTAAAAACTGGCTAGGAAAAGCTGGCAATAGCATCCATATAAAATCCAAACAATTCGCCATTCGAAATTTATTGTTATTTAAAGAAAACAAACGTTTTGACACACTTTTAGTTAATGAATCGAAAAGGCTCATGCGTTCTCAAAACTTTATAAGAAGTGTTGCGATTAGAGCTAATAAAACAGCAAAAACCTCAGATTCTATAGATGTTACCGTACGTGTTTTAGATTCCTGGAGCATCATACCACAAGGCTCTGCGTCTAGTTCCAGATTTAATTTACAATTCAGGGAACGTAATTTTTTAGGGTTTGGCCATCAAATTAATCAAAGCTTTACCAATAGCTTAAAAGACGATCGTTCTGCGTATGATATAGAATATGCTGTTCCTACTATTAAGAACAGCTATATTAGAACGTCTATAGCCTATAAAAATGAGTTAAATGGTTTTTATGAGAAGCGATTAAATATCGAACGAAATTTCTTTTCCCCTTTAACCCATTGGGCAGGAGGCATTTTTTTAGCTGAACATTTTAGACAAGATTCATTACAAAACGTCCAACGCGAATTTGATCTACAAAATTTTAAATATCAAACTCAAGATTTTTGGCTGGGTCATGCCTTGAACGTATTGGATGGTGTCACTGATGAAGAACGAACAACAAATTTAATTGCCGCCGCCCGATTTACACATGCCGAGTATAAGGACAGACCAGATATCGCTTATGACTCGATACGATATTTTTCGAACGAATCCTTTGTACTTGGCAGTATTGGAATAGCATCGAGGCAATTTGTTGAGGATGAATATATTTTTAATTTGGGCATTATTGAGGATGTTCCTATTGGCTTTTCTGGAGCCGTAACCTCTGGATTTCAAAGAAAAAATAAACAAACCAGAACCTATTTGGGGGCGCAGGCAACCATTGGCGATTATTTTAAATGGGGCTATCTAAGCGCAAAGGCAGAGTATGGTACGTTTTTAAATGGTTCCCAACGCGAGCAAACAACATATAATTTCGAATTAAATTATTTTACCAATTTAATGGACCTTGGAGGCAATTGGAAATTACGTCAATTTGTAAAGCCTCAGTTACTAATAGGAACCCACAGGCTGAATACTCTTGCGGATAGATTAACACTTAATGACCGACCTATTCTACTTGGCTTTACTGGTAATGATTATGAGCCTTATTTGGACTCTGGCTTATCTGGATTTGATAGTGATATTACAGGCACGAAAAAAATGATTATCTCTTTTCAAACGCAATTTTACTCCCCTTGGAATATCTTAGGGTTCAGATTAAATCCTTATTTAAATTTTTCTGCTGGCATGCTAGGTGATGCGGAGCAAAAACTTTTTAAAAGTAAAGTGTATCCGTCATTAGGAATTGGTTTTATAATTAGAAATGATTATTTAGTATTTAGCTCTTTTCAATTGTCGCTGTCATTTTATCCAAGCATCCCGGGTCAAGGCCGTAATCTATTTAAAACAAATGCATTTGAAAGTGAAGATTTCGGTTTTCATAATATTGAACTGGGAAAACCTAGAACCGTTTGGTATCACTAGTATTTACACTGAACTCGTTTAAATTTTTATTCTTTCAAAAAGTTGATGTTTTTTCTAAGTCTGAGAATTTCTTTGGGTTTTTAATGAAGGTAACATGAGCCTTCTTAATGCAAAACATCAAAATGTCATTGTCTTGGCAACCCCGCCTTCTGTATAATCTATGTGAAACGTTTGCGTTTTAAGATTGGCCTTTAAATGTGCAATCTCATTCTGATTCACCCACTTAATATCAATTTCTTTATCTGAAGTTTTATTAATCTTTATGGTACCTGAAAACGCTTTAGATGTATTTCTTAATTTTAATAGTTCAAGCTGATTAAGAACAATATCTCTTTTTAAACCGTTTTTAATATCATGTACTGTAAGTGTGGTACGATTAATCTCTTTATGTCCGCCGCTTCCTCCCTTGTCAGCAGCTTCATAATTATTCTTCCCTGCAAAAATATCTAAGTACCATACTTGCGGAATCCCTGGCATGAACATTTGAATAGCTCTAGCTAACAATAATTTTTGCTCACTCTCCCCTAATGCACTAAAAAATGTTGCGTTTACTTGATAATAGGATATTTTATTTCCAGATGGATCGTAAAGGTTTTTTACTCTACCCCCACGTTCCATGATCTTATTCATAATGGCTTCAATCTCATCATCTTCCAACAGACCTTTGTTATAAGTACCGTTAATGGCTTTACCTTTTAAATCTAAAACAGGAATACCATCATGACATCCCAACATGTTTACCGTTTTGTAACCTTTGCTAATAATTTCTTTGGCCCACGTTAAAAGTGCTTTGCTATTAGTGCTTTCAATGGTATGAATAGTTAACCCTGGTAAGAAAAAGTCGTAAATATAATAGCCTTCGTTTGCAACCTCATCGTGTAAATGCATTCCGTATTCGGCATGAATTTCTGGCAAAAGGGTTAAATTATTTTTTTGCGCTATTTTTTTTATTCGCTCTAAATATTCCCAAGTTCCTGGTTTATTAAAAAAATTGGACTGACCAATGTCTTTATGCAAATAGGCAAAAGCATCTAATCTCAATATTTTACAGCCAAAATCACTGACTTTTTTTAAGGTTTCTTCATAGAAATCCCAAACCAATTCAGATTTGGCATTCACATCCATTTGCCCTAAATAGGAACGATTTCGATTTATAATTTCCAAAACCTCACCTTTTAAATGATTGCAATCTTCGAAATCAATCGTGGTGAAGTCTTTATTTTCTTCAATTGCTGAATTGACTTTATTACAGATCCATTCAGTTTTTTCTAGAGTTAATCCCTCAACTTTAATTAAATCTTCACTATTTATCTTATTATATGTAATTTCTTGGTAGAACGTATTCCAATAAGGTTTTTCAGAGCCATCGGGGAAAAGCACTTTTAATATGGGTAATCCAGATTTTCTCATAAACAATTTATTGAGAAACTCGTCTTTTGGAATGATAACACCATCATCTCCCATGGTGCCATTCCCTTCCCAAAATGTATTCCAATTAATAAAAAGATCTTTATATTTTGATTTATCACCGCGCTTAAGTAAATCTTTAAATTGAGGTGATGCTACTGATAGATGATTTAAAACGATATCAAATTTCAACTGTATACCAAGCTTTTCGAGTGCTTTTAAATCTTCTTGAGAAACTAAGTTTTTATTTAGGTTGTAATCTATAATTGAAAATCCTCTATCTAAATCACTATTAAAAAATGTTGGGAGCACATAAAACAACGAAAAAACATCCTTGAATTGAGGCCTTTGCAACATACTGATCATTTCATTTAAATTGGTTCCAACGCTATCGGGATATGCATTTAGCATGACCCCATTCGTGATATTAGAATCTTTTGACATCATTTGAGGTTTTAGAGAAGCTTTGATAATATGTTAATGTTGTCCGGTAACCTACCTACATTTTGAAGTTTTAAAGCGGCTATTTGCAATGCCACTTCTAAACATTTTTCAATAGGTTTTTCTTTAATATAAGCAAACAAAAACCCAGACCAAAAGGCATCGCCTGCTCCAGTCGCATCCTGTACCACATCTATTTTTATTGCTGGTAACTCAATAACCTTTTTACCTTTTTGAGATAGTTTAACACCTTTACTTCCTAGAGTTAAACACACTGTAGCGACCCCTTCCGAATGGAAAAAATTAAATATATCTTCGTGAGGTAATTCTTTATCAAAAAGTCTCAACATATCATCTTCACTAATCTTCACTAGAGGATTAAATTTGCAATACGCCTTAATAACCTTTAATGCCTCTTCTTGGCTATTCCATAATTTTTTAGCATAATTGACATCGATACTTAATTTACATCCCAAATTAAAAGCCTCTTCAGCCTTTTTTAAAATGGTAGCTTGTGCAGGATTTTTACTTAAAGCGAAACAGGTTGTGTGATAAATATTTGTTTTTGAAAGTAAGTCTGATGGCATTTGATTTTCTTGAATGCAAGAATCAGCTTTTCGAAACGGAATAAAATCGGGCGTACTTTCTGTTCTAGAAACAAAAATGACGCTTGTAGGTTTGCTGTCTATTTTTTTTATGTGATTGGTATTTACACCAACTTCATTAAGTCTTTCAAAAATGTAATCTCCAAAACCATCATCCCCAACGGTAGCTACCATGACGGATTTCAATCCTAATCTTGCCGAATTCATAGCTACATTTGCTGGAGAACCTCCTAAATACCTGTGGTAATCTCTTGTATTGTTGATAAGTACTCCTGTTTGATGCCCAATGAAGTCGACAAGCACTTCGCCAACACATAAAATATCTATCTCTTTTATCTTTTTTTTCAAAATAAATGTATTTGGTATTTGACCTGATTTTTAATTTAATTAGGTCTAAAGTTTATAAAATTAGTGCCCGTCGCCTGTGACAACAATATTTTCCTCTTCATTATTTGTTTTAGGCTCTTTTAGACGCAATGCTAAAACCGCGGCTATGATAAAAAACACACCACCAAATAATATGGCATTAACCGCGCTATTATTCAATAGATTTTTTACTACAGGACCAAAGGTTAACGTTTGAATTCCCATAGGGATAACGATCATCATATTTAATATTCCCATGTATACACCACGGCGTTCTTGAGGTACTATTTTAGATACCATTGAATATGGAATACCCATCATAGCTGCCCAACCTATACCAAACAAAATCATTGGTAAAATAACCAAAAACGGATCTTGAATATATGGTATACTTAGCATGGCGATTCCCGTTAAGAACAAACTAAACACATATACTTTTTTACCTCCAAATTTTAGCGCTAATGGCACCAATGCCAATGCAAAAACAATGGTAGAAAGATTATATGTCGTATTCATTTTTGCAGCTTGACTTAAGGCCTCTGAACTGTTAAATCCCATACTTTCTTTAAACATAGGCGCTATAAACTGCCAATACACAAATAGGGCATACCATTGAAACAGATAAACAGCGGATAGTTTCCACATAAACTTGGGCATATCTTTGATGGCTTGAACAATTTCTATAAAGGGCGTCCTAACGCGTTTTGCAAATGGCAACGCATTGTGTTTTTTGATCTCATCAAATTCTTCATCTGATGGTGGAATTTCAGGTGTTTTTAAAACGGACCATAATATGGTAGATACCGATAATACAGCACCGATAAAGAATGAATAATATAACCACTTAGGAATACCGCTAGCCGCTTCAACTGTTTCTGCAACACCAAACCAATCTTGAAACAGAAAAATGGAGGCATTTGCCAAAACAATGCCCGCACCAACAAACAAACTTTGCATTTGATAACCAAAACTTAATTGCTTGTTGGGTAATTTATCACCTACAAAGGCACGATAAGGTTCCATAGCCATATTATTGCCCACATCAAGAATCCACAATAAACCAACAGCAAACCAAAGTGTTGGACTAAAAGGAAAGGCAAATAAGCATAAACTACCTATTATTGCACCTATTAAAAAGAACGGCTTGCGTCTTCCCCATCTTGGCGACCAAGTTTTATCTGATATGGCCCCAATTATAGGTTGAATAATCAATCCAGTTACAGGACCAGCAAGGTTTAGTAAAGGTAAATCTTCATGGTGCGCTCCTAAAAATGAAAATATAGGATTAACGGCTGTTTGCTGTAAACCAAAACTGAATTGAATCCCTAAGAATCCTACATTCATATTAAAAATTTGCCAGAAACTTAAATTTGGTTTTTTTAGCATGATTACAACTTTGATTTTATTGGATTATTCTTTTAAGAAACTTCTCGAAATCTTCTCCATTTGTAAATATGTCGCCTTCCTTATCAACGACGGGTAAATTCAAGCTGGAAACACCAATTTTTGCCTTTTGAAGTTTCACTAACATGTCCTGTTGCTTTTCTAAATTTAGATCTCTACATCAAAATATATAAAATCTATTTTTCTTTCTCTTAAATAGGCCTTGGTATCAAGGCAATAGTGACACGTATCACTACCATATAATATCATCTTTTTTAATTCAGTTTTAGTAGTTAAAGAAACTGACTCCGAAACTTGACCGAAACTGACTTTAGTCAAGGCAACAATAAATACTATTGAAAAAATAAAAGCTCGCATATGTGTATAAAAAATTGTGTGAAAAAGAGTTGGAACTTAGCATAAAGCCCTCAACTCTTTAGTTAACAAACTCAAATTAAATTAAACTTATTCTTTAAAATTTATATTGCAAAGATATTGTAGAAGAACGACCGCTAATTGATCTAGCTCTTACTAAACGATCCGAACCAAAAGCACCATCTCCATTACCTTCAACTTCTGTGATACCAATAGTATCAAAGAGATTATTTACACTTAACACTACAGAAAGTCCGTCTGTTAAACCTGCTCTACCAATTAAATTAAAGTATGCATAAGCAGGCATCACTAAATCGTTATCATCTTGAGCATACGATTTTGACGTCCCTAATACACTCAATGCCAAACTATGCTGGCTACTGTTTCCAAAATTATAAGATGGAGATAAGTTGTAAACCAAATCGGCTTGCCTTCTAGGCGTATTTCCTTTATTGTCCCCGCCATCAATTTCTGCTTTTGTATAAGTAAAAGAGCCATTAAAAGAGAAGTTATCTCCAAAAGCTAAAGCCGTTTCTGCCTCTAAACCTAAAGCTTTGAATGGATTACCTACAGATCTATTTAACTCGTTGCTTAGTCCTTCGTCAGTATTACTCATAAATCCAGTTAAGTTAAGAACTCCATTTTTAAGTCTTTTCTTGTAACCAACTTCTAATTGAGATACTTCATCATATTGTACATCAGCTTTACCATTAGTTCCATAATTATTTCTATCAGCAGCTCTCCCTGAAGCACCTGAACTATATCTACCAAACACAGCAGCTCCCTCATTTAATTTATAGTTAAGTCCCGCAGAATAAGAAACAAAATTATATTTATCATCAACAATTTGTCCAGCGTTACCAATAATTACTGGTACACTTTCTTCAATACCTTCAATAGTTCCGTTTCCATCATAATCAAAGTTCCCTTGACTCGTTGGACCGCCTTGTATGTTACCATTTGCACGAACATTTTCAAAACGCACACTACCATCAAAGTTTAACTTATCATTTATATCAGCATCAATACCTACATAAGGAGAATTTACATTATGTACGGTATTGTATTTACGTTGACAACAGTTACCCCAAACAGGTGTACCATAAGCGTATTGACCTCCTCTAGAGAAACCATCAAAATCTGCTAATCTCGCTTCTCCTCTTCCTTTGACTTCAGATAGAAAAGAATTCCATTGCCATCCAATTTTAGTATTTTGAGTAGCCGTAAATAAACCTGCTGTAAACCCAACATTATCACTAATTTTCTTGCTTACTTTTACGTCACCAAAAAAGTTGCTTAAATCTTCTACTGAAACATCAAACATATGTATAATCTGAGCCAATCCGTTTGCTGGAGCAAAAGCTTCTCTATCTCCATCGGCATAAACTAAAGCGCCTGTGGCATTTGAAGCATCCCTTGCAGTTGTTTCAATTTCAGAAATTGTACCAACCGCGGCAGTAAACGGTGCCACCCATTCGCCACTATTATTAGAATATCTAGCTTTACCAGCTACCTTCCAATCTTTTGGTAAGCTAAAAGAAAACTCTGCGCCTAAAGATTTAGAAATAGGATTATTTCCATTTCTAACATCATTTACATGTCTTGTTCCATCAAAAGGTGAAGTCCCTGCACTTTGTTGTAAATAAGCAGACTGCACCGCATCGTTAGTAATATCAAAACCTGGTAAATTTGAAAAGGTAGGATTTGCATTATCGCCTTCCAATAGCATAGGCATTGGTAAATACATTACAGATTTGTCGTTTAAAAACTTAGTATAAACACGTACATATCCATTTTCAAATCTTTTTGTAAGGTTCGCTTTAAATTGCCCTCCTTTATTACCTTGATAACCTATTTCCCTTGGCCCTTCACCAGTTCTCATAAATCCACCTATGTGATAAGACAAACCATTACCTAATGGTGTACCATATTCAAAATCCAGTCTACTAGTTTGGTAATCCAAACCAAAAGTAGTTCCTGCAGAACCCCCTTCTGTAGAACCTGTTTTACTAATCATGTTAATAATACCTGCTGGGCCATTGGACGTTTGTGTTGATGCAGAGCCACCTCTAATTGCCTCAACTCTGCCAATGTTGGAATCAATTCTTAAAAAGTTATCAGCATTTCCAAATGACGTATCACCAAATAAGTTTAATGGCAATCCATCTTCTTGTATTTGAAAATATCTTGACCCACCAGAAGATACTGGTACACCACGAACGTTAAAGTTAGCATTCCCTTCTCCTCCCGAGGATTCAGCACGAATACCTGGTATATTTCTAAAAAGCTCACCTGCACTTCTTGGAGAAGCTTGTTCAATAAGTTTCACATCCATTGTAGAAACAGAAACACTAGATTCTAATTTAGATTTAGGGTTAACAACTCCTGTTACCACTATCTCATCTAAAGATGCAGCATCTTCTGCCAATTGAAAATTTAAAGTAATATCTACCCCTTGAACAGTTACGCTTTCAGTATAGGTTTTATACCCTATAAAAGTCGCTGTTAATGTATACGTACCATCTTCCACATTACTGATTGAATAGTTCCCATCAAAATCAGAAACAGATCCTTTAGAAGTACCGTCTAAAATTACGTTCACACCCCCAAGCGGCACTCCACTTTGATCGTTTACTGTTCCAGAAATTGTTGATTGCGCAAAAACTACTGATACAGAAAATAACATTAAGAGCACGAAACCCCATTTTGTCTTTGTTAAATTCATTTTGTCTTAATTTAGTTATTTAATAAAATATTTAGTTAATTTTTGACTAATTTACATTTGTAGCTCATAAAAAAAATGATTTTGATAACGAAAACGTTTTCGATTTTAACGAAAACGTTTTCGATTTAAATTTTTAACTATATTTATCCTTATAAATTTAGATGAACTTTTATGAAACCAGTTACATTAAAACAAATTGCAGAACAATTAAATATTTCTGTTACAACAGTTTCAAAAGCTTTAAAAGATTATCCCGATGTGAGCAAAAAAACAAAAGGGCTAGTAAAAGAATTAGCAAGAACGCTAAATTATAAGCCTAATACGTTTGCCGTTAACCTAAGAACCAAAGAATCAAAAACCATTGGTTTAATAATTCCAGTTATTGTTCATCATTTCTTTTCAAATGTAATTAAAGGTATTATCTCGCAGGCTGAAAAAAAAGGATACTTGGTAATCATTCTTCAATCTAATGAATCTTATGAGTTAGAAAAAAAACAAATCGACTTATTGTTAAGCCAGCGTGTTGACGGCATACTTATATCGTTGGCAAATGGAACAGCAGACTTTAATCACCTAAATGAGGTTTTAGCTCAAGACAAACCACTGGTTATGTTTGATAAGATTGCCAAAATAGTAAGATGCTCTAAAGTAATCATTGATGATCGTAAAGCTGCCTACATCGCGACACAGCATTTAATAGATATAGGCTGCAAACGTATTGCACATTTTAGGGGTGCGCTTTTACCTCAAAATTCCATAGACAGGTTTCTTGGTTACAAGAAAGCTTTATTGGATAATAATTTAGCGTACGACCCCTCTTTAGTTTATATATGTGAATGCGGAGATATGAGTTTTGAAGAAGGCAAAAGAAATGCGCAACAATTATTAAAAGACCATAACGATGTAGATGGTATTTTTATAAATACCGATTTAGTAGCCATTGGTGCCATGACAGAATTTAACAAACAAGGGGTTAAAATTCCTGATGATATTAGTATCGTTGGGTTTAGCAATTGGTTCATGTCTTCGGTAATATCTCCAACTTTAACTACCATTGACCAACCTGGTTACCAAATGGGAAGAACGGCTTTTAAACAACTTTATAAGGAGATAAGAGCAATTAAAGACAAAAAGCCTAAAGCACCAAAAATTATTACACTTGAAACGGCTTTGATAAAAAGGGAATCTACTAAAGAGATTATCTAATAATTTTATCCCAAAAAATCAATATTTCTTTGTAACCCTGAAAATTTAGTCCGTTTTACTGCGGAATTTTTAAAAACTTTTTTAAAAGTACCTTCAGTTATCTCATCCCAATCTTTTTTAGTCATGGATAACAATTCGGGGTGCGGATTAAACAGTGGTTCGCTATGCGATTTTGAAAACCTGTTCCATGGGCATACATCTTGACAGATATCGCAACCAAACATCCAATCATCCATTTTTCCTTTAAACTCAGTGGGAATATTTTCTTTTAATTCTATGGTAAAATAGGAAATACATTTACTTCCGTCCACAACGTATGGTTCTGTAATAGCTTCTGTTGGGCAGGCATCAATACATGCTGTACATGAGCCACAATGATCTGTAGTTATCGAATCGTACTCTAAATCTAGATCAATAATAAGTTCAGCAATAAAGTAAAATGAGCCCACCTGTTGGGTTAATAGATTACTGTGTTTTCCAATCCAACCTAATCCAGATTTGGCTGCCCAAGCTTTATCTAAAACGGGCGCAGAATCTACAAAAGCCCGCCCATGAACTTCGCCTATTTTGTCTTGAATAAAATTTAGAAGTGATTTTAATTTATCCTTAATCACAAAATGGTAATCGGTGCCGTAGGCGTACTTTGACAGCTTATAGCTATTAGCTGTTTGCTCTTGGTTAGGGTAGTAATTGAGCAATAATGAAATCACACTTTTAGAGCCTTCAACGAGTTTTGTGGGATCCAAGCGCTTGTCGAAATGATTTTCCATATATTGCATTTGCCCATGCATATTTTTGTTCAACCACTTTTCTAACCTTGGCGCTTCTTCTTCTAAAAATTCGGCTTTACTTATACCACAAGATAAAAAACCGAGGCGTTTGGCTTCGGTTTTTATGAGGTTTGTGTGGGTTGTGTTTTTCATTAGCACCAGTCTGAAACAATTAATACCAATTACAATTCAAATTGTTTCAAACCCATTTTAAATTATAAACGGTATAAGCTACAATATAGTTCTTATAATCTAAATGAGTGTATACCGTTTAATTACATCCCATATCTAAGGACGATTGGGAATCTGCATTAGGAAAGCAGAATCCCGATGGCAAACGCTCTGGTTTGTACCGCGATAAATACGGATCGTATAAAGATTTTTCTATAAATAAAGTCAGGGCATGAATTTCAGCCTCATCTAAATTTAAGGGCTCAAATTTTGGAGATAGTTTATCCGAGGGCACACCATTGTTCTCATGTCTCGCTTTGTTTTTGTATCGAACAATAGCTTCCACCGATGTAAAACTGCCGCCGTGACCGAAAAAATTAACATCATTAAGATTATATAATTGTGGCGTTTTAAACTTATAATCATCCTCACTTTTACCTGTGAATCCACCACGTCCTCTTTTTGTAGCATCATTAACCACGGTGAGCACATTTGGACCTGCCAAATCATTCATACCCAATGCGTGAAATTCCATACCATTTAGACCTGGCCCTGAGTGGCAGCTGTAACATTGGCCTTTATCAAAAAACAACATCGCACCTTCAATTTCCTCCTCAGCCATAGCCGTATAATCCCCTTTTAACCAGTCTTGGAAAGGCGCTTGGTTAGATAAAACAGTTCTTTCATAGGCCGCAATAGCGAGACCTGCTTTTATTCGCGTATAACGGTCTTCAATTGGCGTATTTGGAAAAGCATTGTCAAACAAATCTTTATAAGGTGAACTGGCAACAAAGTCCGGATCGCATACCATTCTATGAACTTCAATTCCGGCGATAGCCTGAGTTTCTAAACCTTCAAATCCTAAGGTGTTATTCTCTATAGGCGTTCCCGCTTTCCAACTGGCTTCGGTACCTGCGTTAGTACCTACCGCTCCAAATTGACCATTCCATAGCATGACGTCTTGATACGCCGTATTTAAAATACTAGGACTTCTTATGGGTTGCATATCTAAATCTTCTTCTCGGTATTCTGTTGATTTTATACGTCCTTCCCCTTTTATTCCAAAGCCAATGCCACCTTCTCCAATACCTTGGATTATCCCGCTTTGAAAACCAGCATCTGCATGATGACAACTCGCACAAGAATAGGTATCCCTTCCTTGTTCCAATTTCGGGTTTTCACCTAGAGCCGTTTCATGAAATAAAAATTTACCCAGTTCTACTTTAGCCTGGGTTATTGGATTATTCGCATCACTAGGAATTTTCGAAAAGTCGTTAGAAGCTGGCAATATGAGCGCTGACTTAGAGCCATATAGTTCTGCAAGACGCTTTTCTAAATTGGATTCAACTGGTGTGTTTACATAATCGTCTTGATCTGTAACACAGGAACTGAGTGTAAAAAAAACACCAAGAACGATAACTTTTAAAAAGCATGTGTGTTTCATTTCAATTAGATTTGGGTTATCTATTTCACGCGAAAAGTAAAAAAAACAAGAATTCTCTTCTAAAATTATAGTTAAAAGTCCGATTTATTAGTCATACGGTTAGAAGACACAAGATGCTCATTAATAATCAATTAGTCTGTTATCTTTTAATTTAGATTGTTCTAAAACAAACCCCCTTGAACAGAGCCTTTTATTTTTCCCAAATGTTTATAGGCAAGTTCCGTAACTTCTCTTCCTCGAGGCGTGCGCATGATAAAACCTTGTTGTATTAGAAACGGCTCGTAAACCTCTTCAATGGTTTCGGTACTTTCACTGACTGCCGTGGCAATGGTAGAAACACCAACGGGGCCACCTTTAAACTTTTCTATAATGGTCATCAGGATTTTATTATCCATTTCATCTAAACCATGAGCATCCACATGCAACGCCTCTAAGGCGAATTTGGCGATTTTAATATCAATAGTGCCGTCACCCTTAATTTGGGCGAAATCACGAACCCGTCTTAACAAGGCATTGGCTATTCTTGGCGTGCCCCGACTTCTTCCAGCAATTTCAATGGCGGCCTCCATGCTTGTTGGCATATTTAAAATGGAAGCGCTACGTTGCACAATGGTCGTTAGCAAATCCGTTTTATAATATTGTAGGCGACTTTGAATCCCAAAACGGGCACGCATGGGAGCTGTTAGCAAACCCGAACGTGTCGTGGCACCTATTAAAGTAAATGGACTCAGATTGATTTGAACCGTTCTTGCATTAGGTCCAGATTCAATCATGATATCAATTTTATAATCCTCCATAGCCGAATATAAATACTCTTCTACGATAGGGCTTAGACGGTGTATTTCATCAATAAACAATACATCGCGTTCTTCTAAATTGGTTAACAATCCCGCTAAATCCCCGGGTTTATCCAGAACAGGACCCGAGGTTACTTTTATGCCAACACTAAGTTCGTTAGCCAAAATATGTGCTAAGGTGGTTTTTCCTAATCCAGGAGGGCCATGAAAAAGTGTGTGATCTAAAGCTTCGCTTCTTAAATTAGCGGCTTGAACAAAAATTTGAAGATTTTCCAATACCTGATCCTGACCGGTGAAATCATCAAATGATAAGGGTCTTAACTTTTTTTCAACCTCTATTTCTTCTGGTGAAAAATTCTCGTTTGTTGTGTCTAGATTTTCGTTCATATTAAAGACCCTTCGACTGCGCTCAGGGTGACATTTTATAGTATTTTGATACTTATGAATTTAGTTTCTTGTTTACTTCGACTGCGCTCAGTATAAACTCCGGAATGACAAGATTTAAAAAGGCAAAAAATTGGTCGATTTCAAAATAAACAATATAACAAATGTTAATCCTGAACTTAAGGCAACTAACCCTTCCCAATAATATATGTTCCATAGTCTTTTATCCTTTTTTTCATTACCCCTAATATGCTTATAAATTACTTTGTTCAGAAAGTAAGCCAGAATTAAAAATATACAAATTGTTAAAATCCAAAACTTAATCATATTTCATAAGGTTTTCTTTATCTATTTTAAAAATACATAAAGTTGTTTATTTATATTCAAATATAAGCATACTGAAACAAATTCAGCATAAAAAAAGCCTTTCCAAATTGGAAAGGTCTTTTAAATAATTTTGGTTATTTAGACTTTTGGTTAATTCAATATTGTAAATTCACATCGTCTGTTAATATCATACTCTTCATCTTCACAGATGTCTTCTTTAACACAGTCGTTTAGTGGTTGCATTTCACCATACCCGATACTTTTTAATCGGTTTCTATCAATGCCCTGACTTACTAAATATTCTAAAGTGGATGCGGCTCTCCGTTTAGATAAATCTAAGTTGTATTGATCTGGTCCGCGCGCATCGGTATGTGCCGACACTTCCACTTCCATAGATGGATATTTCTTCATTAAATCTACCAGTACATTTAAAGTTGTTGCTGCATCTTTTCGAATATTCGATTTATCAAAATCAAAATAAATTTTATCCAACTGCACTTGAACATCGCCTTTTTCGTTTTCCTTAACACGCTCTTCAGCATCGGCAAAAGATTCTAAAGACAAGTAGATATTATGTTGCACTTTGCCTTTGCTATCTGTTGAAAATTCTACGTCTTGCGGAATATAGGCTTTTCGTGTGCCTCTTACCTTATACTTTTTATTCGGTTCTATTTTGAAAATATAATAGGCATCATCACCAACTAGTGTGTCTTGAATCACATTTCCAGATTCATTAAACAAGGTGACCAAAGCGCCTGTAAGTAGCTCTTGGCTGTTTTTGTCTTGTACAATACCTTCTACTTGATACTTTGTAAGCATGTTGTCTTCTCTAGCGAAACCAAAAATACGATCGTAACCGGTTCTATTTGAAGACACATAACCAACGTTATTCTTTTCTCTAACGGTATAGGCAAAATCATCTAAATTGCTGTTGATGGAACTTCCCAGATTGACAGGTTTATCGAACTGGCCATTAACCATATTACTTCTAAAGACATCTAAACCGCCATAGCCTTCATGACCGATGGATGAAAAATACAACACATCATAATCACTAATATATGGAAATTGTTCTCGGTGTTTTGTATTGATGGTTGCACCTAAGTTTTCTGGCTCTCCGTAAGTACCATCCTCATTTATCGCTACTTTATAAATATCAAAACTTCCTAAGGTCCCGGACATATCGCTTGCAAAATATAGCGTCTTTTCATCTTTACTCAATGCTGGGTGTTCTGTGCTGTATGCATTGGATGTAAAGGGTAATGCCGTAACATTGGTCCATACACTATCTATAAGTTCTGCCTTGTATATTTTAATGTGCGCAATGCGTTGTTCATCTGTTTTTTTACGGGTTGAATTGGTTCTATTAAAATACATGGTTTTACCATCTTTACTAAATACCGCATTGCTTTCGTGCGAATCGGTATTAATGGCATCAGAAAATGGTTGAATATTTTTAAGCATCCCTTCATTAGTCATTGTAGCATTATACAAATCTAAATAGGGCAATTCATTCCACGAATAAGATGGATTATCCGTATTTCTTGCAGATGCAAAAGCCACTTTATCATCCCCATAAAAAGTTAAACCGAAGTCACTATTCGAGCCTTCGTTTTGCAATTGCTCCAACGTGAATGTATGTGGTGTTGTTTTTTCTAAATGTTCCATAAACGCATCGGTATTTACTTTTCTGTTGTAATACATGCTTAAGTGTTTATCTGCTTCCTTATAGTTTTTTACGCCCTTTAAAGCCTGTGCAAATCTAAAGTGATACTCTATATCTATGGAATCGCCATAAGTTACAAATAACTCACGGTATGTTTTTATAGCCTTTTGCAAGCTGACATTAAAATAGTATGAATCTGCCAAATTCTGAAGTACTTCTTGGGTACGTTCTTTAGTTTCATAAGTTTCAGCGGCTTCGGTATAGGCTCTCATTTCGAAAAGCTTATTCACCCGTTTTAAATTTCCTTTTTGTGCCAAGGCAATCCCACTAACCATTAAAAGGCTCGCCAATATGTATATATGTTTTTTCATGTGGTAAATTTTATTGTTTTTAAACTGTCACATGTAACATCCATAGAATATATGTTCTTTGGTATTGAACATTTGGTAATGGATATTTCACAATTGTAGTCATTTTAAGTTTAGAAGAATCTTGGTGAACGATCGTACCCTCCTTTAAATCCGAACAAGTCCACATCAAATAAAATAAATATTTCATGTGATCCTGAATTAAAGTCACCTAAATTACTTGTGGTATAATCATAGGCATAGCCAATCCTTAATTCTGGCGTGATCTTAAAATTGACCAAAGCGCTTAACGCATCTCCTATTCGGTATCCTAAACCAGCTTCTAGTTTTTCGTTAATTAACACATTTGCGGTAAGATCTAATGCCAAGGGAGCGCCTTTAACCGATTTTCCCATGAAGGCAGGCTTTAACTTTATATTTTCATTGATATCGAAAACATAACCTCCTGTAAAAAAATAGTGTACATTTTGGACTCCTGTCGCCTTAATACCGTTTTCACTTTCAATATGTTTTGTTGAAAGCATGTTTGGTGCCGATAGCCCTAAATAATAGGTGTCGGTAAAAAAGAATGCACCTATGCCTAAGTTGGGGAACGTTTTGGTAATGTTTTCGTTAAAAGCAACATCTGTACTGGTATTCCCAGATTGCAATACAAAACCATTAAAGTTGGTGTCAAAAAATGTAAAGCCCGCTTTTAAGCCAAAAGAGATATTACTCTCAAGACCTACCGGTAAAACATATGCGAAATCTGCATAGATATTATTTTCGTTGACCACATCACCAATATTGTCATTTGTGAATGACAATCCCAATTCTATCTTTTCATTAATGGGCGTGTGGGCAAAAAAGCTTCCTGTTTTGGGTGCGCCTTCTAAACCAACCCATTGGGTTCTATAAAAACCTCCTAAATTTAAAATGCCTTCTTCTGCTGTAGCGTAGGCAGGATTGATTATACTCATGTTGTACATATATTGTGTAAACTGAGGGTCTTGCTGTGAGAAGCCTTGAAATGACAGAAGCGTCAAACCTAACAAAGCAACTATTCTATGATATATATTTAAATGTTTCATCTGTTCTTATTTATTTATTTTTCATCTGTCAGATGTAATTCGCCAAAAATCCTTTAATTAATTTTAAAAAACTACCATGGCTCATTTCATTGTTTCTTAAATTTTGCTTTATTGAAAACTATCTACTTAAGTATAAGCGTCCTTGTTCCGGTTTATTCTCAGCATCGTTGAAGTTGAAAATATAGAAATATACTCCTACTGGTAAATCACCATCGACAACGGTTCTGGACTGGTTAGATGTGCCATCAAATTGTGGTGTTGAAGCCGTTCCTTTATAGACTATATTTCCATAACGATTATAGATTTCCAATTCGAAATTTGGATATAAAATCTGAAGGTTGTCAATATCATACGTGTCATTTACGCCATCACCATTTGGAGAGAATCCATCTGGAAGTACTAATTTACCACATGATGTTAAATCTGGAGTAATCGGTAATCTTACACTACTTTCACATCCTGTTGTTGCATCAATCAAAGCGGCGTAGTAGGTTGTGCCATTGCTTAAGCTTGCATTGTTAGAAATACTTGCTCCGCCAGTTTCAACATCATACCAAGCAATATTATTTGAGCTTGCATTAAATTCAACAATATTAAGTTCTAGTTCAAGTAATGTCGGGTCATCATTGATGCATAACTCTAAATTTGCATTTGCTAAGGTTGGTGTTGGGGTGTCATTAATAGCAACATTAACAACAGTGCTTTGCGATGATTCACAACCTGAACTATTCGTTTGGATTACGTAATAATCTTCACCATCTACTAAATCATCTGTTGCATTGGCTACTATGGTTAATGCAGCATCTTCGTACCAATTGATTGTTCCTGTAGATGTAATAGCGCTATCTAAGTTAGAAACCGTTGGATTGTCTACTGCACAAAATTCTGGGTTAGTATTACTAACCGTTGGGGTTGGTGTATCATCAACAGTAACTGTTATTTGAGCTGACGCATCTGTTGTACAAGGTGACACTGTGGTAACGGTATACGTATACACTGCAGCGGCATCTGAAGCTGGATCGAACTCGCCTGTACCACTTGGTAAAGCTGGCGACCAGACTCCTCCACTTTGCGCTGAAGTGCCTAATAAGGGAAATAAATCTGTAATACCATCACCTACACAAATTAACACAGTATTATCTGAACCAGCGTTAGGTGCTAGGGTTACAGAAATCGCAACATCGCTTGATGCTGTCCCACAAGCATTAGTAAGCGAATATGTATATGTTCCAGGAGCATCTACTAACGGATCGAAAACGCCCGTAGTACTTACCAATGCCGGAGACCATGTTCCTCCAGTTTCAGGAGTTCCGCCCAATTGTGTAAATAGATCTATCGTTCCGTCATTACTACAGAGATCTAATGGAGCGCCATCAGTACCTGCATTCAAGGGTTCTTCGATAATTACAGAAATAGTAGTGCTAGCATCTAAGCATGGCGCAGAAGCGGTCAAGAGATAGGTAAAATTATAAGCTCCTGCCGGAAGACCTGTGGCATTAAAAATATTGCCCATCAGGGTACCAACACTATCATCATTTTGCCATTGCCCTCCTGAATCCTGCGTACCATCTAATCCGTCATTTAAATCGATACTTACATTATCGTTACATGCAGCGATAGGAGATGTACTTATATTTCCTGCATTTGGTGATTGGTATATGGTTACTGAAACTGCTGTTCTATTTGAAGATTCACAACCTGTGGTGGCATCTGTTTGAGTTGCATAATATACCTGACCATCAGCCAAAGCGGTGGTGCCTATTAATGCATTACCTCCAGTTGGCGCATCATACCAAATAATTGTGTTACCAGTTACCGATAAATCGGAAATAAGTGCTGAGTTACAAAACATTTGTGTTGCAGCTGCCGCAGGAGCTGGCGTATCATTAATGATGATACTAACGGTTACAATAACATCATCGCAAGTATCTATAGCCGCCACATCGTATGTAAAGTTATATGTACCTTCTGGTAAACCATCGATAGTCACGAGGTTTCCTGATAATGCTGTTGAACCATCATCATCATTCCAGGAACCTGTTTGATCTTCGTCGGTTAATAAATCATATAAATCATAAGTCTGGTCTGTGGTTATATCTGCTATACAAAATGCAACCGGTGCGTTAACTGTGCCCGATTCTGGTGCTGGCTCGATGGTTATGCTTATGGTTTCTGTATCAGAACAGGTTCCGTTATCAATAGTATAGTCAAAACTATAAGGACTTCCTGCAACTGTAAAACCAGTAATATCTATGGTATTCGAAATAGTAGCGTTGCTACTATCTGTCCATGTACCGCTATTATTGTCTTGGGAGCCATCTAATGCATCAAATAAATTGAATGGTGACTTAGCCGCTAAATCATTTTCGCAAAAGACTGCATTTAAAGCAGTTCCCGCATTGGGGTCTGCCAATACAATAACTTGTACTGTAGTTGATTCTTCAGGACACGGATTGGGTAAACTATTTTGCGTATAGGTAAAATTATATGTTGCAGGTGTATAGCCTGTTAAATTTAAACTCATTGGATCCGCTACTATAATTCCACTACTTGTAGTTCCCTCAATCCATTGTCCATCTGGATCGTAATTTTCGATCAAAGTAAATAAATCAAACGAAGTCGGTAGGGTTGCTTCACAAAATGAAGCCGGATTATTGACAGAAAGTATCCCCGAACTAAAAATATCATAAATAACAACAGTCACGCTTGAGTTGCTTGCAGGACATGCACCATTATCTGGCACCGTATATGTAAATGTATATGTTCCAGGAGTGGTTAAGGTTGAAATATCAACCGTTCCTAAATGTCCGTTAGAAGTCGTTAGTGGTCCAGACCAACTTCCTGTTGTATCGGCAGTACCGCCTAGCTCATCATAGAGGTTAAAAAAGCCAGCAGGAACATTATCTGTACAATAGTCTAAATTTGCTGAAGCTCCAGGATCATTAGGATTATCGATATTAACAGTTACTGGTACGGCATTGCTATCACAAAAGACATCATCAATTTGCACATAATAGGTGCTTCCATCCACTAAAAGTTGCGATGCTGGCAATGCTGGTGGGACGGGATCTTCAGAACCATCAACATTTTGATACCAACTGAATGCTGCTGTTGTGCCAGGATCTAAATCTGCAATGGTTGGATTTGTATCAGAACACAATACTTGCGGATTAGCTGGCGTAGGGTCAGCCGGTGAAACTGAAACTATAGTTGTTCCAAAATTAATCTGACTTGCACACCCGCCTCCATCTGTGAAAACAATATAATAATTTACAAATCCTTCAGATATAATATCTGTGGTATTCGCTTGGTTCGTTAAATCGACATCGTAAAAGATATTAACTCCAGAAGGAATATAAGGTGTTAATGTATCATCAATATAATCTTGAATAGTTGCATTTTCGTTACTGCAGTAAAACTTATCTAAAGAAACCCCAGAAGGCACTGTATTAACTTGAAAAGTTATAGTTATTGATTGTCTTGGGCTAGGGCAACTTCCAGCGTTGTCATCTATATAATAGATTCCATCTAGCAGCAATTCATTAGGTCTATATGCAGTTCCATCTGTTTCAGCATTATACCAGACAATACCTCCACCTGGATCGGTGGCGTAAGCATTTAAATCATCAATAGTGAAGCCAGAAGCATCACATACTGCAGGCGGTGTGGGGTCGCTAATAGTAGGGCACTGCGCCATAACATTCATCGATGTCCAAAGAAAGACCATTATAAAGGAAGCCAGCTTAATGCCGTTCCTAAAAAGGGATTTTGTTTCCATAGGTTTGGTTGATTAGGTTTATAATTAACAGCTTAATCTTAAAATCAGTATTTGATCACACTTCGTAAGAAGAATATATCAAATTAATTTTTCAATTTGCAATTTAACGGATTATTTTGTATTTCATCGAATTTTTTAATTTTTTTTTTAAAATAATTTCTTTTCAATATATATAAACACAAAAAACCCATCTAAATAGATGGGCTTTTCATTATAAATTGATTGCAATTTAATGCTGCAATTCTTCTTCTCCTTCTTTTAAGGGAACATTTTGTGGTACAAAATCGTCGTCATGGCCGGGCTTGCTATAGTCATAAGCCCAACGATGTACATGAGGAATCTCCCCTTCCCAGTTACCATGAATATGCTTAATTGGTGCGGTCCACTCTAAAGTAGTCGATCGCCATGGATTCTGGGTTGTTTTCTTTCCGTAGAACATACTGATAAAGAAATTATATAAATATAAGATTTGAACAACACCACCTATTAAAGCAAAAATAGTAATAATCACGTTTACATTCGCCAAATCATCAAACAACGGAAAGTTTGTATTTGTGTAATAACGACGAGGTAATCCAGCCATTCCAATAAAATGCATAGGGAAAAATACGCCATAGGCACAAACTGCCGTTACCCAGAAATGGATATACCCTAAATTTTTATTTAACATACGTCCAAACATTTTTGGATACCAATGATAGATCCCTGCGAACATACCATAAAGCGCAGAAATACCCATAACTAAATGGAAGTGTGCTACCACAAAATACGTATCGTGCACATTAATATCTAAAGCACTGTCTCCAAGAATAATTCCTGTTAGACCTCCAGTAATAAAGGTAGATACAAAACCTATTGAAAATAACATAGCAGGATTTAATTGCAAATTACCTTTCCAAAGGGTTGTTATCCAGTTAAATGCTTTTACAGCAGACGGTATGGCAATAAGTAAAGTTGTAAATGTAAATACAGATCCTAGGAATGGATTCATTCCCGAGATAAACATATGATGCCCCCAAACGATGGTTGATAAAAAGGCAATGGCTAAAATCGAAGCAATCATAGCACGGTAACCAAAAATAGGTTTACGTGAACTGGATGCCATAATTTCGGATACAAGACCCATGGCTGGTAAAATAACAATATAAACTTCAGGATGACCTAAAAACCAAAATAAGTGTTCGAACAGAACTGGTGAACCCCCTTGATAATGTAATACTTCACCTTGAATAAATATATCTGATAAGAAGAATGAGGTTCCAAAACTTCTATCCATTATTAATAATAAGGCTGCTGATAATAATACAGGAAATGATACGACACCAATAACCGCAGTAATAAAAAATGCCCAAATTGTTAATGGAAGTCTGGTCATAGACATTCCTTTTGTACGCAAGTTGATGACGGTTACTATATAATTTAATGATCCTAATAACGAAGATGCAATAAAGATTGCCATAGACACCAACCATAAGGTCATCCCCATGCCTGATCCGCCTTGAGCCATTGGTAAAGCACTTAAGGGTGGATAAATGGTCCAGCCTGCAGCTGCAGGACCTGCTTCTACAAATAATGAAATCACCATAACAATACTAGACGTAAAAAACAACCAGTACGATACCATGTTAAGGAATCCAGAGGCCATATCTCGTGCCCCAATTTGCAATGGAATTAGTAAGTTACTAAATGTACCACTCAAACCTGCTGTTAATACAAAGAATACCATGATCGTACCGTGAATGGTCACTAAAGCGAGGTAAATATCTGCATCCATAACACCGTCTGGAGCCCATTTCCCTAATAGCGCTTCAAAGAGCACATTAGGTTCTTCCGGCCATGCAATTTGCATACGGAACATCATAGACATTAAAACCCCAATAACACCCATAATGGTACCTGTAACTAGGTACTGTTTGGCAATCATTTTATGGTCTTGACTAAATATATATTTAGTTACAAACGTTTCTTTATGATGATGTCCGTGGTCGTCGTGAGCGTGAGTATCTTCGTGTGCTGACATAATCTTATATCGATTTTCTTTTTTTAATTTAATTAATTAGAGTGTTCTTGAATACGGTTTGTTCTTGTATCCAAGCATCGTATTCTTCTTGGGTTTCTACTATTATTTTCATTTGCATGTTATAGTGCGACTTTCCACAAATCTTATTACATAATAACAAATAATCGAATTCATAACGTTCTAGAGCTTCTTCTCCTTTAGCCACAAGTGCTTTACTCTTATCAACTCTTATACTATTAATTCTAGTCACTTTTTCCTGCATTTCAGGGGTTTGTCGCATATCAACAGTAGTTACTGTTGGTGTGAAACCAAATTGCGTAATCATACCAGGAACGCAGTTCATCTGTGCTCTAAAGTGTGGCATGTATGCAGAATGCAATACATCTTGTGAACGCATTTTAAACAATACAGGTTTACCTACAGGTAAATGCAATTCTGTTGTAATCACATCATCTTGGGCATTCGGATCTGCTTCATCCAAACCTAATACGTTAGCACGGTCGATATCTATTAAACGTACATTTGCTTTTCCTAAAGTATTATCTGCACCACCGTAACGCGCTTTCCAGTTAAACTGTTGCGCATAAAGTTCTACTACTAAAGGATCGTCACTTTCATCAACACCCATAATATTAATCCAGGTATTCAATCCGTATATAATTAAGCCAGCCAAAACAATCACAGGAATAATAGTCCAAATGGCTTCTAACTTATTATTGTCTGCAAAGAATAATGCTTTTTTGCCTTTCTCTCCTTTATACTTATAAGCAAAATAATGCAATAGAAACTGTGTGATGGTCTGTACAAAGAAAATGACAGCCATAGAGATAAGCATTAAATTATCAATGGTTGGCCCGTGCTCTGATGCAGAGTTTGAAACCAAAGGTAAGTCACCCCATTTTACAAAAGATACAATAGTAATAAGATATATGAAGGCTAAAAAACCCATCATTAAATATCCATTAATGGTATTATCCTTATCTGTGGCAACCTGTGTATTTTCGTTTTTAGCTTGCGCCAAATCGAAAATTTTCACCATTTGCCAAATGGCAACTAATATAAATACTAAAACTATAATTGTTAATAAAGCAGTCATTGTTGTCGTTCGTCTTTATTTAATATTTATTAATAATGAAATTCTTTACTCTCTTTAGCAAACGGGTTTCCTTTTGCTAATAATGGTGCTTTTGTTAAAGCAGTAAACACAATAAATATGAATAACCCTGCAAAAAGCATCACCGAGCTAATTTCTGGAATTCCAATAAACCATCTGTCACCAACTGTTGCCGGCATAATCATATTAAATATATCAATATAATGACCGAATAATATAACAAGACCTGTCATTACAACAAACCAAGGAATTCGCTTATAATCGGCATTCATTAACATCAATATTGGAAATATAAAATTCAAGGCTACCATTCCTAAAAATGGTAATTGATAATCTTGGAAACGGGTTACAAAATACGTCACCTCTTCTGGAATGTTAGAATACCAAATTAACATGAATTGAGAAAACCATAAGTAGGTCCAGAAAATACTGAAGGCAAACATATATTTAGCCACATCGTGCAAATGATTTTCATTTACAAACTCTAAATAATTTCTAGATTTTAAATAAATGGTGATTAAAGCAATAACTGTAATACCACTCACAAACATACTTGCAAACACATACCATCCAAACAATGTTGAAAACCAGTGTGGATCTACACTCATAATCCAATCCCAGGACATCATTGATTCTGTATAGATAAAAAATACTAAGAAGGCTGCTGAAATGCGGAAACCTTTCTTAAAGTTACTTCTATCTTCAGCAGTATCTTGAGCAATTGAGAATTTACGTGCAAAATGGCGGTATAAACCCCATCCTGCGATGAATATCAATCCTCTAATGATGAACCAAGGCAGGTTTAAAAAACTTGATTTTCCTTGAATTAACTTGTCGTGTTCAACCACTTCAGGATCCATCCATATGAACAGGTTATAATGTCCTATAGTTCCAGAAGCTACTGCAATTAATAATACAATTAAGGCTCCCGGAAGCACATAAGCCGTAATACCTTCCATAACTCTAAACAATACTGGAGACCATCCTGCTTGTGATGCAATTTGAATGGCATAAAAAGCCAACACACCCAGTGCAATCATCATAAAGAAAAATGCCGCTACGTATAGTGCAGACCATGGTCTATTTGCTATTTGGTGTTGTACATGTTCTGCATGTTCGTCACCATGATGTTCTTTTGCTAGGTTAATATCTGTAGCTCCAAAACCTGAGAATTCTTCCGACTCTTGAATAGTGTCATGCACTTCAGCAACATCATGAGATGTTTCCTCAGCATGCGCTACTTCTGTAGAGTCCAACACTTGTGTTTCGGCAACGACCATAGAGTCTGCCTCTTGTACATCGTTATGTTCTTCAGTTTTATGCAAATCTTCTAATGCACCATGCGTATCTACTTCATGCGCATTATCTGAATGAACCTCATCACCAGCAACAACATGTGCCATAGTCTCTTCACCATGCCCTCCACCGTGTTCAGCAGCTTCCGCTTCAAGCATTGCTTTTACTTCGTCTAAAGATTTATGAGATGTCATAAAACCATATCCTACACCCAATGCTCCTAAAATCATTAGAATAAAAGAAAATGTCTTTAATTTATTTGAAAATGTATACATATCTATAATAATCTTATCAATCTTACTTTTCTAAATCTGCTTTCAATTTTAACACATAGGATACGACTTGCCAGCGCTCTTCTTCATTGAGCTGGTTAGCATAAGAACCCATGGCATTTTTACCGTAATAAATAGTATGGTATATGCTTCCTGCGTTTATAGCTCTTCCTGCATCATCATAACTTGGAATCCCTAATATCTTTTCGCGCTGTACCAATTTACCTTGACCATCGCCTTTGTTACCATGGCATATTCCACAATAAATATCGTATAATTCCTTTCCTCTGGCCGCATCTACTTTCATTGAATCCAGTGGCATTTTTAATGTTGCTTTTGCAAGGTCATAGCCTTCTATATCATTGTCAATATCAAACGGTGTATGGCCTCTTGGCACAGACCCTTTTGCTGGTAGCTGTGCTTCAACGCCATTTGCAAATGCATTGGATTCCCCATAAGTTTCATAACCTACAGGTTCATACATATTAGGCATGAATTGATAATTAGGCGCCGTATCTTTTTTACAAGACATGGCTACTAATACAACGGCTAATACTAATATTTTAATTAAGCTTTTCATTTGTCAATTTCTATTGTTAATGCGCTTTATCAATTAAATTTACTTCTACAGCTCCCGTATCCTTAAGCAATGCTGCCAATTCAGCTTCGTTATCATTAACGGTGATTTCCATTAAAAAATGGTCGTCTGTGGTTCTAGGGTCTGGGTTTTCCGCGTTTTTAAAAGGCCACATTCTAGAGCGTAAGTAAAAGGTGATAACCATTAAGTGCGCTGCAAAGAACACCGTTAACTCGAACATGATAGGTACAAAAGCCGGCATATTTTGCAAATAACTAAAACTTGGTTTACCACCAATGTCTTGTGGCCAGTCTTCAATCATAATGAAATTCATCATTAAAATAGCAACGATTAATCCTATACAGCCATACATAAATGAGGTTATGGCAATACGTGTTGGCGCTAATCCCATAGCTTTGTCCAGTCCGTGTACGGGGAATGGTGTATATATTTCTTCGATGTGATATCTTTCTGCCTTTACTTTTTTAACAGCAGACATTAATACATCATCATCAGTATAAATAGCGTGAATTACTTTTGAAGCTTCCATATGCTACTTTAAATTTTTGTTTCGTTGTTAGTATCTTCAGAAGTTCTAGCATCTACAGCTGTCCCTGCTAAACTTTCTCCACCTTCTCTAATGCGTTTGTACCGCTCTCCAGATGATTTTAATATTGTTTTAACCTCTGCCTGCGCAATTACTGGGAATGTTCTTGAATACAATAAGAATAACACAAAGAAGAATCCTATAGTTCCTATAAATATTCCAATATCCACATATGTTGGTGAAAACATGGTCCATGAAGATGGTAAATAATCTCTATGTAAGGAGGTTACAATGATTACAAAACGCTCAAACCACATCCCAACATTTACGACAATAGAGATGAAGAATGAGAACATAATACTTGTTCTTAATTTCTTGAACCACATGAATTGCGGCGAAAACACGTTACAGCTCATCATTAATAAATACGCCCACCAATAAGGCCCTGTTGCTCTGTTTAAGAAAGCGTATTGTTCGTATTCTACACCAGAATACCAGGCGATGAATAATTCTGTAATATATGCCACACCCACTATAGAACCCGTAATCATAATTACGATGTTCATTAACTCGATGTGTTGTACGGTGATATAATCCTCTAGGCTACATACTTTTCTCATGATTATAAGAAGTGTGTTTACCATAGCAAATCCTGAGAATACCGCACCAGCAACAAAGTAAGGCGGGAATATAGTTGTATGCCAACCTGGAATTACCGATGTTGCGAAATCAAAAGATACAATAGTATGTACAGAAAGCACTAAAGGTGTTGCTAAACCGGCAAGTACTAAAGACACCTCTTCAAAACGTTGCCAATCTTTTGCACGACCAGACCAACCGAAACTCAATAGTGAGTAAATTTTCTTTTGGAAAGGTTTAATAGCTCTATCTCTAAGCATGGCAAAATCTGGTAATAAACCTGTCCACCAGAAAACCATTGAAACTGATAAATACGTTGAAATCGCAAATACATCCCAAAGCAATGGTGAGTTAAAGTTTACCCAAAGTGAACCAAACTGATTCGGAATTGGTAATACCCAATATGCTAACCACGGACGACCCATGTGAATAATTGGAAATAATCCGGCTTGTATTACCGAAAAAATAGTCATCGCTTCCGCAGAACGGTTAATCGCCATTCTCCATTTTTGACGGAATAATAAAAGTACTGCAGAAATAAGTGTTCCTGCGTGACCAATACCTACCCACCAAACAAAGTTGGTAATATCCCAAGCCCAACCTACGGTTTTATTCAAACCCCAAGTTCCGATACCTGTCGATATGGTATAAATAATACAACCTATTCCCCAAAGGAAAGCTGCCAGTGCAATTGAAAATACAATCCACCAAGATTTATTTGCCTTTCCTTCAACAGGGCGTGCCACATCCACAGTAACATCGTGATATGATTTTTCGCCTGTAACTAAAGGTCTTCTAATAGGTGCTTCGTAATGAGACGCCATTTTTTATTGTTTATTTGTTTATTTGCTTACTTGTTTAAAAATTATAATCCTTTTTAACTTTTAAACCATTAAACTTTTTACTTATTTATGCTTCGGTTGTATTTCTCACCTTAGTCTGGTACTGCACATTTGGCTTAGTACCCACGCTCTCTAATAAGTGATACATACGATTATCTTTTAAAAGCTTTGCAACTTTTGAATCTTTATCATTAATGTCTCCAAAAGTCATGGCACCATTATTACAAGCTGCCGAACAGGCTGTTTGGAATTCACCATCTTCAATGAGGCGACCATCACGTTTTGCATCTAAAATGGTCTTTTGTGTTTTTTGAATACACATAGAACATTTTTCCATCACACCACGAGAGCGCACAACTACATCTGGGTTTAATACCATACGACCTAAATCATCATTCATATGATAGTCAAACTCATCATTCCCATTATATAAAAACCAGTTGAAACGACGTACTTTATATGGACAGTTGTTTGCGCAATATCTTGTACCCACACAACGGTTATAAGCCATATGGTTTTGACCTTGACGACCATGAGACGTTGCTGCCACAGGACAAACCGTTTCACAAGGTGCATGATTACAATGCTGGCACATAACTGGTTGGAATGCTACTTGTGGATTCTCAGAACCAGATTCCATTTCCCTTAATGCCTGTTTCGTTCCGGTAAACCATCCTTCCGAATTTTCCTTCCTAGCATTATCTCCTTCAAATGATTCTTCCGACGAATAATATCTATCAATACGCAACCAGTGCATATCACGGCTACGGCGTACTTCAGTTTTACCAACTACAGGTACGTTGTTTTCAGAATGACACGCAATAACACAAGCACCACAACCGGTACACGCATTCAAGTCAATGGACAAGTTGAAATGATGCCCAATAGAACGATCAAACTCATCCCACAAATCTACATCGGGCGATGTCACAGGAGTCTCAACATGATTTAAAGATACTTTAGGAATTGGGTTCCAATACTCTTTATCTTTGGTATTGAAAATCTCTAAAGTGGTTTCTTTAATAATGTCACCACGACCCATTAATGTATTATGTAGCTGTACAGAAGCAAATTCATGCTCGCCTGCTGCAGCTTCAATAGTTACATGTTGAACGCTATTAAAATTATTATATAATGCATAGGCATTAACACCTGTTTGCATGGCTTCTTTTAAACCTTCTGTTCTTCCATAACCAAAAGCCAAACCTACAGAACCATTTGCTTGACCCGGCTGGATCATGACTGGTACTGTAATCGTTTTTCCATTTGCTGTAACATTGGCATAACTACCATTTAATGCACCATTGGCAACATGCACATTTACCAAACCTAATTGGTCTGCATCTGCCTTAGACATGGTTAAATAGTTATCCCAAGAAGCTCTAGTTAAAGGATCTGGAAATTCTTGTAACCATGGATTGTTGGCTTGTTGCCCGTCACCCATACCTACTTTGGTATATAATGTTAATTCAAAGCCTTCCGATTTGGACGACGCAGCTAATGCATTCGCCACATTTCCTGAAGGTGTTTCTGCTGTAACTTCTGCTTCTGTAGTATCTGCTGTTTCAGTAGAAATACTGCCAACATAAACTCCATCATGCAAGGCTTGATTAAAGGAATTACCGCCTAAAATACCACCGTTCCAAGCTTCCTTGATATAATCGTAATAAGACATATCATTTCCAGTCCACAATAGTAATGCGTCTTGAAATTGTCTCGTATCAAATAATGGACGAATAGTAGGTTGCGTTAACCCATAATGCCCTTTTCTGATTTCAACATCGCCCCAAGATTCTAAATAGTGCGGCGTTGCTGCAATATATTGTGTTGCTGAAGCTGTTTCATCAGCTTTCATGGAAAATGCAATTGATAATTCTGTCTTACTCAGTCCTTCAGTAAATTCTGAAGGATTCGGTAAAGTATACATTGGGTTTACACCACTCATGATGATTGCCCCAACGTTTCCAGCTTTCATATCTGTAACTAACTTAGCCACGGCCTTATCATTACCTTGTCTTGTTTTAACTGGTGCCGATTTATCAAAAGCCTGACTTCCTAGAGAAGCATTAATATCAAGAGCAACAGTTTGCGCATTCACATCTTGAATGCCTGTAATTACCAAACCTTTACTTCCTGCTTTCTTTAATTCTGAAGCTGCGCTTTTAACTGCCGCTTCTATATGATCTGGTAAGTTTCCTGTTACAGAACCTCCTACAATATAACTGTGTAGTTTTGCCAACGCAATTTTTTGTTGTGTTGGTGTTAATGGGATTCGGTTATCTGCATTTGCTCCAGAAAGCGACATATTAGATTCAAACTGAATATGACGCGACATCTTACCTTGCTCTGGTATTCTGTTTTTTGAATATGCGGAATCATAACCGCCACCTTGCCAATCTCCTAAGAAATCTGCACCAACAGATACAATGGTCATGGCCTTTCCGAAATCATAATTCGCTAAACCACGCTCACCGTACTTCGCTTGATAAGCATCTAATGTAGCAGATTCTGAAACGGCATCATAAATAACATGACGTACGTTTCCATATTTTTCTTTAAACTCGGAAATTAATTTACTGGTTGAAGGACTTGCAAAGGTTTGTGTTAATAACACAATCTCTTTACCAGCAACTTTTAAGTCGGTTAATTTTTGATTTGTATCCGCATCAAACGTACTCCAAGAAATAGCATCACCATCTTTTTTAGGCCCTTGGATCCTTAAACTATCGTACAGTCCTAAAACGGATGCATTCACTCTGGCATTAGCACCACCGTTGGCAGTTGCCATGGCATTGTTTTCAATTTTAATAGGACGCCCTTCTCGAGTTTTTACTAAAACACTAGCAAAATCAAATCCATTAGCAATGGTTGTGGCATAATAATTTGCAACACCAGGGATAATTTCTGTAGGTTGAACTACATAAGGAATAGATTTAATTACTGGTCCTTCGCAAGCAGCTAATGACGCTGCTGCTGTACTAAAACCAACGTATTTTAAGAAATCGCGACGCGTTGTAGCCGTTGCTTCTAATGTCTCTTTATTACCTAAAAATTCATCAGTAGGAATTTGCTCTACAAACTCGTTTTGTTTAAGCGTCTCAACAATAGAGCTATTTTCGTTTAGCTCTTCAACACTTTTCCAGTATTTCTTGTTTGATGACATATTGTTTACTAGTTATTAGTTGTTAGTTATTAGTTATTAGTATCTCTCTAAAAAACTAAAACTTTACTTTTTAAATTAATAATGACACTTACCACATTCCAAGCCGCCCATTTGAGCTGCGGTCAATTCATCTACACCATATTTTTTAGATAATTCTTCGTGTATTTTGGTATAGTAAGCATTGTCTTTTACATTCACATTTGTTGTTCTGTGGCAGTCAATACACCACCCCATAGTTAATGGCGCATGTTGATACATGACTTCCATTTCCTCAACTGGACCGTGACATGTTTGACATTCCACACCTGCTACAGTAACGTGTTGCGAGTGATTGAAATACACAAAATCTGGAAGATTATGAATACGCACCCATTTTACTGGCTGTGTTTCCCCTGTATATTTTTGTTCGGCATCGTCCCAACCGGCCGCTTTGTATAATTTTTTAATCTCACCATCGTAAAACTCCTTAGTATATTCTGCAGAGGTTTCACCGGTGTATTCATAAATAGATTTGTGGCAGTTCATACACACATTTAAAGACGGAATACCCGAATGCTTACTCACCCTTGCTGAAGAGTGACAGTATTTACAATCGATACCATTATCCCCTGCATGGATTTTATGCGAATAGTGAATAGGTTGCACAGGTTCATAACCTTGATCAATACCAATTTGCATAAAATAACCAAACGCAAAATATGCACTGGCTAACAAAAAGAATATAGATACAACAATCATTAAAAATTGATTTTGCACGAAAGCTTTCCAAAGCGGTGTTCTTTTAGTTTCCGCTTCAATTTCAATATTTTGAGCAGTTGCAAAACGACGTAATGTTTTGTTTACTAAATATAAACCAATTGCTAAAAGCGCAAATAAAATAGCTAGTGCTCCTAAAATGATTTCATTAGAAATACCGTTTGAAGCTGTAGCCCCTTGAGCTGTAGCCCCAGTACCATCTGCTGCTGCAACCGGTGCTGCTTTTTCCTCAGCTGTATACGCTAATATATCGCTGATATCTTGGTCTGAAAATGACGGATAAGCTGTCATAGCTGCTCCATACTCTTTAAAAATCTTGTTTGCGTAAGCATCTCCTGATGCAATGACTGCAGCGCTATTACGAATCCATGCTGCTAACCAGTCTCTACCCAAGCCTTCCTGTTCAGCTAAACGCGTTTCTACATTACGTAAAGCAGGCCCCGTCATTTTCTTGTCTAATTTATGACATGCGGCACAATTGGCATTAAATAAAGATTTTCCTTTTGTTGGATCTCCTTCCTGAGCTGAAAGTGAGGTTGTAAACGCTAATAAAATCATTAAGCTAAAACGAAGAATGGTATTGCTCAATTTACGGTGAATCACCTGTCTCATCTATTAATATTTATTTTTTTAGAGGTTAGATGCAAATCTATATTAACAGTTATAACACTGTTATTCCTCATTTCATATTATTGGTTATATAAACTTCTCAACTTTGGTACGGTTTTTTCATATAGAATATGACAAGAAAAAACAGTCGCAAAACTCACGCAAAAGTAATACTTAAAGTCGATTTGAGAAATGTAGAGAACTGTTAATTGCTAATTTAGAGGGATTCTAAATAATAAAACAGCATGCTATATAGTTTATAACTAATACATTTGCATAAATACATTTAAAAATAAAACCGATGAATTTGAAAATTAAGATATTAGGTGTTTTTTGTTTTGCTTTGGCCTGCAATTATGGTTTTTCACAGCAAGGCCATGTCACCATAAATCAAAATAAAAACATCCCGAGACTCCTGAATGTTAAAAAGGATATGAATAAAGATGAAAACGAGTCCAATCGTTATAAAATTCAGATTTATTCAGGCAACCGATCTGGCGCACAATCTGCACAAAGCTCATTTTATAGCTCCTTTTCGGGGTTTCGCCCTACCGTACAATTTGAATCTCCTAATTTTAAAGTGTGGGCTGGGAGTTTTGGCACGCGCTTAGAAGCAGACCGCGCTTTATTGCGCATTAAACGGGTTTTTCCTAGTGCTTTTATATTTAAGCCTAAAAAGGCTCAGAGTTGACGGTACACATATAATAATAAAAAAGAGCGACTAAATTGAATGAATAGTCGCTCTTTTTTTAATATAAACTTTATTTTGTGCATTACTTAAGTTTCTTTTTAACCTCAACTTCATGGAAGGCTTCTATGATATCACCTTCTTTAATGTCGTTGTAGTTTTTAATTTGCATCCCACAGTCGTAACCTTTAGAGACTTCCCTAACGTCGTCCTTAAATCGTTTTAACGAAGCCAGCTCACCTGTATAAACAACTACACCGTCTCGAATTAATCGGATACCTGAGTTTCTAAATATCTTACCATTGGTGACCATACAACCAGCAATACTTCCAATTTTGGTGACTTTAAAGATCTCTCTAATTTCAGCCGTACCGGTTATTTCTTCTTTAAGCTCTGGAGACAACATACCTTCCATCGCATCTTTAAGATCGTTAATAGCATCATATATAATGGAGTATGTTCTAATATCAATTTCTTCTTTATCAGCAATTGATCTGGCATTTCCAACTGGACGTACATTAAATCCAACAATAATGGCATCAGAAGCAGACGCTAATAATACATCACTTTCTGTAATGGCACCTACACCTTTATGTAAAATATTCACTTGAATTTCTTCAGTAGATAGTTTTTGGAATGAATCTGTTAATGCTTCCACAGAACCATCTACATCACCTTTAAGAATAATATTCAATTCCTGGAAATCACCCAATGCGATACGACGACCAATTTCATCAAGTGTAATATGACGTTGCGTTCTTACCGATTGCTCACGTTGTAATTGTGCACGTTTTGTTGCAATTTGTTTCGCTTCACGCTCATCTTCAAATACATTAAATTTATCACCTGCCTGAGGCGCTCCATCGAGTCCTAAAATAGATACTGGCGTTGACGGTCCTGCTGCTTCAACATCATTACCACGCTCATCATGCATCGCTTTTACCTTACCACTGTGCTGACCCGCTAATACGTAATCACCAACTTTTAAGGTTCCCGCCTGAACTAATATAGTGGATACGTAACCACGACCTTTATCTAAGAACGCTTCAACAACAGTTCCAAGTGCTGGCTTATTAGGGTTTGCTGTCAGCTCTAACAATTCTGCTTCCAGCAATACTTTTTCAAGCAATTCTTTAACGCCTGTTCCTACTTTAGCCGAAATATCATGCGATTGAATTTTTCCACCCCAATCTTCAACTAATAGGTTCATTTGTGCTAAACCTTCTTTAATCTTTTCTGGATTCGAATCTGGTTTATCTATCTTATTAATAGCAAAAACAATAGGGACTCCTGCTGCCTGAGCATGCGATATGGCCTCCTTAGTCTGTGGCATAATATCATCATCTGCTGCTGCTACAATTATAGCAATATCTGTAACCTGAGCACCACGCGCACGCATGGCTGTAAAGGCCTCGTGACCTGGTGTATCAAGGAAAGCGATTTTTTGACCCCCTTCTAACTCTACGCCATAAGCACCAATATGCTGTGTAATACCTCCCGACTCTCCGGCAATAACGTTTTCTTGACGAATATAATCTAGAAGCGATGTTTTACCATGATCTACGTGACCCATTACCGTTACAATGGGAGCACGTGGTTTTAAATCTTCTGGTTTGTCTACGAACTCCTCTATAGACTCTTCAATATCAGCTTTTACAAATTCAACTTCATAACCGAATTCCTCAGCAACAATAGATAAAGTTTCAGCATCTAAACGCTGATTCATTGTTACCATCATGCCCAAAGACATACATGCTGAAATAATTTCAGTTACGCCAACATCCATCATGGTAGCCACCTCACTCGCAGTTACAAACTCTGTAACTTTAAGTGTTTTGCTTTCTGCTGCTTCTATTTCTTGATCAATTTCTGATTGCTCTTTGTGTTGATCTCTTTTATCTCTTCTGTATTTTGCGCCTTTACCTTTGTTAGATTTGCCTTGTAATTTCTCAAGTGTTTCTCTTACCTGCTTCTTTACATCTTCTTCACTAGGCTCTTCTTTAACAATAGGACGTCTTGCTTGACCTGGTTTTCCTCTAAATCTGTCGTTTCCTCCAGTTCTTGGTCCGCCACCTCTACTTGGTCCATTTCCAGGTTGTGAGCCACCAACTTTACTTATGCGGCGTCTCTTTTTCTTATTGGCATCAGACGATCCTGCCTTAGCATCCGTCTTTTTATCGTCTTTCTTCTTTTTAGGCTTATTAAATTTTGATAAATCAATTTTATCGCCTGCAATAGTAGGACCGCTAAGTTTTTTATATTGTGTTTTTAATTTTTCCTCGGTAACAGTATCGCCATCAATTATAATTTCCTTGGACTCTTCTTTTGAAGGATCTGCAGGTTTTTTATCTGATTTAGGCGCATTTGCCTTTGGTTTTTCTTCTTTAGCCTTAGGCTTCGCCGTTTTAGGAGCTTTAGCTTGTGGAGTCTCAGCTTTAACCTCCTCAGTCTTGGGCGTTTCAGTTTTAACAGCTTCTGCTTTAACCTCCTTTACTTCAAGCTCTTTTACGGGCTCTTCTGCTTTTGAAACATCCTTTTTAGCTTCTGCCTTCTTAGGATTTAAATCAATTGTACCAACTTGCTTTGGACCCGAAAGTACTTTGCTTGCTCTAACAACTTCATCTCTTTTGGCTGCCTGCTTTTGTCTTTCTTCAAGTTCACGCTCGCGTTGCTCACGCAACACTTCCTTCTCTTTAAGTTTTGCTTCGCTAACTTCCTGAGAGGCTACTTTTTTATTTGCATCTGTTTCAAATTCATCAGAAAGCAATTTATAAGTTGCCTCTGAAATTTTTGTAGTGGGACGCTTCTCTATTTCGACACCGTTAGAATCTAGAAATTCTACAGCGCGATCTAAAGAGATATTAAGCTCGCGTAATACTTTATTTAATCTAATTGTTTCAGCCATAAATCGCCTTTAAAATACTCAAATATATGTTATTCTTCAAATTCTTCTCTCAGAATTCGAATAACGTCTGTAATTGTTTCTTCTTCTAAATCTGTTCTCTTAACCAAATCGACAACCTCTTGCTCTAAAATACTTTTAGCGGTATCTAATCCAGCTTTGCTAAACTCATCAATAATCCAACCTTCAATTTCATCAGAGAATTCTCTTAATTCCACATCTTCCTCTGCGCCTTCTCTAAATACATCGATTTCATAACCAGTTAGTTGACCGGCCAAACGGATGTTGTGACCTCCTCTACCAATTGCTTTACTAACTTCCTCTGGTTTTAAAATAACCTCGGCACGTTTAGTTTCTTCATTGATTTTTATAGACGTTACTCTAGCAGGGCTTAATGATCTCGTAATAAATAACTGCAAGTTATTGGTGTAATTAATAACGTCAATATTTTCGTTACCCAATTCACGTACAATACCATGAATTCTTGAGCCTTTCATACCTACACATGCTCCAACTGGATCTATTCTATCGTCATAAGAATCAACCGCTACCTTGGCTTTTTCACCTGGTATTCTAACCACTTTTTTTATGGTAATCAACCCATCGAAAACTTCTGGTATTTCCTGTTCAAATAATTTCTCTAAAAATGCTGGGGAACTTCTAGACATGACAATCGTTGGTTTTGCTCCTTTAAGCTCTACGCTGTCTATCACACCTCTTACATTATCACCTTTTCTAAAGAAATCTGAAGGGATCTGTTTGTCTTTTGGCAATACTATTTCATTGCCTTCATCATCTAATAAAATAACAGCTCTGTGGCGAATATGGTGTACTTCTGCTGTATATATTTCGCCTACTAAATCTTTAAATTGCTTATAGATTATTGTGTTATCATGCTCATGGATTTTAGAAATTAAATTTTGGCGTAACGCTAAAATGGCCCGTCTTCCTAAATCGATAAGTTTGACTTCTTCTGATACATCTTCGCCTACTTCGAAATCTGGTTCTATTTTACGGGCTTCGGTCAGCGATATTTCTTGGTTTGGTTCTTCAACTTCACCATCGGCAACCACAATTCTATTTCTCCAAATCTCTAAATCCCCTTTGTCTGGATTAACAATAATGTCAAAATTATCATCATCCCCATATTTCTTTTTTAAGGCACTTCTAAATACATCTTCTAAAATTGCCATTAACGTGACTCTGTCAATGAGCTTATCGTCTTTGAATTCTGAAAAAGATTCAATTAACGCTACATTTTCCATAACTCTTATTGAATTAAAATTTAATCATAACTTTTGCTTCTACAATATCTTCATAAGCAATGTTTACTTGCTTTTTTACAGTCACCTTACCTTTACCTATAGGTTTTGGTTCTCTAACTTTCCATTCTAATGAAATCATAGTATCCGTTGCATCTGTAATGGTTCCCTCCAATACATCCGAAGCCGTTTTTACTTCAAGCAACCGTCCTATGTTTTTTTTATACTGCCTTTTATGCACTATGGGCGCTGTTGCCCCAGCAGACATCACTTCTAAAGCGAAATCCTCTTCCTCCCTATCAAGATTGTGCTCAATGGCTCGACTTATAAACATACAATCTTCTACCAATACCCCGTTATCGCCATCTATGATGACTTTAATTTTATTATCTGCTTGGATAGAAAAATCTATCAGAAATAAATCTGGCCGCTCAACAAGAGCAGCGTCTAATAAATTTTGGACCGTAGTTTTGAACATTTTTTAGTATAAAAAGAGGGGACTTCCCGTCCCCTCATTTTCTTGTTTCGCCTTTCAACGGTGCAAATATATACTATTTTTATTGATTTTTAAAGTATTAATCTATAAATTTATAAGCATACTAAATAGGCTATACATGAAAAAAATACTAGTGCCCACAGACTTTTCCTTACAGGCCGATAATGCCCTAGATGTCGCTGTACAATTGGCAAAAAAAAACCAATGCGAACTTCACCTTTTACATGTTTTGGAACTGCCACTGCATAAAGTGGATGCCTTAAGCACATATAACGATTTACCAGAAGCCGTGTTTTTTATGAAATTGGCTCGTAAAAAGTTTGACACATTAAGATCCAAAAGTGATTTAAACGGTATTGAGGTATACGAGCACGTGGAATTTCATGACATATTTAAAGGCGTATTTCAAGTTTGCAAAAAGCAACATATTGATTTAGTTGTTATGGGGTCTAATGGCGTAAGTGGTCTAAGGGAAATGCTTATTGGGTCTAACACGGAAAAGGTAGTTCGCACCTCTGAAACCCCCGTGTTAGTGATTAAAAACAAGCATGACAGCTTCCAAATTAAGGATTTTGTATTTGCTTCTGACTTTAAAGAGGAAAGCAAGAAGCCTTTTGAAAAAGCATTGCATTTCGCTAAATTATTTAAAGCCAAAATGCATTTGTTGATGGTAAATACGCCTACTAAATTTTTATCTACTGAAGAGGCAAACACGAGGATTCAAGATTTTATATCAATGCGAAAAGCTCTAGACTATGAGGTTCATATTTATAATGATGCTACTATTGAAAAGGGCATTATGCATTTTTCAGCTTCTATAAACGCCGATTTAATTGCAATGAGCACCCATGGTAGACAAGGCATTTCTCATTTTTTTAACGGTAGTGTGAGTGAAGATTTAGTAAATCATGCCAAACGCCCTGTGATGACTTTTAAGATTTGACACCTGTTTAAAATAGTATACTCATCTAGATTAAAGCAATAACAATTAATTTATAAATTTTAAAGCCTCACTTTGGCACATGCCTGGTTCGAGACTGTTGCTGAGCATTAAAGTCATAAACTCCAAATCAGTTTCACTATAATTAGAATTTTCAATGGTTTCATGAAACATACTTGTATCATCCAAAACAGTGTCATTTATTAGTCCGAATGCCTGTCCCAACTCTTCTCTTATAATATGCTTTTGAGTGCTTAAATCTGGATTATTTATAACGTCAATACAAATACTAGCCTTCACGATCTCAAAAGAAGTATTCCAAAGTATGTTAGCAAATCCACGAGCATCTTCAGCTAAACCCAAAGCACTGGGTTCAATATCTACTATATAATCAGGTTTTAATCCTAAAAACAGAATCAAGTTGGCATTATCCATATCTTGAACAAGACGCACTTTTAAATCCGTATTTAAGTCGGATATTTCGGATATAATAACATTTATCTCATTCATCGTTTCCGTTGGTGCATTGCCTACAATATATATAGAAATATCGTTGTTCCATTTTCTAAGCTCCTCACTACCACCACCAAATTCCTGATTAAATGCTAAATCTAAAAATAAGGTCTCTTTGAAATTTAATGTCGATGTATCAATATTTTCACAGCTTACACTGTCAAGCCTTTCAGTAGAACAAGCGAAAACAAAAAAAACTAAGATTAGTAGGCCATAATTCTTCAGATGTCCACTAACATTAATCGCTTTTCTATTTAATTTAAAGCCCATGTATTTTTATTTTTAAAATTAATCAAAAAAATCAATTAAAAACGTTTTGCTTTAATTCATTGCTTAATTAAGATAAAAAAGAAGATAGGTTTTTATACTTAAGTGATATAAAAAGAAAATCCTAACCAAAAATTGATTAGGATTTGTTATTACTTGTTGGCCCACTAGGGCTCGAACCTAGACTCTTTGGTACCAAAAACCAACGTGTTGCCAGTTACACCATGGGCCATTCTTGTAATGAGGATGCAAATTTAATACAATATTTTCTTTGCACAAGTATTTTTTTAAAAAATAATATGGAAGACTTAACGTTTACTTAAAATCCATACCAATAACATATTTATTATTAAATTCGCCAAAGCAAACAAACTGCAATTTACATGACACATTTAAACTTTAAAAAATGGAACACCATTCTAGGATGGTTTTGTTTTTTAATAGCCTTTATAATCTTTGGCTTAACAGTGGAACCTACGGTTAGTTTTTGGGACGCTGGAGAGTATATTTTAACCTCGGCAAAGCTACAAGTAGGCCATCCACCAGGAGCACCGCTTTTCCAAATGATGGGGGCCTTTTTCTCTATGTTTGCCTTAGAACCATCACAGGTTGGTTTTATGATGAATATGATGAGTGCTGTAGCTAGTGCCTTTACTATCCTCTTCATGTTCTGGACCATCACGCTTTTACTTAAAAAGCTAGTAGCCAACAAAGACGGTTTAAAACAGCAGCAAAAACTGGCTATTTTAGGTAGCGGTTTAGTAGGGAGTTTAGCGTTCGCATTTACTGATTCTTTTTGGTTTAATGCTGCAGAGACCGAAGTGTACGCTATGGCCACATTAATCATGGCTGTGTTATTTTGGTTAGGCTTACGCTGGGAACAGGATATGGACAAACCTCGGGGTGACCGCTGGCTTATTTTAATTTCATTTGTTATCGGATTGTCATTTGGAGTCCATTTTATGGGATTATTGACTATTCCTGCCATTGGACTTATTTACTATTTCAAAAATTATAAAGATGTCACGGTCAAAAATTTCATCATTGCAAATGTGCTTTCCATAGGCATTTTGTTATTTGTTTTTAAGTTATTGGCACCTAATATACTCAAGATTTTCAGTGCCTTCGAAATATTCTTTGTTAACACCATAGGACTTCCATTTAATTCAGGGTCTATTATTGCAGGTTTATTATTGGTTTCTATTATTTTTTACGCCTTAAAATTTACTAGAAAAAAACAGTATATCCATCTTAATACGGGAATCTTGTGCTTATCTTTTATCATTATCGGGTTTTCTTCTTGGCTTATGCTTCCTATTCGTGCCAATGCCCAGGTTGTTATAAATGAAAATAATCCCTCAAGTGCCCGAGAACTCCTGGCCTATTACAATCTAGAGCAGTACCCTGAAACACATCTTTTTTATGGCCCCCAGTTTACCGACCAATACGCCTATTTAGATGACAATAATCCATATGTGGATGACAAACCCAAGTATGAAAAGGACGAAACAAAAAGCGAGTATGTTATAGTAAACGACTACAAAAACGCGAAGCAAAATTACAACTCTAAGCACGCGTCTGTATTGCCGAGGATGTGGAGTGCAGAGCATGCCGAGAACTACATGATGTTTTCTGGTTTTTTAGATTTCAAACTAAAGCCAGATTACCAAATGCAAAACGAGTTGCGCACAGCAGTAACTAATTTTAAAAATGATGTGGCCCAAGGCAATATAGATTATGAAGATTACAATAATTTTTTAAAGCAATTTAAAAATTATATCGATATTGAAAAACCGTCTTTAGCCAGCAATATTGCCTATATGTTAGAGTACCAATTGGGCTATATGTATTGGCGCTATTTTATGTGGAATTTTGTTGGAAGGCAGGACGATCTTCAAGGAAAATACGACAATCATGGAAACTGGATCAGTGGGATTAAACCTATTGATGAATGGCACTTGGGCTATTCGCAGGACAATTTACCATCAGACGTTGAAAATAATAAAGCACGAAACACCTATTATTTTTTACCACTCATTCTTGGGCTTTTCGGATTCTTCTTCTTATTCAACAAAGACCGAAAGTTATTCTGGGTAATGCTCGTATTTTTCCTTTTTACAGGATTAGCCATTCAATTTTATACCAACGTTAGACCATTTGAGCCAAGAGAACGTGACTACTCTGTGGTCGGTTCATTTTATGTATTTGCATTATGGATTGGTTTTGGTGTGTATGCCCTATTTGATTTGCTTAAAAAACAACTCCCAAAGAAAATGGCAGCCCCAATAATTACTTTGGTATGTTTAATTTTAGTTCCAGGCATTCTTTTAGCGAACAATTGGGACGATCATGATCGTTCTGATAAATACACGGCCAGAGCTATGGCTAAAAAATATTTAGATTCCTGCGATGAAAATGGCATTTTATTTTCCATTGGAGATAATGATACGTTTGCTTTATGGTACGCCCAAGAAATTGAAGGCTACAGGACAGATGTTCGTGTGGTGAATACCAGTTTATTTCAAACGGATTGGTACATCGACCAAATGAAACGTAAGGCTTACGAAAGTGAGCCTGTACCCTCTCAATTAACCCATGATTTGTATAAATATGGCACCAATGACTATATTATAAAGGAAGCCATCGTTCAGGACACTTTAAACGTCAAACAATTTCTTGATTTTCTTGCTAGCGATAATCCGAAAACAAAATATAAATATATTTTAGAACAACAGAAAGTTGATCTGTCTCAAGTTAGACCCCAAGATCTAAAAATGAGTTATTTGCCAACGGAGTTTTTGAGAATTCCTGTAAATAAAGAAAATGCTTTAAAGTATGGCATTGTAAAGCCTGAAGATACAGACCAAATAGTCGATGATATAATCATCAGAATAAAAGAAAATGCACTCTATAAAAACAGGCTGCTTATGCTAGATATTGTGGCCAACAACGATTGGAAACGGCCCATTTATTTTACTGGCGGTAGCTTTGGCGATGACGATTATTTATGGATGAAAGACTACCTACAATTGGATGGGATGTGCTATAAGTTAGTCCCTATTAAAACGCCGGTAGATAGAGCAAACCCTTTTGATATGGGTCGCGTAGACAGCGATTTAATGTACAGTAAGGTTGTTAAATGGGATTGGGGAAATAGTGGCGATCCGGACATCTACCATGATGTGGAAACCCGTAAAAACTCCATCACCTATCGAGGTAACTTAGCGCGTTTAATCGAGCAACTTATTAATGAAGATAAGCTCGACAAAGCTGAAGAAATTGCAGACATAGCCATGACCAATATGCCTGTTGAACATTTTGGTTATTACACTTTACTGGAACCTTATATTAGTGCGTATTACGAAGTAGGAGCCAAAGAAAAAGCACAGCAACTTTTCAAGGAAGTCGCTACCAAATATCAAGAAAATTTAAGTTATTACAGTAGTTTAAAAACCGATAATCAAGAACGTTTTTTTGAGGAGATTTATACCGATATACAGCGTTACAAAGGACTGGTTGATGTACTAATTAATTACGAAGAGGAATTCGCAAAAAGCGAAGGTGATATTTTTAATAATTACCTAAAGCTGTTCAAGCATTTTTATGGTGATGAACCACAACAAGAGACACCTCGTATTGAAAAAGATCTTCCAACGGCAGATAGTATAGATGTAGCCAATTAATGTATGGGCTTAATACCTATTAAAACACCGGTATTAGTAAAGACCATGTTCCCAAACTATACTTGGGACATGACAACGGATGAAAAAATTATCCATCTCAGTTTTGATGACGGCCCTACGCCTAATATTACCAACTGGACTTTGGATGTTCTAAAAGAGTTTCATGCAAAAGCTACTTTTTTTTGCATTGGTAATAACATTGAAAAGTATCCTGAAATCTTTCAGAACATAGTGAATGATGGTCATGCCGTTGGCAATCATACACACAATCACATAAAAGGTTGGAAAACGAATACCACTGATTATCTAAAGAATGTTTCTGATGCTCAGATTATTATTGACCACCATAATCAAAAAATAAATAACAGAAATTTATTTCGACCACCTTACGGACAGATAACACCCATTCAAGGTAAAAAACTCATAGCAATGGGCTATAAGATTATCATGTGGGATGTGTTATCTTTTGACTGGGATAAAAATGTGACACCAGAAACGTGCCTTAATCATGTTATATCAAAAGCTACAAAAGGGAGTGTTGTGGTATTTCATGATAGTATAAAAGCATCAAAGAATATGCAATATGCTTTACCAAAGGTTTTGGACTATTACTCTAAGAAAGGGTATGTTTTTAAAGAATTATCTCTTTAAACATACTGCTGAATAATACCAATAAGTGTATTTGCATCTTGTTCACCGCTTTGACGCCACTTCATTTCACCATCTTTATAGATAATGAGCGTAGGCAGTCCTTTTACACGCAAAGCTTCGGCAAGCTCTTCATTTTTTTCTACATCAATTTTAATCACTTTAGCCTTATCACCAAGTGCCGCAGCAACATCGCGAAGCACTGGATGCATAGATGTAGATTGTTCGTTCCATTCTGTAAAAAAGTCTAACAGAACAGGAACATCCACATCAATAAGTTCCCCAAATTTTGACATATTTTAATGCTTTAATTGAAACATTCTATTACAAACCTACAATTTTATTTTGATTTGTTATTCAACACCTCAATATAGACCTTTTTATCTATTTTTAAAAATAAATATTTTCGGCTAGAACGCAAGCTATAATACACATTAAGCCTCTGTCGATTTCCCTTTTTTAAGTTCAATAACAGTCACCTCTGGCCAAATTCCAACGCGTCCTGGATATCCTAAATATCCAAATCCTCGATTTACATTTATGTATTGCCCCAACTCTTTATAAATTCCTGCCCAGTATTTATAGCGCCATTTTACAGGACTCCATTTAATCCAGCCTGGAATTTCTATCCCAAATTGCATCCCGTGCGTATGGCCGCTAAGCGTTAAGTGATAATGGTAATCATCATTAATCACTACCTCTTCCCAATGGCTTGGGTCATGACTCATTAATATCTTAAAATCATCTGGAGTCACCTGTGCTGCCGCTTTTGTTAAATCTCCAGCTTTTTTAAAACCGCCTTTGCCCCAGTTTTCTACACCAATAATAGCAATACGTTGCCCATCTTTCTCAATGAATCGGCTTTCGTTTAAAAGCACATCGTAGCCCATTTCTTTTTGAAGTTCGACCAAATCGACTAGATTTTGAGCCTTGGCATCTGGTGATGGCCAATCTATATAATCGCCATAATCATGATTTCCCAAAACTGAAAACACACCATCTTTAGCTTTTAGGGTACCAAACAATGCTTTCCATGGGATCATTTCAGAGGTTTTATTATTCACCAAATCTCCCGTGAATAATATAGCATCAGATTGTTGTTGGTTAATAAGCTCCACGCCATATTCAATTTTCTCCCTGTTGTCAAAACTCCCAGAGTGAATATCACTCACCTGTGTAATCTTGTAACCATCGAAGGCATCTGGCAAATCTTCGAAATGTAAGGTGTAATTTAATACCCTAAATTGATATTTCCCTCTATACATGCCATATAGTAAAGATGTAAATGGAATGGCAGCCAAACCTAAAGCTATTTGACTAATAAACTTTCGTCTTGATGGAATATCAAATTTTTCGTTTGTGGTGACCAATCTATCATATAAGCCTAAAACGAGGCGTACGATGTCTTCACCAAGTAAAATGGGTATGATTACCAAATTGAAAGATAAAAACGCTAAAAGAAACCCAAAGGCATAACTTTTTGACGGGCTTAATACGCGACCCTCTGAAGACATGGCGAACTGCACGATAAAATTCCCAGCAATTACCAAAGCAATTGCAAAAAAAACATAATGAAACCAGTTGCCTTTAGTGACTGTTTTTAGAGCTTGAAACCCGTAAAATGTAGTAACTATAAAAAATAGGGCAAAAATAATCCAACGTAGCATACTTTTTTATTATGGGGTAAAGTTAGTGATTCAATCTAAGGATTATCTAAAAAAACTGTTAACGCTTTTCGGTTTATAATGAACCCAATACGCATGGTTTGCAATAATATTATTAATATGCATATTTTAGGTTACTATTTTTAAAATGAACTCTATTAGAAAAGCTTACAAATTTCGAAATTACAATGGTTTTCAGAATTAGCTTTATTCAAATTACTGGTTTGTATTGTATTTTAGTATATTAGGAGCTTCATGATAAGCATGTATTTATAATGAATCCTGTATTAGCTTTTTCTCTTTTGTCGAGTATCTTATTTCTTTCTTGCATAAAAGAGATGTTAATTCTTTCAACACAAAAGGATTGCCACCTCCTCCATTCTGTTAAACTACATACAGAAATAATTGTTAATTATCATAGGTATTCCAATATTACCATTCCTAATGGATTGAAGAATCTCTCACCAGACAAGCGATCGAACGTCGACGCTCAATTGTTTGGCAATAAAACAATCAAAAATCAATATGGCCTTTAACCACCTGACCCCAATGTTAGAAGTTGATAACATGGACGAAACGATACGTTTTTACGAAATCAATCTGGATTTTCAATGTTTAGATCGTGTAAAAAATGAATGGGCAGTTATTCAGAAAGATGATGTGGTCATTATGTTTTCCAATCGAACAGATAAAGAAACGAGTCCAGAGACAAAACTAACGGGTAGTTTGTTTATTCAATCTGATGATGTTGATGTACTTTGGCAAATCTTAAAAGATAAGGTCGATATCTGTAATCCTATTGAAAGTTTAGATCATGGGATGCGCGAGTTTACTATTTACGATTGTAATGGCTACAAATTACAATTCGGACAAGAACTTGATACTAACTAATCCTTTTACAAATAAGAAAATCCAATCAGATTATTGTTTATTTGAATATTCTGATTGGATTCATCTAAAAGCTAAATATACTATTCGCTGAACATCAGTTCCCCTTTGGCTTCTTTATCTTTCAATTCTTGTACCAATTGTAAAGCATCGGGAATAACATCACTACATAATACGATAAGCGACCCTTTAACAGCATTCTTTACCGCATACGTTATAGCCTCTTTTTCTGATGGAATAATCGTTGTCTTTTTATTGGGATCTCTCATTTTAATACCGTCGTCAAGCATTTTAATAAGTTCCTCTTCCGTCTTTCCGCGCAAATGCTTGTCTTGTCTGATAATAATTTCATCAAACATGTCTGCTGCAATACTGCCCATTTCATTATTATCCTCCACGCGCCTATCACCTATCCCTGCTATAATTCCCACTTTAACCGTGGCATTCAAATTATCCATAAATTTATGAAGGGCACGCATTCCTGCTGGGTTATGCGCATAGTCCAATAATATGGAAAAATCATTAAATTCAAATAAATTAAGTCGCCCTGGTGTTTGGGATGCGGATGGAATAAAAGTTTCCAATGCCGCTTTCATGTCTTCAATACTTATGCCTTGTACATGCGCTGCTAAAATTGCCGCTAATACATTTTGAATCATAAAGGTTGCTTTACCACCATAAGTCAATGGAATATTTTCAACTTTCATAATCCTCATTTTCCATTGTCCACGACAAATGGTGACATAACCATTTTCAAACACAGCCGTAACCCCATTTAATCGCTGCATGGCTTTTATTCTTGGATTCTCTTCATCCATAGAAAACAAAGCGACGTTGCACTCTAGGGAACGTCTCATATCGTAAACCAAATCATCATCGGCATTTAAAATCGCATAACCACTAGGCAAAACTGTTTCAGGAATAACCCCTTTCACTTTGGCTAATTGCCCTACGGTGTGAATCCCCTTTAACCCCAAATGATCGGCGGCAACATTGGTAACAATACCAACATCGCAATGCGAAAACCCAAGTCCGGCACGAAGCAAACCACCGCGCGCACATTCTAAAACGGCAAAATTTACTGTAGGATCTTTTAAAACAAACTCTGCACTGGATGGTCCTGTGCAATCGCCTTTCATGAGCAAACGGTTTTGAATGTAAACCCCATCGCTTGTCGTGTAGCCCACCCGATAGCCTTTCATTTTTGCAATGTGGGCTATTAATCGTGAGGTTGTGGTTTTTCCGTTAGTTCCTGTAATGGCAACAATGGGAATTCTGCCTGTATTACCTTGAGGAAATAATTTATCGATAACAGGTGCTGCCACATTACGCGGCAAACCCGTGGTTGGTGCTAAGTGCATTCTAAACCCAGGGCCCGCATTCACTTCTAAAATAGCACCACCAGTTTCAGACAAGGGTTGTGTAATATCTGTGGTCATGACATCTATACCACAAATATCTAAATCTATGATTTTTGAAATACGCTCTGCCATGGAGACATTAGCCGGATGTAGAATATCGGTCACATCTTCCGCCGTTCCTCCTGTGCTTAAATTGGCTGTGTCTTTTAAAATTAGTTTTTCATCTTTTTCTAAAACCGAATCCAAAGCATAACCCGCATCAGCAATAATGGTTTTTGTTAAATCGTTTATGGTGATTTGAGTAAGTTCCTTTTCATGCCCATACCCTCTTCGGGGATCTCTATTAATGCGATCAATCAATTGCTCTACAGTAGATTCACCATCCCCAACAACATGTGCTGGTGTTCGTTTTGCCGCAGCAACTAACCTATTATTAATAACCAATAGCCTATAATCTTCGCCAGTAATATATTTTTCAACAATAACTCGTCTAGACACTTCCCTAGCGGCATGAAAGCCAACCAAAGCATCCTCATAATTTTGAACATCTACAGTGATCCCTCGACCGTGATTCCCATCAATAGGTTTTATTACCAAAGGGAAACCAACATATCTGCAAGCATCTTCAAGACTGCTCTCTTTACTAATAATATCACCTCGGGGAACTTCTACTTCGGCTTGTTCCAATAAGTATTTTGTATCCTCCTTATCACAGGCTAATTCCACACCTATACTACTGGTTTCACTAGTTACTGTGGCCTGAATGCGTTTTTGATTGGCACCATAACCTAATTGGCACAAGGAATATTTATTTAATCGAATCCACGGAATGCCTCTACTGTCGGCTTCTTCTACAATAGACCCAGTACTTGGCCCTAAACGTTCAGATTCACGGAGTTCACGCATATGTTGTATATCGTAATCAAGGTCATATTCTTTAGCCGCAATTAAAGCTTCACATATTTTAACAGATACCTCAGCAGCATAACGCCCTACACTTTCTTCGATATACGAAAACACCACATTATAGACCCCTTCTTCACCATAACCCCTAGTTCGACCAAATCCTGTATCCATGCCTGCAAGACTCTGGATTTCCAAAGCAATATGTTCTATAACATGACCCATCCAGGTACCTTCATCTACCCGCATAAAAAAACCACCTTCGCAACCTTCAGAACATCGATGTGCATACATGCTAGGAAACATGGCTTTTAGACGATCACTAAATCCTGGCACTTTATTCGTTGGGTAAGCTTCCATAGCTTCCAAATCCAATACCATAACGATTAGTTTGTGACGTCTAACAGACCAGTAATTAGGGCCTCTCATGGCATTGATATCGATGATTTTCATATTGATTTTTTTAAGATTATTAAAAAGGAAAGATTATAAATATATGCATTTTCGTTAAAAATTTAACTTATTTTTGCCTCTAAATTAAATTCAAGATAGAGATTGTATGTCGATGATAAAAGGAACCCTAATTCCTATTGGAGGAAATGAAGATAAAGGCATTGTAGAAAACGAAATGTATACCCTAGACTTTATTGACGAAGGGATACTCGCTTACGTTGTAGAAGAAGCTGGCGGGCATGATGCCAAAATTGTGGTTATACCAACAGCATCCAGTATCCCTGTTGAAATAGGAAAGAATTATTTAACGGCTTTTAATACCTTAGGATGTAACAATGTTACCATTTTGGATATTCGAAGTCAAGAAGATGCAGAAAAAGAGGATGCTATTGCTTTAATTAAAAATGCCGATTGCGTGATGTTCTCTGGTGGTAATCAATCTAAAATCACCAATTTTATAGGCACCACCACCATTCATACTATTTTATTAGATCGCTATAAAAACGAAACTGGTTTTGTGATTGCGGGCACCAGTGCGGGTGCCATGGCTATGACCCATGAAATGATTTCTGGTGGCAGCCCAAAAGAAGCTTTTATCAAAGGCGCCGTAAGTATGTACAAAGGTTTGGGCTTTATTCCTGAATTAATCATAGACACTCATTTTATAAGGAGAGGACGTTTTGGCAGACAATCTGAAGCAGTGGCAAAATTCCCCAATCTTATTGGTATTGGATTGGCAGAAGATACGGGGCTGATCATTAAAAATGGTAACAATTGCACGGTTATAGGTTCTGGGATGATTATTGTTTTTGACGGCAGTAAACTTACCCACAATAACGAAAAAGTCTTAGATGAAGGCACGCCCATGACGATGGCCAACCTTAGGGTTCATGTGTTATCAAATGGAGACATGTACGACATCCAAAACAGAAGCGTATCCGTATTGCCTATTGAATCTCCTTTTATTTAGTTGTCATTACTGGGAACCAAATCACGTGGTAATCTTTTCAACAATAATTCGAAGTAATAAAAAATTTCTTGAAACCGACTATCCCCAAGGCAAGCCGCAAGGATAACAGCCTGCCGGCTAGCCGGTTTTATTTTGTCTGAAGTGACCAAAACCCGAAATTTTATATTTTGCCTCACCTGGAAACTCCGAGGCAGAGCCATTGGAGAATTTTTAGATTAATAAACAGATGGCACATCCCGAAAAAATGGGATTCGCAATCACGATTTATTTATAAATAGAAACAGCTTGTTCTCCATTAGAAGTTTTACTAGCGCGATACATGCCTTCGGTATTAAAAGGCATCGCTATGTTGCCTTCAGCATCAACAGCAATTAATCCACCATCACCGCCAATTTCTAAGATACGTTTATGAATCACTTCGTTTGAAGCTCCTTCAAGCGTCATGGCTTTATGCTCCATTAAGCAGGCCACATCGTAAGCTACCACACCACGAATAAAAAACTCACCACTTCCCGTACAAGAAATGGCACAGGTTTTATTGTTCGCATAATTCCCAGATCCAATCATAGGAGAATCACCCACGCGACCCCATTTTTTATTGGTCATTCCACCTGTGGACGTGGCTGCGGCAATATCACCGTTTTGATCACACGCCACGGCCCCAACCGTTCCAAATTTTGAATCCTTTTTAGTGGCATGATCCAATTGAAAACTATCGGTGTCCTTTATGTCTAACCATTGCTTGTGCCTGAAATCGTCATAGAAATAGGCATCCTCTTCTAGTATGTAATCGTGGACCTTTGCAAACTGCATGGCTCCATCTCCGGCTAAAAAAACGTGCTCACTTTTTTCCATCACATCCCGAGCCAAACTCACCGGGTTTTTTATTCCTGAAATTAAACTTACAGCACCCGCATTTAATGTCTTACCATCCATAATACTAGCGTCCATTTCATGTGTTTCGTTTGCCGTAAATACCGATCCTTTTCCTGCATTAAACAAATGCGAATCTTCCAATATTTTTACAGCTTCTTCAACCGCATCAATAGCCGATTTACCCGCTTCTAGAAGTTGATATCCCGCATTCAAAGCACAGGTTAGTGCTTCTTTGTATTGAAGTTCTAGTTCGGGGGTCATCATTCCTTTAACTAAAGTGCCCGCACCACCATGAATGGCTATTGAAAATTTCGTCATGCCTCTTTATATTTAAGATTTGAAAATTACAAATTGCATTTCAATTAATTTCAATTAGGTGATAAGTTTTTGTAGATTTGATTTTCTATCAAAACTATCTACATGTCCGATCAAAAACGCCTTTTTTTAGTTGATGCCTATGCCCTTATTTTTCGTGGCTATTATGCTTTTATAAAAAATCCAAGAATTAATTCTAAAGGCGAAGACACCTCGGCTATTATGGGTTTTATGAACTCCTTATTAGACGTTATTAAACGTGAGCGACCAGATCATTTAGCGGTTTGTTTTGATAAGGGCGGCAGTGTAGACCGTGTGGAAATGTATTCGGAATACAAAGCGAATAGAGATGAAACGCCTGAAGGTATAAGAACCGCTATTCCACATATTTACAATATTCTTGAAGCCATGCACATTCCTATTATGGTGGAAGAAGGCTATGAAGCCGATGATGTGATTGGCACCCTGTCGCGTCAAGCGGAAAAAGAAGGCTATAGAACCTTTATGGTGACGCCCGATAAGGATTTTGCACAATTGGTTACCGACAATATATTTATGTATCGCCCTGTTTTTGGAGGTGGTTATGAAACTTGGGGAATCCCAGAAGTAAAGAAAAAATTTGAAGTAGAAACCCCGATGCAAGTGATTGACTTTTTAGGTATGATGGGCGATTCTAGTGATAACATTCCAGGATTACCAGGTGTGGGCGAAAAGACTGCCAAAAAATTTATCAAGGAGTTTGGGAGCATGGAAAACCTGCTGGCCAACACCGATCAATTAAAAGGAAAAATGCGCGAAAAGGTGGAAGCATCTAAAGAACTGGGTATGTTGTCTAAAGAACTTGCCACGATTATGTTGGATGTTCCTGTGACCTTTAACGCAAAAGATTTTGAATTGGACCATCCAGATATTGAAGCGGTCAAAAATATTTTTCAAGAATTGGAATTTAGAAGGTTAACGGATAATTTCCTCAAGACATTTGCAACTGAAAATCAAGTCGCGACTGGTCAATCAAATGGAACTTCAAAACCTTCAGAGAATACAGGCACAAAGGCCACCCCAAAAGAAGTGCAATCTGCTGGTGCTGGACAATTTTCCTTATTTGGAGCTGACCCTTCAAGTGCAACTCAAACAGAAACTGTTTCTGAATTCACTCGAAAAACAGCAGAAACGACTTCACATTTTTATCAAAGTGTCGCACCTGGAATGGCTACCAAACTGTTTATTAAAAATTTGATGAATCAGACTTCAGTGTGTTTTGATACAGAGACTACAGGATTAAATCCGTTAACTGCCGAATTAGTAGGTATAGCTTTTTCTTGGGAAGTGGGGAAAGGTTTTTATTTACCGTTTCCAGAAGATAAAAATGAAGCCCAAGCACTGATTGAGCAATTGCGTCCGTTTTTTGAAAGTGAAACAATTGAAAAAATTGGTCAGAATTTAAAATACGATATTAAAGTATTAGCAAAATATCATGTAGACGTTAAAGGCAAATTATTCGACACCATGTTAGCACATTATTTGATTAATCCAGATATGCGCCATAATATGGATGTACTGGCGGAAACCTATTTAAATTACACGCCTATTTCTATAACGGAATTGATCGGTAAAAAAGGAAAAAACCAATTATCGATGCGCGATGTTCCTTTAGAAAAACAAACCGAATATGCCGTTGAAGATGCCGATATTACCCTTCAACTCAAAGAACATTTTGAAAAAGAATTGGGCGAGGCCAATACCCAAAAACTATTTGATGATATTGAAATTCCGTTGCTTCGTGTGTTGGCGGCTATGGAGATAGAAGGTATTAATTTGGATAAAAAATTCTTAAATTCTTTATCTGAAGACCTCAATAAAGACATCGTTTCATTAGAAACCAAAATTTATGAAGCTGCTGGAGAAGAATTTAACATCGCTTCGCCTAAACAATTAGGGATTATTCTTTTTGAAAAATTAAAGCTTGTAGACAAACCTAAAAAGACCAAAACGGGACAGTACGCAACAGGCGAGGATATTTTAAGCTATTTAGCGAAAGACCACGAGATTATTCAAAACATATTGGATTATCGTGGTTTAGCAAAATTAAAAAGCACTTATGTAGATGCCTTACCAACACAGGTAGAACCATCAACAGGTCGCGTCCATACAGATTATATGCAAACCGTTGCAGCTACTGGCCGATTGAGCAGTAACAACCCCAATCTTCAAAATATCCCCATACGGACCGAACGCGGGCGGCAAGTACGAAAAGCATTTGTTCCTCGAAATGGAAACTATATTTTATTAGCTGCCGATTATTCTCAAATAGAACTCCGTATTATTGCTGCTTTAAGTAAAGAGGAAACCATGATTGAAGCGTTTAAAAATGGTGAAGATATTCATGCGTCCACAGCATCCAAAGTTTTTAATGTGCCATTAGATGAAGTCACTCGCGAACAACGTAGCAATGCCAAAACGGTAAACTTCGGTATTATTTACGGTGTTTCTGCTTTCGGATTAAGCAATCAAACCGATTTATCTAGAAGTGAATCCAAAGAGCTTATTGAAACCTATTACGCCACCTATCCAAAACTTCGAGCGTACATGAGTGAGCAAGTCGATTTTGCTCGCGATAATGGTTACGTACAAACCGTTTTGGGGCGTCGCCGTTATTTAAAAGATATCAACTCACGTAATGCTGTGGTTCGTGGTGCTGCAGAACGTAACGCAGTGAATGCACCCATACAAGGTAGTGCAGCAGATATTATTAAAATTGCTATGATTAATATTTATAACAAACTTCAAGAAGGTAATTATAAAACCAAAATGTTATTGCAAGTGCATGATGAATTGGTGTTTGATGTTTATAAACCAGAGCTTGGGGACATGCAAACATTAATTAAAACCGAAATGGAAAGTGCTTTTAAAATGGATGTGCCATTAGATGTTGAAGTGGACACAGGATTGAATTGGTTGGAGGCGCATTAAAAAACAACTCACTAAAGTCTCCTCAAATGTAAATTCATCGACAAATTTTGAAGGATCGACTCTTATACTAGGTCCTTTTGGATATAAAGGAACATTGAATTTTATTGAATTGCCAAAACCTATCAATATTTTTCCACCATACTTTAAAATATCATCATAAAATTCTTCGGTTACTGTGTTACTTTTGTGTAAAAGAAATTCAAGAAGCGATACAGGTAGATTATCATCCTTTTCAAATTTCCAAGCCTCAAAAAAGAAAGTATTAAAGCTCACTTTTAATTCTTTTGAAGGTATTTCATCAATGCGCTTTTTCCTCTTCCCCATTACACCATAAAGTGAAAACATTTTATGTCCTTAAATTCATCCGTATTACTTTCTAAAAACGTCTTTATAATTTGACCCTTATCAATAATTCCCAGATAGTCATTATCTTCATTTATTAATAAGAGCATAAATTAGTTCTTATTCTGAAAATTTTACGTATCTTTATTGTATGAAAACAAAGGTGAAGAAGCGTAAGAACCAAGATGCCCAAGAGGAAACACGGTTGCGTGTGGCCGATTATCTCCGCAAGAAATTGGGCACCCAGAGACAGGCCGCCGAGATTTTCGGTATCACCGAGCGTTCGGTAAACAAGATATGGGCGCGGTACAGGGCCGGCGGCAAGCGCGCGCTGTGCAGCAGGAAACGTGGTGTGCAGGGCGGCATGAAACTCAAGAAGGACCAGGCCCATAAGGTGCGGGAACTTATCAGGGAAAAACTTCCCGAGCAGTTGAAGCTCCCCTTCGGACTTTGGACAAGGGAAGCCGTACAGCAGCTGATATCGCAGAAGTTCGGCGTCGAGCTGTCGCGCTGGCAGGTAGGGCGCTACCTGAAAAAATGGGGGTACACTCCCCAAAAGCCCATAAGAAAGGCGTTCGAGCAAAAGCCGGAAAACGTACGGAAATGGCTGGAGGAAGAATATCCGGCGATAGAAAAAAGGGCAAAGGCAGAAAGAGCGATAATATACTTTGGGGACGAGACGGGCTGCAGGAGCGACCACCAGGCAGGCAAGAGCTATGCCCCTAAAGGAAAAACGCCTATAATAAAGGCAACGGGGAAAAGATACACGGTCAATATGATCTCCGCAATAAGCAACAGGGGGCATCTGCAGTTCATGTTGATGGAGAAGGGCTTCAACAGCGAGGTCTTTAAGATGTTCTTGCTACTGATGATAAAGTATAGCAATAAAAAGATATTTTTCATTACCGATAACCATCCCGCCCACAAGACCATCAAACTTGACCAATGGCTAGAGGAGAACAATGATAAGATCGAAGTATTGTTCATCCCGCCCTATTCCCCGGAACTGAATCCCCAGGAATACGTCAACCAAGATCTGAAGACCAATATTATCGGCAAGAAAAGGGCGATCAACAAGGAACAGCTAAAGGAAAATATCAATGATTTTATGAACAAAAGAAAAAAGGACAAACCACAAGTGAAAAAATATTTTCATCACAGACACGCCAGATATGCTGCCTGACAATCTTATAAGAACTAAATAACCTAACGATTAATAAATCTTCAATAGGCAGATTATTCAGTATTTTCGACATGAATTTTATTTTATACAAAAAACAAGAAAACTACATTTATTTTAGTGAGCTATTAACTAATTATATTGTTTTAAATTTATACTGAAAAACACCCCTGTAATCCCCTCAATGGGGTATTAGTTACTAAGTTTAATCGGAGGATGTCCCCTTGAGGGGACTTTAGGGGTGTCAGAGTACAAAATGCAAACCATGAAAAACAAAATAATTCCATACAATCCAGAATTAAAATCACTAGCTAGGCAACTTAGAAAAAACAGCACGTTACCAGAGGTTTTATTATGGCAAAACATTAAACAACGCGCTTATGGTGTTCAATTTCACAGGCAAGTACCTATGCTTAATTATATTGTTGATTTTTATTGTCATGAAATTGGTTTAGCTATTGAAATTGATGGAAGCAGTCATGATCACAATTTTTTATACGATGCAAAAAGACAAGGTGAATTGGAAGTTTATGGTGTTACATTCTTGAGGTTTTCAAATGATGAAGTCAAAAAGAATATGTTTAGTGTTCTATTGGTCATTGAAGAGACCGTGAAAGAACTAATGGAATAATTTAAAAAACCAATCCTCTAAAAACACCCCCGCAGTCCCCTCAAGGGGACAATTATAACGGCATATCTTTGCTAGTGGCTCAAATATTAGTTGCTTAATATATCTCAACAACATTAGTTTGTAATAAGGTTTCTTGATTTGGATTGTCCCCTTGAGGGGACTTTAGGGGTGTTCGAGTAAAAAAGTAAAAAAAACAACCTACCGTCGTTTCTTCTTAGACCTAAATTTAGTTTTATTCCTGCGTTGATTAAAAGGGATCGCATCATCAAACGTATGCTTCGCTTCGCCGTTTGGTTTATTTTTGCGCCACTTCTCCGTTTTTTCAGGTAGCAGTACTTTTAATAAATCTTGACGCCCGAGTTTATTCAACGTGTTTTTAATCCAAGCTTTGTTTTCATCTTTATACCAAAAGAAAAAACGATGTTGTTCGTCTTTTTCCTTCCGAGATATTGGTGTGTTTACTTTTTTAAGCGTGTAAGGATGGTAACCACTATAATAAATTACCGTAGCCACCGTCATAGGTGTTGGTGTAAACCCTTGCACTTGTTCTAACTGGAAACCCATGTCTTTGGTTTCGGCAGCTAAATTGGCCATATCTTCTACTTCGCAAGCAGGGTGGTTTGATATAAAATAAGGTATCAATTGCAGTTTCAAACCTTTCTTAATATTAATCTTATCAAAGCGCTCTTTAAACTTATGAAAATAGGTAAACGATGGTTTCCGCATCAATTTTAAAACAGGATCGCTGGTATGCTCTGGCGCTACTTTTAATCGTCCAGAAACATGCTTTGTCATCACCTCTTCGGTGTAATCGTCTAACTCCTTTGGATCTGCATTTTTATTGAATTCTGGTACCAACATATCATGACGAATACCGCTGCCAATAAACGATTTTTTAACTTTCGGGTGACTATCAACGGCTTGGTATAATTCGGTTAAGGGTTTATGGGACGTATCTAAATTACTGCAAATTACTGGCGAAATACAAGAAGGCGCCACACACTTATCGCATATAGACTGTATTTTCCCTTTCATTTTATACATGTTAGCACTTGGCCCACCAATATCTGATAAATAGCCTTTAAAATCAGGCATATTTGCTACGGTATCAACCTCACGCAGCACAGATTCTTGACTTCGAGATGCGATAAATTTTCCTTGATGAGCAGATATGGTACAAAAACTACAACCTCCAAAACACCCACGGTGGATATTAATGGAAAACTTAATCATTTCATAGGCGGAAATTGGTCCGCGCTTATCGTATTTTGGATGTGGTAATCTTGTGTAAGGCAACTCAAAAGACGCATCGATCTCGTCTTCGGTCATCGTTGGGTACGGCGGATTAATCATTAACGTCTTCTCTCCAACTTTCTGAAAAATGCGTCTTGCTGCCAATTTATTAGATTCTTGCTCTATAACTTTAAAGTTAGAGGCAAACTTCTTTTTATCCTTCAAACAGGTTTCATGCGATACAATTTCAACATCCTCCCAATTACTGTTCTTTGGAATCTTGGCATCTTTATCTACAAGAACCGCCGTTTGCTTTATGGTTGTTATACTACTAAATGGCACGCCTTTTTGCAACAAACGCACCACTTCACGAAGGGGTTGTTCACCCATCCCGTAAACCAACATATCTGCTTTAGAGCTTTCTAAAATAGAAGGCATCAGCTTATCACTCCAATAATCGTAATGCGTTACACGACGCAAAGACGCTTCAATGCCTCCAATTAACACGGGGACATCTGGCCATTTTTCTTTTAAAATATTGGAATACACTGTAGTCGCATAATCGGGCCTAAACCCAATATCACCATTTGGTGTGTAGGCATCTTTATCCCGACGCTTTTTATTCGCATTGTAATTGCTAATCATGGGATCCATACAACCACCCGTGACACCAAAAAACAATTTTGGAGCACCTAGCTTTACAAAATCCTGAAGATTATCATTGACATTAGGTTGCGGCACAATGGCAACCCGCAAGCCATAACTTTCTAAAATACGACCGATAACCGCAGGTCCAAACGATGGATGATCTACATAGGCATCACCACTAAACAATATCACGTCTAGGGCATCCCAACCGCGTATTTTAACCTCTTTATTTGTGGTAGGCAACCAATCTGAAAGTTGTAACTCTTGCATAGCGCTGCAAAAATAGACAAAAAACACCGCTTAAGCATTATTAATCAGTCAATCAAAGTCCAAGCAATATAATCAAAGAATCTGTCGTATATTGTAAGTTGAAAAAAAATCAAATGAAAGATCCTCGTTTCCCAGAACTTAAGCACACCCAAGTTACGCTACTTAAAGATTACGGAAGTATAGAACATTTTGAGGATAAAACTCAAATATTTTCAGAAGGCGATAATATTTATGATTTTTTTGTGGTTTTAAAAGGTGCCATTAATATTGAAGACCCATACAATAATAATACGATAACAACTCATAAAAAATATGAGTTCACCGGAGATAGCGGCATGCTTTCCGATAGAGCATCACAGTTTCATGCGGTTACTATTCCAAACACCAGCTTGTTACGTATTAAACCAGACAAGTTGAAAGAAGCTATTTCTAAACTGAGCGATATAAATGATGTTTTATTAAACGCTTTTTTACTAAGACAGCAAACCGTTCTCAACGACATTTCGGGAGGCTTAAAAGTGGTAGGCTCAGGAAAGTCTAATGAAACTTATGAAATTAGGGAGTTTTTAGAAAAGAATCACATTTGGCACAATTTTATTGATGTTGATACAGAAGAAGAAGCCCGATCGCTATTAAACCATTTTAGCCTCTCAGAAAAAGATTTGCCATTTTTAATAAATAGCGATTCTAAAGTATGTAAAACACCAACTATTGAACAACTGGGACGATATAGTGGCGTATTAATGGATTTTGAAGACAAGGTTTTTGATGTCCTTATTATTGGTGCTGGCCCCGCTGGTTTAGCTGCCAGTGTTTATGCCGCATCTGAAGGTTTAAGCGTTGTGACTATAGACAGCGAAGCTCCTGGAGGTCAAGCAGGTAAGAGTTCTAAAATTGAAAATTATTTGGGGTTCCCTACAGGGATTTCAGGAGGCGATTTGGCTAACCGTGCTTATGTACAAGCACAAAAATTTGGTTGCAATATTTCCATTCCGCACCGTGCGAAAAGCTTAGAGCATAGTAAGGGTTGCTTCACGGTTTGCGCTACTAACGATAAAGTCATTAAATCGAAAGCGCTCATTGTGGCGACTGGTGCAGATTATAAACAGCTGCCATTAGATAATATTAACGACTACGAAGGTAGTGGTATTTATTATTCAGCGACAGGTATGGATGTACAGAATTGTCAAGACCAACCTATTGTAGTTGTAGGTGGTGGTAATTCGGCAGGTCAAGCGGCTATGTTTTTATCCAATTCTGCAAAAGATGTGCATATTATGATACGTGGTAATCATTTGGGAGATAAAATGAGTGACTATTTAGTGCAACGCATTGAAGCAGCATCAAATATTCATTTACAGACTGAAACCGAAATTGTAAAACTGGAAGGCCATCATCATTTAGAATCCATAACCATTAGAACTAAAGATGAGAAAAAAGAAATAAGCACCTCTAATGTCTTCTCTTTTATAGGTGCACAACCTAACACCAAATGGATGGACGGACTAGTTATAACAGATAATAAAGGATTTATTTGCACGGGCGCTTCTCTTAAAAAAGAAGATTTACCCGATTGTGGAATTTATAAATCACGAGAACCAGAATCCTTAGAATCTAGCTTGCCTGGGCTTTTTGTAGTTGGAGATGCACGCCAAGGCTCTGTAAAACGTGTGGCTTCTGCTGTTGGTGAAGGCTCTATGGCCGTGAGTCAAGTGCATCGTTATTTGAGTGACATATCCTAAACAAACCGTTTCTTATTCCATTGTAAAAATCAATTTGATAAAATTAAGATTTATTTTATTTAAGTCAATCATTCCTTTATTTGCGTTAAAAAAAACCTGTAATTGGCTTATATTTACAGTAATACAATATAAAATTAATGAAAAATGATAAATCATCAGCAAGATCAAAGACAAGACATTCACCAACCTCGTGATAACGCATAATTGTTTATTAAATAAAAAATATAATCAATGATAACATCTAAAATACTCGGACTCACTGGCTTTTTCCTTAAGGGAAGGCGATCTAGAATAGCATTGGCCAGTTTAAAATTAGCCATCATGTTATATGCTTATGTAAAAGCACGAAAAATGCACGAAAAACCTAGAATTGAATAGCTCATCTATAGTCTTAATGGCTTTAGGTTCATTAAAAGCACATAAAAAAATCTCGCTTTTCATCTAATATTGAGCAGCGAGAATGATATAAAACCTTATTAATTTTTCACCATTTGTGATTTTTAATAAGATTTTTTATTGCCTTCTATTTATGTAACACGAAACTACCTGATTTTTAGTCTAAAAATATTGCGCCATGCTATTTGGTAATCAAATATATAATCGTAAATTTGCAAACTCTTTTTTTAGAGAGGAATGTTTAATAAAAATAAATTAAAACGTGGACACATTAAGCTACAAAACGATTTCAGCCAATAAAGCTACTGTAAATAAGCAGTGGGTTTTAGTGGATGCTGAAGGTCAAACTTTGGGCCGTTTAGCTTCTAAAGTTGCAATACTTTTAAGAGGTAAACACAAGCCTAGCTTCACACCACATGTTGATTGCGGAGATAACGTTATTGTTATCAATTCTGAAAAAATCAACTTATCAGGAAACAAGTGGAATGACAAAACGTACATTCGTCACACAGGTTATCCAGGTGGTCAAAGAAGTTTAACTGCTACAGAAATGTTTGGAAAAGATCCAGCAAGATTAGTAGAAAAATCAGTAAAAGGAATGTTACCTAAAAACAAATTAGGTGCAAATTTATTCCGTAACCTAACAGTTGTTGTTGGTTCTGAACATGCACATGCAGCGCAAAAACCAAAGACAATTAACTTAAACGAATTTCATTAATGGAAGTAATTCACAAAATTGGCCGTAGAAAGACGGCTGTTGCTCGTGCTTATGTTTCTCCAGGAAAAGGAAACATTACGATTAATAAAAAAGACTTAGCTAACTACTTTACTACAGCAACCTTACAGTACAAAGTAAAGCAGCCTTTAGTTTTGACTAACAATGACGACAACTTTGATATTACAGTAAATGTATTTGGAGGTGGTATAACCGGGCAAGCAGAAGCTGTTCGTTTAGCCCTTTCTCGCGTTATGTGTGAGATCGATGCTGAAAACAGATTAATACTTAAACCAGAAGGTTTATTAACAAGAGATCCAAGAATGGTGGAGCGTAAAAAATTCGGACAGAAAAAAGCGCGTAAAAAATTCCAATTCTCTAAACGTTAATATTATCTATCGAATTGCTTTTGCCTGTGTCACACTGAGCGCAGTCGAAGTGCATTTCAAAACAAAATAAAAATTAAACAAGTTATTGTTGTCCTAGTCCAAAAGACAGGATTTAGTTTAGCATCTAAATGAAGCCAAAAGCCAAAAGCTAAATGGAACATTGCTAATTCAACAGAACGTAAACTATTACAAAATGGCAGTAGAAGTAAAAGAATTACTTGAAGCAGGTGTACACTTCGGTCACCTAACACGTAAGTGGGATCCAAATATGGCACCTTACGTATATATGGAGCGTAATGGCATCCATATTATCAACCTTTATAAAACAGCGGCAAAAATAGATGAAGCAGGTGCAGCATTAAGCAAAATTGCTAATTCTGGTCGTAAGATCTTATTTGTTGCAACAAAAAAGCAGGCAAAAGATATTGTATCTGAAAAAGCAGGTGCAATCAACATGCCTTACATTACAGAAAGATGGCCAGGTGGCATGCTAACTAACTTTGTTACTATTAGAAAAGCGGTTAAGAAAATGGCTTCTATCGATAGAATGAAGAAAGATGGTACCTTCATGACACTTTCTAAAAAAGAACGTTTACAAGTCGATCGTTTAAGGGCTAAGTTAGAAAAAAACTTAGGTTCTATTAGCGATATGACGCGTTTACCAGGAGCATTGTTTGTTGTAGATATTAAACGTGAGCACATCGCGATTAAAGAAGCTCAAAAATTAAACATTCCAATCTTTGCAATGGTAGATACCAACTCAGACCCACGTCAAGTTGATTACGTTATACCATCAAATGATGATGCTTCTAAATCGATCGATAAGATTTTAACTCATGTTACAGAAGCTATATCTAACGGTTTAGCTGAACGTAAAGCTGAAAAAGACGCGGCTACCGCTAAAGAAGAAGCGCCTAAAGCTGATAAAGCAGCTACAGAAGCAACTCCAGAGGTATCCACCGAAAAAGAAGCACCTAAAGCTAAAAAAGAAGTTGTAGAAGCAACTCCTGAGGCAGCAACTAAAAAAGAAGCGCCTAAAGCTAAAAAAGAAGTTGTAGAAGCAACTCCAGAGGTGGCAACTGAAAAGGATGCGCCTAAAGCTAAAGCGGCTCCAGCAAAAAAAGCTGCAGCTGAAGAAGAAGAATAAATAACATTAATACACCATTTTAAAGTCGTTTAATCTTTTCTTTTAAGAAATAAATTAAACGACTTTTTTAAATTTTAAAATAATATGGAAGCTATAAAAATAACAGCTGCTGAAGTAAATAAATTAAGAAAAGCTACAGGTGCAGGGATGATGGACTGCAAAAAAGCATTAGTTGAAGCCGAAGGCGATTTTGACAAAGCTATTGACGTTTTACGTAAAAAAGGACAAAAAGTAGCAGAAAAAAGAGCAGACAGAGAGTCATCTGAAGGTGCAGCGATTTCAAAAATCAATGCAGACCAGACTGAAGGTGTTGCTATTGTTTTGGGTTGTGAAACTGATTTTGTTGGTAAAAATGAAAACTTTGTAGCACTAGCAAATCAATTGGCTGAAATCGCATTAAACCATGATTCTAAAGAAGCCTTTTTAACTGCTGATTTTGAAGGAATGACCGTTGCCGAAAAACTAATTGAGCAAACTGGTGTTATTGGTGAAAAACTAGACATCACTGCTTTTGAAAAATTACAAGCCCCTTTTGTTGGCACTTACGTGCATATTAACAAAATTGCTGCTTTAGTAGGTTTGTCTACAAAAGTAGACAAAGCGGACACTCTAGTTAAAGATGTGGCTATGCAAGTAGCATCCATGGGAGCAAGCACATTGTCTTATAAAGATTTTGATCCTGCATTCATCGCCTCAGAAACTGAAGCTAGAATTGCCGTTATTGAAAAAGACAATATTGAATTAGGGCGTTTAGGTAAAACACTTAAAAATGTACCTCAATATATTTCTATGGCGCAATTAACTCCAGAAGTTATTGCTCAAGCGGAAGAAGCGGCCAAATCAGAATTAAAAGCTGAAGGTAAACCAGAACAAATCTGGGACAGGATTTTACCAGGAAAAATGGAACGTTTCATTTCTGACAATACGACTTTAGATCAAGAAAAGTGTTTATTAGACCAGAAATTCATCAAAGATGAGAAACAAACGGTTGCTCAATATGTTGATTCATACGGTGATGTTCAAATTACAGGTTTCAAACGTGTAACAGTAGGATAAAAATCATCTAATTAAATCCTGTTTTAGCGATTTATAAAAAATTTAAAAACCATTATACTTTATAAGTATGGTGGTTTTTTTATTCCTGATATTTTGACTTTCAGGTTTTATTAGGATCAGGCTTTTCTAGACAATTAGCATTTTAATAAATACGCTTTCGGTAAAACACAAAAATTTATGTAGTTTTGCTAAACTTTTGTTTCCGCGAAAGCAAACACCTCATAAATCAACTCATGAAATATAAAAGAATACTTCTCAAACTATCTGGCGAAGCTTTAATGGGAGAGCGCCAATATGGTATTGACCCAGAACGTTTAGCAGAATATGCTCAAGACATCAAAACGATTACAGACCAAGGTATTGAAGTGGCTATAGTTATAGGTGGCGGGAATATTTTTAGAGGTGTTGCAGGAGCCAGCAAAGGCATGGACCGCGTTCAAGGCGATCATATGGGGATGCTTGCCACAGTCATAAACGGATTAGCCTTACAAGGTGCTCTAGAAGATGCAGGCATACCAACAAGACTACAAAGTGCCATAAAAATTAACGAAGTGGCTGAACCCTTTATAAGAAGACGTGCCATGCGCCATCTAGAAAAAGGACGTGTAGTTATTTTTGGAGGCGGTACTGGAAACCCTTATTTCACTACAGATTCTGCAGCCGTTTTACGCGCTATAGAAATAGAAGCCGATGTGATTTTAAAAGGAACTCGCGTGGATGGCATTTACGACACAGATCCTGAAAAAAATAAGGATGCGATTAAATTTAATTTCTTATCTTTTGATGATGTTTTGCGTAAGGGATTAAAAGTTATGGACACCACAGCTTTTACACTTAGTCAAGAAAATGCGTTACCCATTATTGTCTTTGACATGAACAAAAAAGGAAACTTACTCAAAGTGGTTTCTGGGGAAAAAATTGGAACAGAAGTTAACATATAACATTGGCAAACTATTTGCATATTGACACATATTAAAGTTTAATAACGATGAACGACGATATACAATTTATACTAGATACCACTAAAGAAGCGATGGATAATGCCATCAAACATTTAGAAAAACAGTTAATCAACATTAGAGCTGGAAAAGCAAGCCCTGCTATGTTGGGCAGCGTCATGGTAGACTATTATGGTTCTCAAACACCATTAAGTCAAGTGGCCAATGTGAATACGCCTGACGGCAGAACCATTACCGTACAGCCCTGGGAAAAAAATATGCTTCAAGAAATTGAGCGTGGTATTATGTTTGCCAACCTAGGCTTTAATCCCATGAATAATGGTGATACTATCATTATAAATGTGCCTCCACTAACAGAAGAGCGTCGCATAAACTTAGCAAAATTGGCAAAATCTGAAACTGAAGATGCTAAAATCAGCGTTCGTACGGCGCGTAAAGATGCCAATAATGAGATTAAAAAATCGGATGACGTATCAGAAGATCTTAAGAAGAATGCAGAGATAGATGTGCAACAAATGACAGATACTTACGTTAAAAGGATTGATGACATTTTCGATAACAAGGAAAGAGAAATCATGACTATATAATTTTCAAGCGACTGAATTGTCGCTTTTTTTATGTTAATTTCTTGCCTTTAAAATTCAATATGCTAAGACCCTTTATCTTATTTTTTTTTCTGTTTTGTTTTATTCAGGTACAATCACAACAATCCTTTTCTGAAACGTCCATTGAGCCCAAACAAGATTCTGTACAAAAGCGCGAACTTTTAAATTCTATCGGGAATGGCTACTACCCCACCAAATATTTTAATTTTGATCTGCGTTATCTTATAAAATATAATCAATATGAAGGTGTAAGAACTGGTGTTGGTGGTGTGACCAATGAGGCGCTATCTGATAAATTCAGAATTAACTCCTATCTTGTTTATGGGTTTAGGGACCATAGATTTAAATATAGCATTGGTGGAGGCTTACGGCTTTCAAATAGTACCGGCACTTGGTTAAACGTTGCGTATACAGATGATTTACAGGAAACAGGAAGCACTAACTTTTTAACGGATAAACGGTTCTTTCAATTTTTCGAGCCCAGATTGCTGAACATTGATTTATTTCATAAACACATTACAAAATCTGTTTCGTTAGAGCACCGGCTATCTTCACATTTACTTACCGAAACAGAATTTGCCGCAAGTAAAATAGATCCTACTTACCAGTATGGCTATGTTTTAGATAATGATGTATTAAGTAACTTTCATATAAGCACAGGAAAAATTGCGTTACAGTGGAGCCCCTTTAGTCGTTTCGAATTTAAGGATAACGCACTTATGGAGACCAAAGATGGCTTTCCAAAATTCACTTTGCAGTACACAAAAAGTTTTAAAAACGTTATTCAGGGTGACTTCAATTTTTCAAAGGTAGATTTTAGAACCATCTATCAATTTGGCAAAGAAGATGCTGATTTTTCTGAAATCACCCTAGTTTCCGGTATTGCTAATGGCGACACGCCCCTTACCCATTTGTATCACGCCTATCCTAATAATATTAATAAGGAAACTATTTTGCAACGGTTTTCAGTAGCTGGAACCAACAGTTTTGAAACCATGTTTTTTAATGAGTTCTTTTCAGATAAATTTGCAACGCTTCAACTTAAGCATTACTTAAAACCATTTAATATATCACCACAGTACAAACCCCAGTTAGTATTGATTACCAGATATGGAATTGGCGATATTAATGAACCTGAGAGGCATCAAAACGTCACTTTTAAATCATTAAAAAAAGGCTATACAGAGTCTGGCTTCGAAATCAATAAATTGCTATTTGGTTTTGGTCTTAGCTTCACTTATAGATACGGTGCCTATCATTTACCTGAAATAGGTGATAATGTTGCTTTTAAGTTTACTTTTAACGTCACATTATAACTTAATACAGTCCTTTTTTCTACCTTTGCCCATCTTTAAATAAGGCATGTTTAAACATTTTACAGCAGATTTTTGGGACGTTACCGCGAGATTGATTTTAAGGAATAAAATTGTCATTGTTGCGGGCATTCTAATGGCTACTATATTCTTTGGTATGCAATGGAAGAACATGCGTTTTACATATACCGAAGCGAATCTGTTACCCGATGATCATGAGGTAAATTTAAAATACAATGCATTTTTAAATACCTTTGGTGAAGAAGGAAATCTTATCATTCTTGGCGTTCAAGACGAATCCTTATTTACCGTAGAAAAATTAAATGCCTGGAACCGTCTTTCTGACAGATTTAAAGCCTTTCCAGAAATAGAAACGGTCGTATCTATCAAGGATTTACAAAAACTGGTGAAAGATGATGTTAACGAGAAATTTATATTAGAACCTTTTATAAAAGATTCCATTGCAACAGTAGATCAACTTGACAGCCTACAAGAACAACTGTTTAATCAATATCCTTTTTACGATAATTTTTTATTCAATAAAGAAACAAAAACTATTAGAACGGCGCTATACCTGAAAAAAGATGTTGTAAACACCCAAGCTAGAAAAGACTTTGTAATTAACGAGTTAACCCCCATTATAAATACGTTTGAAAACGCGACCAATTTAGATGTTAGAATCTCTGGGATGCCCTATATCCGTACCCTGAATTCCCAGAATATTGTAGATGAGATTGGCTTATTTATTACAGCCGCATTACTAGTCACCTCGCTTATTTTCTTTTTGTTTTTTAGATCTTTCCGGGCGACGTTGATTTCACTAGTGGTTGTGTGTATAGGTGTCATGTGGACATTCGGTATTTTAGGTCTTTTAAATTATGAAATAACCGTTTTAACGGCACTTATTCCACCGCTAATTATTGTTATAGGGATTCCCAATTGTATCTTTTTGATTAACAAATACCAGCATGAGGTCAAACTTCATGGTAATAAAGTCAAATCGTTGCAACGCGTGATTACAAAAGTTGGAAATGCGACATTAATGACTAACGTGACTACCGCTTCTGGATTTGCCACATTTATATTAACAGAAAGTAAGTTGCTTAAGGAATTTGGTATTGTGGCCTCTTTAAGTATTCTCGCCATTTTTATACTCTGTTTATTAATAATTCCTATTATTTACACGGTATTACCTTACCCTAAAACGAGACACTTAGAGCATTTGAACAAGCGCTGGATTGGTGGTTTTGTAGATTGGATGGAACGTATGGTACGCCACAAACGCATTACCATTTATATTACTTCAGTTGTATTATTAGCACTGAGTATTATAGGTATTTATCAAATTAAGATTTCAGGCAGTTTAATTGAAGACATGCCTCAGGATTCTGAATTCGTAAATGACATTCGTTTTTTTGAAGACCAATTCAATGGTATCATGCCGTTAGAAATCATGATAGACACCAAACGGAAGAAAGGCGTTATGAAACTCGTTACCTTGAAACGTATGGACGAGCTTGAAGACTTAATTATCGAAACACCAGATTTATCAAAACCCGTTTCAGTGGTAGGTTTAGTTAAATATTCTAAACAAGCCTATTATAACGGCAACCCTAAATATTACCAGCTACCCACATCACAAGAAAATAGTTTTATCCTATCATACGCTAAAAACTCATCTTCAAATGTTGACTTGCTCAAAAATTTTGTAGATAGCACAGGGCAATACGCGCGAATCACCACGTTTATGAAGGATATTGGTACCGATAAAATGGAACGTATCGAAGAGAATCTTCAAACCAAAATCGATAAGGTTTTTCCAAAGGAAAAATATAGTGTGACAATGACTGGGAAGGCATTGGTGTTTCAAAAAGGAACAAAATACTTGGTTAAAAACCTAGCCATTTCACTGTCTTTAGCCATACTTTTAATTTCCCTTTTTATGGCTTATATGTTCAGGTCTGGTAGAATGGTTATTGTCTCATTGATTCCCAATTTATTACCGCTGTTGGTTACTGCGGGATTGATGGGCTATTTGGGAGTGCCCATTAAGCCCTCGACCATCTTGGTTTTTAGTATCGCTTTTGGGATTTCGGTAGATGATACCATTCACTTTTTGGCCAAATATCGTCAAGAACTACAGGCAAACCATTGGAAAATAAAAATATCGGTCTATGCCGCTTTAAAAGAAACGGGCGTGAGTATGTTTTATACGTCTATCGTCTTGTTTTTCGGGTTCTCGGTATTTACCATTTCAAGTTTCGGCGGTACCGTAGCATTGGGCGCTTTGGTATCTGCCACATTATTATTCGCCATGCTTTCTAACCTTTTACTTCTGCCTTCTCTATTATTATCATTGGAACGCCTTATTGCCAATAAAAAAGTGCTTAAAAAACCTGCTATAAATATCATTCCTAAAGGAGATGATATCAAAGAAAAGTAACGCCAATAGAGATAAAAATTTATCTTTGCATTTTAAATTTAACGACACATGAAATTACGTACTGTTTCAGAATTATTATCTGAAGATATTATATTGCCCGAAGTAGATATTAAAGGTTGGGTAAGAACGTTTAGAGCAAATAGATTTATAGCATTAAATGATGGCTCTTCTTTAAATAATATCCAATGCGTGGTAGATTTTGAAAAGTTTGATGAGGCGCTCTTAAAACGTATAACAACGGGTGCGGCAGTTCATATCAAAGGTGAGTTGGTTGAAAGCCAAGGTAAAGGTCAAAAGGTTGAAATCAAGGTGAACTCCATTGATATTTTAGGGGATTCCGATTCTGAAACCTACCCAATTCAACCCAAAAAACACTCCTTTGAGTTTTTAAGGGAACAGGCACATTTACGCACCAGAACCAATACCTTTAGTGCCGTGATGCGTTTACGTTCAACGCTCTCGTTCGCCATTCATAAATATTTTAACGATAATGGTTTCTACTACATGCACACCCCAATTATTACAGGAAGTGATGCAGAAGGTGCTGGCGAAATGTTTAGGGTAACAACTTTAGAGACCAAAAACGCGCCAAAAAATGACGCTGGTGAAGTAGACTACACTAAGGATTTTTTCGGAAAAGAAACCAATCTTACGGTTTCTGGTCAGTTAGAAGCAGAAACTTATGCCATGTCACTAGGTAAAGTATATACTTTTGGCCCTACGTTTAGAGCTGAGAATTCCAATACGTCTCGCCATTTAGCAGAATTCTGGATGATTGAGCCTGAGGTGGCTTTTATGGATTTAGCAGGTAATATGGATCTTGCCGAAGATTTTCTGAAATCGGTAATCGCATATGTGCTTGAACATAACTTGGAAGATTTAGAATTTCTTGACAAGCGATTGCTAGATGAAGAGAAAACGAAGCCACAGGCCGAACGCAGTGACATGTCTTTAATTGAAAAACTAAAGTTTGTTACCGAAAATAATTTTAAGCGGGTAAGCTATACTGAGGCTATTGACATCTTACGACATAGCAAACCCAATAAAAAGAAGAAGTTTAAATACATCATAAATGAATGGGGAACAGATTTACAAAGTGAACATGAGCGCTTTTTAGTTGAAAAACATTTTAAATGTCCTGTGATTTTATTTGATTATCCTGCAAATATAAAGGCCTTTTACATGCGTTTAAATGAAGATGGTAAAACGGTAAGGGCTATGGATATACTTTTTCCAGGAATAGGTGAAATTGTTGGTGGTGCACAACGTGAAGAACGTTTAGAGGTTTTAAAAGAGAAAATGGCCGTTTTAGATATTTCTGAAGAAGAATTATGGTGGTATCTCGATTTACGTAAATACGGTACCGCAGTGCATTCCGGTTTCGGTCTTGGTTTCGAACGTTTAGTCATGTTCGCTACAGGAATGACCAATATTAGAGATGTGATTCCGTTTCCTAGAACACCTCAAAATGCAGAATTCTAAAGGTTAAAAAAGAAATGTAATAAGGTAACATAGGGATAAAAAGAAATTTAATACTTTTATCTGAAACCAAATTTTAATTATGCTTAAGCAACATTTACAATTTAAGTTGTCGCAAAAATTGTCGCCGCAACAAATTCAATTAATGAAATTGATCCAGTTGCCTACGCAAGCTTTCGAGCAACGTATTAAACAGGAACTAGAAGAAAACCCAGCATTGGAAGGCGGAAAGGAAGAGGACGATAGCGATTTTGATTCAGATCTTGATAATACCTCTGATGATTTCGAAGATAACGAAACCATTAATACGGAAGACATCAATGTCGATGAGTATTTAAGTGATGATGAAATTCCAGATTACCGTACGCAGGTTAATAATTACAGTAGCGATGACGAAGAAAAAACGATGCCTTATGCCGCTGGCACCTCATTTAGACAACATTTAATAAGTCAATTAAATACGTACCGCCTTTCTGATGAAGAGCGAGATATCGCCGAATTTTTGGTGGGTAGCGTTGATGAAAGTGGCTATATCCGTCGATCCGTTTCAGATATTATGGACGACTTGGCATTTACACAGAGTGTTTACACTACCGAAGATAAGATTGAGCGCGTTTTAAAGATTGTGCATCAACTAGATCCTGCTGGTGTTGGGGCACGAAATCTTCAGGAATGTTTAAGTATTCAACTTCACAGAAAAGAAAAAACTGCAGATACTGAATTAGCGATTAATATTATTGACAATGCCTTTGATCAGTTTACAAAAAAGCATTATAAAAAACTAATTCAAAAATTTGATATAACAGAAATTCAATTAAAAGATGCCGTTTCTGAGATTGAACATTTAAATCCGAAACCCGGAGGCTCCTATGCCGGTAACAACCGAATTACAGAACATGTGGTCCCCGATTTCGCCATTAAAATTGTTGATGGTGAACTAGAACTCACCTTGAATGGACGTAATGCCCCAGAAATTCACGTATCTAGAGAGTATAATAATATGCTTAAGGGCTATAAGGATGCTAAAGATAAATCGAAATCCCAAAAAGATGCCGTCATTTTTATTAAGCAAAAATTAGATGCTGCCAAGTGGTTTATAGAAGCTATTAAACAACGTCAGCAGACCTTATTTGTTACCATGAGTGCCATTATGCACTACCAGAAGGAGTACTTTTTAACAGGGGATGAGCGCAATTTAAAACCAATGATCCTTAAGGATATTGCTGATGAAATTTCCATGGATGTTTCTACCGTATCAAGAGTTGCAAATAGCAAATATGTAGACACGCCTTATGGCACGAAGTTAATTAAGGAATTCTTTTCAGAATCTATGAAAAATGATCAAGGCGAAGATGTATCGACCAGAGAAATAAAGAAAATTCTGGAAACTGTGATAGAGGACGAAAGCAAAAAGAAACCGCTAACAGACGAAACTTTAGCGTCTATATTAAAAGACAAAGGCTATCCAATAGCCCGAAGAACAGTTGCCAAATACAGAGAGCAATTAGATATTCCTGTAGCAAGACTTCGTAAAAAGCTTTAATGAATCGTCTCTTAAAAAGTATATCGTACGTTTTTCATCCGTTGATAATGCCAATAGTTGGGGTTATGTTCTATTTTTCAAAGTCTCCAAGATATATTCCTATAGAAATAATTCAGGCGAAACTCATTTCTTTATCGATACTTACCATTGTTTTACCAATCTTACTTTTCTTTCTTTTAAGAACATTGGGAAAGGTTAATACCATTAATTTGGAAACCACGAGTGAACGTATCGTTCCGTTATTATTAAACTGTATTGTTCTCCTTATTATATTAAAGCGCATCGTCACACCTACTCAGGTTATCGAACTTTACTACTTTTTTGTTGGCATCTTAATCTCTACATTAACCTGTCTGCTTTTGGCCATTGCGAAGTTTAAGGCCAGTATTCATATGATTTCGGTAGCGGGTGTCTTTATGTTTTTTTTAGCATTGAGCATTCATTTTAGTATTAATATAAATGGCACGTTAGCTCTAATGACTATTATTATTGGCGCTGTAGCTACTTCCAGACTGCATATGAAAGCCCATAGCCCCGTTGAATTGATCATTGGTTTTTCAATTGGCTTTTTGCCCCAATTAATTTTGGTCAATTATTGGCTATAGAATATAAAACATTAAACCGACCTTAATCGTATTCATGTCTATCTGGCTTCCATCTATTTGAGCCTCATTTGAGAAAATAGGATTCAAGCCGTAATACATATAGAAATTCCAGGTATTATACCCAGCACTCAATGTTAATCCGTAGTGCAGTCTATTAAAATCATCAATATCCGTATAGTTTAAATCACCTAACTCGCCGCTATACTTTGTGGTGTGCGCAAACATATATCCCACCTTAAATCCCGTGTAAATACGCCAGAATTTGTAACCCGTCGGTGTAGAGGTCCGCAATCTTAATTGCACAGGCATTTCAACAAAGTGCGCTGAAAATTTATTTTTAGAATAGGTTTCTGTGTCCTGAAGTACCGAATAATTAAAATTGCCTAAATCATCCTTACTAACAAGCAAGTTCTGATTGTATGAATTTGCAGAGTAGCCCAAGCCAATACCAATCGCTACATTACGATTCTTATTAATGGGCATATCTTTAATAAACCCCATATGTATTCCAGCTGAAAAACCGGTTTGCTTAACATCATTTGGCTTTTTACCCAGTAGATTATAAGTCACACCCACATAGAATTGATCTTCCTTGTAAAGCGAATCTATTTCTTTAATAATGGTTTCTTGTGCTTGAGTACTAAATAATCCTAAAAAACCACAAATAACACCTGTAATGAACGTTCTATACCAACTTTTTTTTGACATACAGAAAATACTTTTAAAAGATAAAAAAAAGGTATTCTACAGAGAATACCTTTTTTATTTTAACAAATTAAGATTATACTATTTATTTGTCAATGCATCACCACTACCGGTTGTGTAGTTTATTTTTAATGCATTCACTTTTCTCAGTTCTTGCTTAACATCACCAACAATACCCATGTTTGCTTCTTTATCCACTTTTAAAGACACTGTTAAAAAAGGAATTAATTCCTCTCTAAGTGCTGCTCTTTCAGCATTAATAAAAGTACCAACTTCTCCAAGGTCTGCAAATTTATCATTTAATTGAATTCTTGCTTCGGTACCGAACTTCTTATAATTAGCACTTGGTTTTCCAATGTAAATATAACTTATAGGGTTTTTCTTGTCAAGTTTTTCAATTTGATTTGCTACGGGTAAGGCATTTTGAATCATCAATGTATCTTCCCTCATTACAGTGGCCACCATAAAAAAGAATAACAACATAAAAACAATATCTGGTAAAGATGCCGTATTAATTGGAGCTAAACCTCCTTCTTTTTTCTTCTTAAATTTAGACATGATTTTTTATATTATTTAATTCTAAATTATTGTACTTCTGAAAGCTTTTGAGGAATCTCCGTTTTGATTTGATCAATGACATCCTTAAGTTTTTCCTTATTACCGTTCCACCTAACATCTTTATAGTTGTCTTGCATGTCGATAAAGTTCATTTTAGGAAATCCTTTTTGTGCGCCTATTTCTAGAGCCCTTCTATTTCTTAACACATTATACGCTGCAACCAACTCATTCTGAACGGATATATATGCAGAGTATGACGTTTCACGGTCATTTTTCAAAGAGATGATCGCTTTATCTGGATTATCGGATGAGGACGGGTTTTTCTTCCCCTTACAATATGTACAGGATCCATCACCACCGTTATCTAAAAATTCAACAGCGGCTTTTCTCAAATTTTTCAATTCCATAACCTCATCTTCAACAAGCAAATGGTCATTTTTGTTCAATAAAACCGTAAAAATGTTTTTTTGCTTTATAATAACATCCTCTTCAGATTCTTCTATAGGAGGAAGCTTTCGGTTGATACCGGAATCTTTTTCAATGGTTGTTGTTACTAAGAAAAATATTAGTAACAAGAAAGCTATGTCGGCCATCGAGCCCGCATTAACTTCTGGTGCCGATCGTTTTGCCATAATTATTTAGTCATTTTTTTAACTCCTGAAACTAACATGATACCTCCAGCAATTAGAATTAGAACGTAAAACAAATATAATCCGCCTCCAATAAGTTGAGATCCGTTAGCAGATAATGTGTCGCCATCTTTTAAAGGTGTTTCAACGCCTGTTGCTAAAAAGTAACAAACTACTGCTAATACAATAAACGCTCCAACGGACATCAACGTATTCTTTAAAGTATGCTTATTTGCAAACATGTTTTTCAAAGTGAATACGACTACGAATACTAAGGTTAGCAATAGCACGATGTAAGCCACGTACATAAATAAATTTACTGTACTCGAAGCTTCACCTGCTTTTATTGATTCATCTCCAGTACTAATGATAACCATTAGAAGCGCTATGGAAGCTATTCCAACAATACCCAGTAGTATGGATAATATTTTTTTTGAATTCATCTTTTCAGTTTTTATTATTATTACCTCTTGTTTCTAATTAACAAGTCCATTAACGTGATAGAAGCATCTTCCATATCATTAACGATGCTATCAATTTTAGCAATAATGTAATTGTAAAAAATCTGAAGTATAATGGCAACAACTAAACCAAATACCGTTGTTAAAAGGGCTACTTTAATACCACCCGCAACAAGTGATGGGTTCATATCTCCAGCAGCTTCAATTTTATCGAATGCTTGAATCATACCAATTACCGTTCCCATAAACCCTAACATAGGTGCTAATGCGATAAATAACGAAATCCAAGAAACGTTTTTCTCTAATTGTCCCATTTGAACACCACCATAAGCTACAACAGCTTTCTCGGCAGCATCTAAACCTTCATCAACGCGATCTAGACCCTGATAGTAAATGGATGCTACTGGTCCTTTAGTATTTCTACAAACTTCTTTGGCAGCCTCTACGCCTCCTGATGCTAAAGCTTCTTCAACATTTTGGGTTAATTTTTTAGTATTTGTAGTCGATAAATTTAAAAAGATAATTCTTTCTATAGCAATCGCTAATCCTAAGATTAAACATAAAAGTACGATTCCCATAAATCCTGGTCCGCCTTCAATAAATCGTTTTTTTAATTCCTGATGGAACCCTAATTCCTCTTCAACAGGTTCTACATCATCTTGGGTAATACTAGCTACCGTAGTTACAGCTGTATTCGTGCTTGCAATGGTTGTTGCATTTGCGGTTCCGAATGCCATAATTCCTGAAATGGCAAGGATAGAAAATAATCTTTTCATGTTCTCGATCTTAATTTAATTAATTAGTTAAAGTGTTAAAGATATAAAAAAAAAGTAATTAAAAAATAAAAATAACAGCAGAGAGGAAGGGATTCGAACCCTCGATACCCTTTTGAGGTATACACACTTTCCAGGCGTGCGCCTTCGACCACTCGGCCACCTCTCTAAATTTTTTAATTAACAGGGGATGAAATAACAAAAAAAACTTCAAACCTTAAAACTTTAAAGGTTAATTTTTAAGTCATTTCTCCTCTAAGCGGTGTTTCATAGACAATCTTAAACACATCTTTTGAAACATTATTGGCAAGTAAATACATAAGTTTGCTAATAGCGGCCTCAGTTGTAATATCTTTTCCTGAGATAACTCCTATCTTTTTTAATTGACTACTCGTTTCGTAATGCCCCATGATGACACTGCCGCTGGGGCACTGTGTCACATTTATAATATGTATGCCTTTTATAATATTTGTTTTAAGTAAATCGATAAACCAGGCCTCGGTAGTACAATTTCCAGAACCATAGGTTTCTAAAATAACGCCTTCTAAATTAGGTGTGTTAAAAATACTTTCCAAAAGTGTTTCAGAAATCCCCGGAAACAACTTAATAAGAGCTACATTATTATTCAGTTTTTTATGAACGGTAAGCTTTTTTCTAAGGTTAGGACTAAAAAGCTGATTTTTGTTTACTTTTAAATGTACCCCAGACTCTGCCAAATCTGGGTAATTAGGTGATGAAAATGCTTCAAAATGCTCAGCATTGATTTTAGTAGTTCTATTGGCTCTATATAATTTATACTCAAAGTACAAACAAACCTCTTTGATAACTGGTTTATTTCTATATTGTAGCGATGCGACCTGGATAGAGGTGATCAGATTCTCTTTAGCATCGGTTCTTAAATCGCCAATGGGCAATTGAGACCCTGTAAAAACAATTGGTTTTGCTAGATTCTCTAACATAAAACTAAGAGCAGAAGCTGTATAACTCATCGTATCACTGCCATGTAAAACAACAAATCCATCAAAATTGTCATAATTGATCTCTATAATTTTGGCGATTTTCACCCAATAATCAGGATTCATATTACTCGAATCTATTGGGGTTTCAAAGGACACCGACTCTATTTTACAATCGAGTAAATTTAATTCTGGGATACTTTTTAATAAATTCTTAAAATTGAATGCACGTAATGCTCCAGTTTTAAAATCTTTAACCATCCCAATGGTTCCTCCAGTATAAATCAATAAAATATTAGGTTGCATTTTGCTCATGTTTTAAATATTGAAAACGGCTTTAGAATTTTCCGTCGTTATATGTGCAATCTCTTCAATGGGTAGCTTATATATTTCTGATAATTTCTCCAGTACATTAATAATATAGCTACTTTCGTTACGCTTGCCGCGATACGGTACTGGAGCCAAATAGGGTGAGTCTGTTTCTAAAACGATGTGTTTTAAATCGATGTGTTTCAAAAACTGATCTATTTTGCCATTCTTAAAGGTGACCACGCCACCAATACCCAATTTCATGTTATAAGAAAGGGCTTGACGGGCTTGCTCTAAAGTTCCTGTAAAGCAATGAAAAATACCGTGTAAATCTGCTCCCTTCTCTTCTTCTAATATGTCAAATATGTCATCGAAAGCGTCTCTACAATGTATTACGATCGGTAATTTGTAATGTTTTGCCAATTTAATTTGATCCCTAAAAGCCTTTTGCTGTATTGCTAATGTGGTTTTGTCCCAATACAAATCAATTCCTATTTCTCCAATAGCACAAAATTCATGTTTAGAAAGCATTTCTTTAACATGAGTTAATTCGTCATTATAATTACTTTTTACATGGGTTGGGTGTAAGCCCATCATTAAAAACACATGCTCTGGAAAATTCTTTTTTAGGTCGAACATGGACGCCGTATATGTAGAATCTATAGCTGGAATAAAAAAACGCTTAACCCCTGCTTTAATGGATCGATGCACCATTTCAGTTCTATCTTCGTCAAATGCTTCGCTATATAAATGGGTATGGGTATCTGTAATTATTAAATCTTTCAACATGGCATTTTATAGTTACTCTATGCCGTAAAAATAATCGTTTTACATGATTATCTTTGCTTAAAACACATTTACATGGAAACGCTTCAAGAATTTTTGTTAGTACGCAACTATACAAAGGTTAAACTTCACCTTACCAAAACCAATCATTTTGAGATTAAGGCGACAATTAACGGTGTAAAAGGTTTATTTATTTTAGATACTGGAGCTTCTAATTCCTGTGTTGGTTTCGAAGCTGTTAAAAATTTTAATCTATTGGCAGAAGACTCGTTGATAAAAGCTGCTGGTGCTGGCGCCATAGATATGGATACGAAAACATCAAAAAAGAATACCGTGAAAATTGGGAAGTGGAAAGATAAAAAAATTGTGTTGGTTTTATTCAACTTAAGCCATGTAAATACGGCACTTATTAATCATGACTCGAAACCCGTAGATGGAATAATTGGAGCTGATATATTAAAAAAGTCTAAAGCCATTATTGATTATGAAAGAAAATATTTATATTTAAAGCTAGAATAGCACATTTATTAACGTATTAATTTTCCCTAGCCCGCTTAAAATGAACATATCCATTGTAATTGCTGACGACCATCCGTTGTTGTTGCGTGGTCTTTCAGGTTTTCTTACTTCAAAAGGCTATAATATTATAGGCAGTGCCGAAGATGGCAATGCTGCTTATAAACTCATTGTGACCTTAAAACCAGATATTGCCATTCTTGATATAAGAATGCCCCATAAAACAGGTCTTGAAATTGCCGAAGCTTGTAAAAAGAATAACCTGACCACCAAAATAATTCTCATAACTTTTGATAAAGAACAGGAATTGTACAATCAAGCGCAAACACATGGCGTTTACGGTTATATTTTGAAGGAATTTGCTGTTGAAGAAATCGAAACTTGCATCGATCATGCAATTAATAACAAGCGTTACTTTAGTCAAGAAATAAAAACTTATTTAAAAGCTAATTCTGTAGAACATATAATAGAAGGCCTAAATGATTTGACTAAATCTGAATTAAAAATAGTTAAACTGATTTCTGAAAATAAAACAAGTCAGGATATTGCTGACGACCTCTCCATATCTGTTCGAACTGTAGATAAGCACAGAAGCAATATCGTAGCTAAACTACAACTTGATAATAAACCGACATCCCTTTCTATATGGGCCAATATAAATAAAGACTATTTGTAAAAATACGTAGAAGTGCGTATTTTTTATAACTTTTTTATACTATACCTTTACAGTGCTATTAATTAGTTCTTAGGGAGAATTAAGAAAACTCCAGGTTGTAATGATCTGGAGTTTTCATTTTAATTATAATACTTCTTTCTAAAAAATACGTAGAAGTGCGTATTTCATTTCTCAATATTCTCTCTTAAATTTACAATGCTATTAATCAACAAAAAAATTGAGATTTTATATACCTCAATTAGTTTAAAACTAATGTATTTGGAAAAGTCAACCTACTTAAACAGTGGACAAATGGACAATCACCTCTTAAAGAAGTACTTCGCAATAGGATTATTTATACTAGTCATTATAGTGATTACAATTAATGTTTTAGTTAGTATCTAATTGCAAAAGGGGTGCTATAAGAAGATTTGATAGCACCCTTTTTTTAACTTATTTCAATTGAATATTTAAAGTTCTAAAGCCTTTTTAACATCATTGTTCATCAATAATTCTACAGGATTTTCTAAAGCCTCTTTTACAGCCACTAAAAATCCTACGCTCTCCTTTCCATCAATAATCCTATGGTCGTAAGATAAGGCCACATACATAATTGGGCGAATCTCTACTTTACCATCAACAGCAACCGGACGTTCCACTATATTGTGCATCCCTAAAATACCACTTTGTGGCGGATTGATAATTGGAGTAGATAGCATACTCCCAAAAACACCTCCGTTAGAAATGGTAAACGTACCCCCAGTCATCTCATCAACAGTAATCTGTCCATCACGAGCACGAATAGCCAATCGCTTTACTTCAGACTCTACACCTCTAAAGCTCAAGTTTTCCACATTTCGCATCACGGGAACCATGAGTCCTTTAGGTCCAGAAACAGCAATACTTATGTCATAAAAATCATAAGAAATCATTTCCTTTCCATCAATCATCGAATTAACAGCAGGATACATTTTTAACGCCCTTACTATCGCTAAGGTGAAAAAACTCATAAAGCCTAAACTTACACCATGTTTTGCCTTAAACGTTTCTTTGTACTCAGTTCTTAAAGCAAATATTTGCGACATATCCACCTCATTAAATGTGGTTAACATCGCGGTTGTATTCTTAGCTTCTACTAAACGTTCTGCTACTTTACGGCGCAGCATTGACATTTTACTACGTGAAGTTCCTCTGCTTCCGCCCGTTGGCGTTCCCATAGAGGGCACTGCATTTACAGCATCCGCCTTCGTAATTCTTCCATCCTTTCCTGTTCCAGAAATTGTGGATGTATCCATACCCTTCTCTGCCAGTATTTTTTTTGCAGCTGGACTTGCTGTACCTGTAGCATAAGTTGAAGACTCAGGTTTCGCCTCTTTAGCAGGTTCAGCTTTTGGAGCATCGGCTTTCTTTTCTTCTTTTGCAACTTCATCACCTTCTGGTTTTTCAGCACTCGTATCTATTAAACACACTATCGCACCCACTTCTACTGCATCACCTTCTTCCGCTTTAAGTGTAATAACACCACTCGCTTCTGCTGGTAACTCAAGGGTTGCCTTATCGCTATCCACCTCTGCTATGGCTTGGTCTTTCTCTACATAGTCTCCGTCTTCAACTAGCCATGTTGCTATTTCCACTTCTGTAATGGATTCTCCTGGAGAAGGCACTTTCATTTCTAAAATCATTCTTTATAATTTTAATGGTATATGAATTACTATCTATTTAAATATTTTTATTAATTATAATCTTAAGATTGATCAAAAACAGCATTGATAACCCGCCTTTGTCTGCGCTTATCTCTAGTGCTGGAACCTGGTGCTGGAACCGAACTGTATGGTCTTGAAATGACTTCTAATTTAACCAAATCAAATCGCTGCGCCATATGACTCCAAGGGCCCATATTTTTTGGTTCTTCTTGTGCCCATACATAATGTTCAACATTCGGGTAGCGATCAATAATGCCTTGTAATTTTTCTTTATGCAATGGAAATAGTTGCTCTACTCTAACCAAGGCAACCGAGTCATTTCCATGTTGCTCACGCTCTTCCAATAAATCGTAATAAAATTTACCTGAACAGAATACGAGTTTTTTGATGTTCTCCGGATTTACCGTATCATCAATTACTTCTTGAAAAGATCCTTTTGCTAATTCATCTATTGATGATGTTGCCTTTGGCAATCTCAATAAACTTTTAGGGGTAAACACAATCAGCGGTTTTCTAAAATCGCGTTTCATTTGACGACGTAACAAATGATAAAAATTAGCAGGTGTTGTACAATTGGCAACATTCATATTATCATCGCCACAAAGTTGCAGGTAGCGCTCTATTCTTGCCGATGAGTGCTCTGAACCTTGGCCCTCGTAACCATGCGGTAATAAAACCACAATCCCATTTTGGGATTTCCACTTATCTTCAGCTGCAGATAAATATTGATCGAATATAATTTGAGCACCATTGCTAAAATCACCAAACTGAGCTTCCCAAATGGTTAAGGTGTTCGGGTTGGCCATGGCATACCCATAATCAAAACCTAAAACACCATATTCTGATAACAATGAATTATAAATATCCATTTTACCTGTATTCGCAGGATTGGTATTTAATAAATTAATACGCTTTTCTGAAACTTCATCTCTTAAAATAGCATGACGGTGACTAAAGGTACCGCGTTCTACATCTTGGCCAGACATACGAACGTTAAAGCCTTCTTCCATTAAACTTCCGTAAGCTAAAGTTTCGCCCATGCCCCAATCTAAAGTGTCACTTTCAAATACCATTTTGTAACGGCCTTCTAGAATTCGTTCTGCCTTACGTAAAAATTTAGCACCTTCTGGCACAGTAGAGACTACTTTTGAGATGTTTTTTAATTTTTCTTTTGAATACGACGTGTCCACCGATTCTAGCATGGCATCAACACCTTGACGTTCAAAATCCGTCCAGCGCTCCCCCATAAATTCACGTACTATACTCGCATCTGCATTTTTGGATTTGGTGAATTCCTTTTCTAAAGTCGCTTTAAAATCTGCTGTGATCTTCTCTACGTATGCCTTATCAATAGAATTTTCAGCTATTAACTTTTCTGAATATATTTTATATGGATTATCGTGTTTTGCAATTTTTTTATACAGTTTAGGCTGTGTAAATCGAGGCTCATCACCTTCGTTGTGTCCATACTTTCGGTATCCCAAAAGATCAATATAAACATCTTTCCTGTATCGCATTCTGTATTCTAAAGCCATTTCGACGGCATGAACCACCGCCTCAGCATCATCTGCATTCACATGCATGACTGGCGATAAAGTAACCTTCGCAACATCTGTACAATAGGTACTCGAACGACCATCTAAATAATTTGTAGTAAAACCAATTTGATTATTTACTACAATATGAATCGTCCCACCTGTTTTATAGCCATTTAACTGGCTCATTTGCGCGACCTCATAAACAATACCTTGTCCCGCTATTGCTGCATCACCATGTACTAGAATGGGTAGTATTTTAGAATTATCGCCTTCGTAATCATTATCTATTTTAGCTCTGGTAATCCCTTCTGCTACAGGGCCTACCGTTTCTAAATGTGATGGATTGGGCACTAGGTTCATCTTGATAGACTTCCCGTTTAAATAGGTTTTATCTAAAGTTAGCCCTAAGTGATATTTTACATCACCATCAATGTTTTCGTCTTCAAAATCCTTCCCTTCAAACTCACTAAAAAGCTCGCTTAAAGGCTTTCTGAAAATGTTGACCAGCGTACTTAAACGTCCGCGGTGTGCCATTCCTAGCACACATTCTTTTACACCATATCTTTCTACAGCATAATACATGACGTTGCTAATGGCAGGAATTAGAGTTTCGCCACCTTCCAAAGAAAATCGTTTTTGCCCCACATATTTGGTCTGCAAAAAGTTCTCGAACGTCACCGCTTGATTTAATTTTGAAAGAATGTATTTTTTGGTTTCTATTGAATAATTAGGGTGATTATCATTTTCATTTAATCTCCCCTGCCACCACTTAATCACATCCGGGTTACGAAGATACATGTATTCTACCCCGATAGAGCTGCAATAAATACGCTCTAAATGAACAATGGTTTCTCTTAAGGTTTGTGCCCCAATACCTATGGTTTCCCCAGCATTGAAAACAGTATCTAAATCGTTTAATGAGAGACCAAAATTTACTAGATCTAAATTGGGTTTATAGGTTCTTCTATCGCGAACTGGATTTGTTTTGGTAAACAAGTGCCCCCGCATTCTATACCCATCAATAAGTTTTACAACACTAAACTCTTTTTGAATATGCTCAGGGATTTGGGTTACTACTCCCTCTACTATTTCGCCATCTAAACCATAATTTTCACTCCCAAAATCGTAGCCTTGAAAAAAAGCTCTCCAACTAGGTTCAACTGCATCAGGGTTTTGTATGTATTGATCGTATAAATCAGCAAAATAAGCTGTGTGTGCGGCGTTTAAAAAAGAAAATTTATCCATTATTATTGTAATATAATGTCGCTAAGTCAAAATTTCATCAAAAATACAACATTTAGTAAAATTAAAAGTTGCTTTCACTATATTTATAATCACATAATTAATTTTTAGATTTGTCATTGATTTCCCTGTGTTGATTCATAACGATTTTCACTATAACCCCATATTAATGAACATTATGAACAAAGTTTCATTTACAATAATCATATTTTTTTTCTCGACTGTTATTTGCCTCTCGGCTCAACAGAATAATGAATTTTGGGACCATGTACGTTTTGGTGGCGGGATAGGACTGAGTTTTGGGGATGGTTTTTTTAGTGGCACTTTAGCCCCAAGTGCCATTTATGAAATTGACCAAAACTTTGCAATTGGTTTGGGTTTAAATGGCACTATAAACAACCAGAAAAATGTTTATAAGTCGACCATCTTAGGTGGTAGCATCATTGGCTTATTTAATGTGATTAATGAAATCCAATTGTCATCAGAGTTTGAGCAACTTCATGTTAAAAGGAATTACGATGAGAGTCTGAATATTGAAAATGACACTTACTGGTCTCCAGCACTCTTTATTGGCGCGGGTTACAGAAGCGGAAATGTAACATTCGGTTTGCGTTATGATTTACTTTATGATAAAGAAAAGAGTATTTATATAGATCCATGGGCGCCGTTTGTTAGATTCTATTTTTAAAGCGGAAGAAAAGTATTTCCTAATTCAACATCCTTAACAAGATCTTTAATGGTTTTGGACCTTAAATTTTTTAATATGTCATTTCTTGAAGGGTTTAGCATGTTATGTAACGGACAAGGTTTGTCTTCGTCGCATTTTTCTAAACTTAGCATACACGTATTAAATTGTTCTTTCCCGTTTATTACCGCAATAATACTTAATATGGTTTGGTTTTTATTTTTTTCATCTAAATAAAACCCCCCATTCACCCCTCTAACAGATGTTACTATTTTTTCTTTAACCAATGCTTGCAACAATTTTGCAATATAAGCCTGCGGCACATTTATAGGTTTAGCAATGTCCTTAACCATTACCTTATTGTTTTTACTGGAATTTAAAGCCAGATATAGTACGGCTTTAATAGCGTATTTTGATGAATTTGAAAGCATTTTCGAATATAATAAATCCAGCACAAATATAAAAAAGATGTTTTTATCCTAAAAATGATTTTTATCATATTATATTGCGGTATCTAGTTTTAAATTTGCACCACTAAATTAAATTAAACATGAAAAAAACACTAAACATTGTTATGGCCTTTTTTGCAATACTGCTAATAAGTTGTGGTGGTAAAGAAGAAAAAAAGAAAGAGGGCTTTTCTTATGAAAAAAAAGCGCCTACAGAACAAAAAGCAACTAGTAGTGCCGAAAAAGTTCCGGCCTCAAAAAAAGTAGCCCTATCCAACAAAGGCATTGGTCCAATCACATCTATTGACTTACCTGCCGAAATTGACCAAAGTATGGCAGCCCACGGTGCTGATATCTATAAAAAAATGTGTACCGCTTGCCACCGAGCAGATAAAAAATTTATTGGTCCAGCTCCAACAGGGATTTTAGAACGTAGAACACCGGAATGGGTTATGAACATGATTTTAAATCCAGATGAAATGGTACAAAAAGATCCTTTGGCAAAAGAGTTGTTAATGGAATTTAATGGCTCGCCTATGGCTAACCAAAATCTTACCGAAGAAGAAGCCAGAGCAGTTTTAGAATATTTTAGAACATTAAAATAATTACATATGAAAACTAACCTTAAAATCCTATTTACCACACTTCTTGTTGTATTGTTCTTTAACTGTAAGAATAATAAAGACGATCAAACAGAAGAGCCGGCAACAACAGTTACTGAACAAACTGACGAAAAACAAGGTCAGGCCTTTATTGAAGATGATGGATCTACACCTAATGTATTACAAATAGCCATTGGCTCAAAAGATCATACAACTTTGGTTGCTGCGGTACAAGCTGCTCAATTAGAAAATGTTTTAGTAAATGCAGGACCTTTAATGGTATTTGCACCAACTAATGAAGCCTTTTCAGCATTACCAGAAGGCACTGTAGAAAATTTGTTAAAGCCAGAAAACAAGGATGCTTTAGCTAATATCTTAAAGTATCACGTTACTCCTGGAAACTACTCTAAAGAGTTTTTAAAGAAGTTTAAAAAGTTAGGTCAAGCGAACAACCAATATGTACAGATAGAAATTGTTGATGGAGAACCAATGATTGGAGGTGCAAAAATACTTGGCAGTGTAAAAGCTGGTAATGGTATTGTGCATGTCATAGATAAAGTATTATTGCCACCAACTGATGAATAAAACACTAATCAAATTTATATTAAAATGAAAAATATATTAACATCAACTATTGCAATTGTAGCGGTTCTTGTCGCATTTACAAGCTGTAATAACTCAGGTAAGTCCAATAACTCTGGAGCCTTATCTAGTAACAACGCAGAAAAGGTGTATGTAGCTCCTGGTGAGCACGATTCGCATTACGCATTTATCTCTGGAGGATATAGTGGTAACCTTACGGTTTACGGCTTACCGTCAGGCAGAATGTTTAAAGAAATTCCGGTATTCTCTCAATTTCCAACAAATGGTTATGGCTATTCTGAAGAAACCAAACCTATGTTAGAGACATCTTATGGTTTTGTACCTTGGGATGATTCGCATCACCCAGACATTTCTCAAACTAAAGGAGAATTAGATGGTCGTTGGATTTTTATTAATGGAAACAATACACCTCGTATTGCAAGAATTAGTTTAACAACTTTTGAAACTGAAGAAATTATTGAAGTTCCAAATAGTGCAGGAAACCACAGTTCATCTTTTATTACAGAAAATACTGAGTATGTCGTAGCGGGGACACGTTTTTCTGTACCAGTCCCACAAAAAGACATGTCTATTAAAGACTATAAAGGAAACTTTAAAGGGGCGCTATCTTTTATCTCTGTAGATCCAGAACATGGTCATATGGATATTAAATTCCAAGTACTAATGCCAGGTTTCAACTATGATTTATCGCATCCTGGACGTGGAAAATCCCATGGTTGGTTCTTCTTTACCACTTATAATACAGAAGAAGCCAATACTTTATTAGAGGTTAATGCTTCTCAAAACGATAAAGATTTTATTGCTGCTATAAACTGGAAAAAAATTGAAGAATACGTAAATAATGGTGGTGGTACAATGATGCCAGCAAATTATGCGCATAACGTATATGATGAAGCAACACATACTGCAACGTCTACTATGAAAAAAGAAGTACGTGTGGTGAATCCTTCAGAAGTTCCTGGAGCTGTATATTTATTACCAACTCCAAAATCACCTCATGGTTGTGACGTAGATCCATCGGGAGAATATATTGTTGGTAACGGTAAACTTTCAGCTAATTTAACAGTACACTCATTTACAAAAATGCTTGATGCTATTGAGAACAAAAAATTTGCAGGTGATGCTTATGGTATTCCAATTTTAAACTTCGAAGATGTTTTGGCAGGTTCTGTAGAGCAACCAGGTTTAGGACCTTTACATACCGAATTTGATGGTAAAGGAAATGCCTATACGACCTTCTTTATTTCTTCTGAAGTTGTAAAATGGAAATTGGGTACTTGGGAAGTTATTGACAGAAAACCAACGTATTATTCTGTTGGTCACTTAACAATTCCTGGAGGAAACTCTGCAAAACCTTTTGGTAAATATATGTTTGCTATGAACAAAATAACAAAAGACCGGTATTTACCAACAGGCCCAGAAATGGAACACTCTGCACAACTTTATGATATCTCTGGAGATAAAATGGAATTACTTTTAGATTTCCCTACACATGGTGAGCCTCACTATGCAGCAGCAATTCCAGCAGAAATTATTAAAAATAATTCGAAAAAAATCTATAGGCTAGCTGAAAACGAACATCCAAGAAAAGCAACAAATGATGCTGAGGTCAAGATAGTTAGAGATGGTAAAAACGTTCATGTTTACATGACCATGATACGTAGTCACTTCTCACCAGATAATATTGAAGGTGTTAAAGTAGGAGACAAAGTATTCTTCCATGTAACTAACTTAGAACAAGATTTCGATGTACCTCACGGTTTCGCAATGATTGGTGCTAATAATGCTGAATTGTTAATTGGACCAGGACAGACCAGAACGTTAACTTGGGAACCTAAGCAAGTAGGTGTTTGGCCATTCTATTGTACAGATTTCTGTTCTGCATTACATCAAGAAATGCAAGGATACGTTCGTGTATCTCCTGCAAGCTCAAATATAGAGTTGTCTTGGTCTTTAGGTGACGATTAATAATTAGTTCACACACGTATAAATTTAGGGAGATTTTGTTTTAGTGTTTATTTTCCTAATATAAGGCGAGAGTTGATATTTCGCTCTCGCCTTTCTTTTTAGAATATTAAAGTCTGCTTAGGCAGAAACCTTAAACCGCACATCAATTATCAATATTTAATTAAGATGAAAAAGGCTAGCATTATAATGATTATAGGTTCATTACTGTTATTAGGACTTTTTAAATTTCCATTATGGAACATTATGCTTGGTGCACCACAATATCCAGACCCACTTGGAATGAATATTTATATTAACGGTATTCAAGGGGTATCGGAATTTGACTTACAGAATATTGATGGATTAAATCACTATATAGGTATGAAGACCATTCCCAAACCAGATGAAATGTGGGAGTTCTCAGTATTTCCAAAGGTTATTTTAGCAATGGTAATATTGGGCGTTACTATTGGCTCACTAGGAGTTTTCAAAAAAATAAGTTACAAGTTTTTTTTAGGTTGGTTTATATTAATGTCAATATTGGGAGTTTTAGGTATGTACGATTTTAATAGCTGGTTAATCGATTATGGTAGTAATTTAGATCCGCATGCCATAATAAAAGTAACCAATCCAGATGGCACACCTATGTCTTACAAACCGCCATTATTTGGTTTTCAAAAACTATTAAATTTTGATGTCACGTCTTTACCGCATACAGGAGGCTACCTCATGTTTGTTGGCATGTCTTTAACGCTCGTTGCTTTTTGGTTAGGCAGAAAAGCAAGCTTGAAGAAAATATAACAGTAACTTTGTACTTTCAAAACACTAAAAAATGCAAACACTAAAACACTATTCAATTATTGCATTATTGCTGTTGTTTTTCAGTTGTAATGTATCACCAAAACAAATAAATTACGGAAGTGATGGCTGCCATTTTTGTAAAATGACGATTGTAGATAAAACACATGCTGCGGAAATTGTTACAAAAAAAGGCAAAGTCTATAAATTTGATGCCACCGAATGCATGGTTGATTTTTTGAAAGATTTCGATACTTCAGAAGTTAAATTATACTTGTCAAACAATTATTCAGAGCCCGAGGCCTTAATTGATGCCACTCAAGCGACGTTTCTAATTAGTGAAAATATTCCAAGCCCGATGGGCGCCTATTTATCTGCATTTAAAACTAAGGCAGATGCTATAAAAACGCAGTCAGACAAGGGAGGCACCCTTTACACTTGGGAAGAATTATTAGCACATTTAAAGTAATAATAGTATGTATAACATTAACGACGCTATAAATTTAACCGAATATAACGGTCTAAAAGCAGGAAAGCTACTAGACATCAATGCCAAAGAAATTCTTCATATAAGCTTAGAAAAAGATGCCATTTTTCCTAAGCATACATCGCCGACTAATGCCAATTTATTGGTGCTTGAAGGGGCTATCTCTTTTTTTATTAATGATTTAGAATATAAACTAACTAAACATCAAATTTTCAACTTTCCAGAACACGAAGAGCATTGGGTAGAAGCTAGTGCGGACTCTAAATTTCTTATAATAAGATAAAGTGAACAAGACAATAGCTGCCTTTTTAATTTTATGCCTTGTGCCATTAATTATGCACGCACAAACTATTGAGGTTTGTAAAAGCTGCAAAATTTCAACTTTAAAAGAAGCTATTGCTGCTGCAAAAGATTTTGATACTATTGTTATAAAAAAGGGCACTTATAAAGAACATAATATTCTAGTAGATAAACCACTAACTATTATTGGTAAAAATTATCCCGTTATTGATGGCGAGTTAAAAGGCGAAATTATTACCATAGTATCAGATCATGTTACGGTTGATGGGTTATTCATTATAAATGTTGGTAACAGTTATACTGAAGATTATGCAGCTATTCGAGTTAAAAACAGCAAAAATTTTCTGATTCAGAATTTGGTTTTAGAAAAGTTGTTTTTTGGCATTTATATCGAAAAATCAAGAGACGGAAAAGTGTTTCACAATAAAATTGTGGGTGAAGCTGTGGAAGAATATAATTCTGGAAACGGTATTCAACTTTGGTACAGTAAAAATGTTCAAATTGAACATAATTTTGTTCAACACGTTCGTGATGGTATTTATTTAGAATTCTCTGATGATTGCATCATTAAAAACAATGTAAGTGCTTTAAATGTACGTTACGGATTGCACTTCATGTTCTCTAACGATGATACTTATGAGGACAATACCTTTGAAAATAATGGTGCAGGTGTTGCTGTAATGTTTTCAAAACGTATTAAAATGTACAACAACATTTTTAAAGAAAATTGGGGAACTGCATCTTATGGCTTGTTACTTAAGGAAATCAACGATGCCGAAATTGAAGGCAACACGTTTGCAGACAACACCATTGGTATTAACGTAGAAGGGTCTAACCGCATTAATTACAAACACAACAATTTTAAAAATAACGGTTGGGCTATTAAAGTGCGTGGTGCCTGCTACACCAATATATTTACAGAAAATAATTTTTTATACAATTCCTTTGACATTGCCTATAACAGCAAGGTTAACGACAATGAGTTTGACAAAAATTATTGGAGTAGCTACACAGGTTACGATTTAGATAAAAATGGTATTGGAGATGTACCTTATAGGCCTGTAAAATTATTCTCTTATATAGTAAACAGAACGCCGGAAACCATCATTTTAATGCGTAGTTTATTTATAGATATCATCGATTTTTCCGAAAAAGTATCACCTGTTTTTACACCAGATAATTTATTGGACAACAACCCATTGACAAAAAGAATAGTATGGTAAGCATTGAAAATTTACATAAAAAATTCAGTAAAAATGTGGTGCTCAACGGGATCAATTTAAGTATTTCTGAAGGCGGTATTTTTGCTATTCTTGGTCCAAATGGCTCGGGTAAAACCACACTTATCAAGTCTATTTTAGGCATGGTTATTCCTAATAAAGGCGCTATTTCTGTTCTTGGGAACAATATTAAAGCAAGTTCTAGTTACAGGCATAAAATTGATTATTTACCTCAAATTGCCAATTTTCCAAGTAACCTTAAAGTCAAGGAACTCATTACCATGATTAAGGATTTACGGGGGAAAACAACAAATGATGAACACTTAATACGTTTGTTTACACTAGACCCTTTTTTAGATAAAAAATTGGGAAACCTTTCTGGCGGAACAAAGCAAAAAGTTAATATTGTTTTAACCTTTATGTTCGATAGTCCGTTAATTATTTTAGACGAACCTACAACTGGATTGGATCCTATTTCACTCATTCGATTAAAGGAATTGATTCAGGCAGAAAAAGCTAAAGGAAAAACCATATTAATCACCTCTCATATCATGAGTTTTGTTGAAGAAGTTTCAGATGAAATTGTATTTCTTTTAGAAGGGCAAATTTATTTTAAAGGCTCTATTTCAGAATTAAAAACCAAAACAAAGCAGCCCAATTTTGAACATGCTATTGCATCCATTTTAACTGAAAATCATGCTTAAAATATTAAAATATAGTTTTTACGATTTAATGCGCAGTCGCTGGAGCTATGTGTATTTTTCATTTTATTTATTACTAGGTGTTGTCTTGTTGTTTTTAAATAATGATTTATCAAAAGCAGTCATAACCTTAATGAATGTTATTATTATTTTAGTACCTTTAATAGGAACCATTTTTGGTGTGATGTACTATTATAATTCCAAAGAGTTTACTGAACTCTTATTGGCACAACCCTTAAAACGTTCGTCTATCTTTTTAGGACAGTATTTTGGTGTTGCTTTGTCATTAACAATGAGCCTTATTTTAGGATTGGGTATTCCATTTGTTTTTTACGGGTTATTTGAGAGTAGTGCTATATGGGACTTTTCATTATTGCTCATTACAGGCGCTTTTTTAACCCTAATATTTACAGCATTAGCCTTTAATATTGCCTTATCTAATGAGAATAAAATTAAAGGTTTTGGGTATGCCATTTTACTTTGGCTATTCCTAGCTATTATTTATGATGGTTTGTTTTTAATGTCTTTAGTGCTTTTTGAAGATTATCCGCTGGACAAACTATCTTTAGTTGGTACGATGTTAAACCCTATCGATTTATCCCGCACGCTCATTTTGTTGAAACTAGACATTTCGGCACTGTTAGGCTATACGGGTGCTATCTTTAAAAAGTTTTTTGGAACTAATTTCGGTTTAATAATTTCATTTACAATGCTTACTGTTTGGGTGGTTTTACCTGTTTTAAGAATTGTTTTTAAAGCTAAAAAGAAAGATTTTTAATCAATGATGTCCGATTAAAATTTGTAAAACAGCCCGAATAATACGTTGGGTATGGGTTAAAAGATTTTTTTTAGATTTGCACCTTGCTTTTACAACAAATAAAAAATGGTATCCTTTCTGAAATGAAAAATATGTTATACGCTGATTATTAATTAGTTAAAATCGCGTCTTGGTTCTATGTTCTAGCAGCGTAGCGGTCTTAATTCTTTTATCGGACAATAATGATTTTTAATCAAGTTTCCCCTACTAAAACCATACTAAATTGCTATAAAGTCAATACATGATAAAAGTCATATTTGAGTTTAAATGAATGTAATACTTTTGTAAATTATTTTAGGCAGACGAAAAGAGAGACGTTTCTAAAATTCTTAAATAGAGCTAACAAAAACATATTAAAAATGAACTCATCTTGACTTTTTGTGTTTAACCGAAAATGAGATGAAATTTGTCCAGATTAGGCACTTTTTGAAAGGCATAGCATCGCTACGGATAAAAAAAGTAACGAAATATGTGCAGATTTCGGCCATTTTTTAGGAAATAGAAAAAGTCAAGATGAGTTCAATATATAATAGACTCCTAAATGGGTTTTAATGCTCTTTTTAACAGTAATATTAACAAGTATTTAAACAAAATATAGATGCAAAAAACACATTCATTTCACATTCCAGTAATGGGAATCGGTTTTACCATAGATACGCCATTAAAGGTGGCACAATATGGTATGGATTCTGTAATTTCTTTGGTAGACGATATTTTACTGGAAAAATTAAGAAAAATGTACAGTGAGAAATTTGAAGTACCGTATCAAGAAATCACCGATAAGATTGATGACTTTAGAGCAAAACGAATCACCTCTTATTTAAATTTAATTAGCGATTTAGCCGACAAAAAATTTGAAGCTTTAAAAAACGTCACTGCAGAAAAAAGTGATGAGTTAAAAGCTTATGTTAATATGCTTCCAGACAGTTCTACATTAAAGTCAGAATTTAAAAAGCTAACCGAAACAGGGTTTAATTTTTCTGAAATTAAAAGTTGGGCTTCCAAAAATTTAAAAATGGGAAGTATAGATGTTAATATCATGACAAAAGTTGATAAAGACAACTATATTAAAAAAGAACAACTGCCTGTAGAATATAACGATGCGCATGCAGCACTTCGCGGGTTTGCAAATAGTAAATTAAATTCTTCGGTGGTGCTTTCTGCAGGAATGAATCCTAGATTGTATGCGTATATGGGGAAATTTGATGATTTCTATCCAGATAAAAATGGCGCTATTAATAAACGAATCATCTTGAAGGTGAGCGATTATCGTTCGGCTATGATTCAAGGAAAATTTTTGGCTAAGAAAGGTCTATGGGTTTCAGAATATAGAATTGAATCGGGGCTAAATTGTGGTGGACACGCTTTTGCTACCGATGGGTATCTTTTAGGGCCTGTTTTGGCAGAGTTTAAAGAAAAAAGAGAAGAATTAAGAACGTCTATTCAAGAATTGTTAATTCAAGAATTGTCAAATCAAGGACGTGTGGTTCCTGAACAAGGATTAAACATAGAGATTACAGCGCAAGGCGGTGTTGGTACCGAAGAAGAGCATGAGTTTTTAATAAATCATTATAATCTGGATTCCATAGGTTGGGGAACACCCTTTTTATTAGTTCCAGAGGCTACTACTGTCGATGAAAAAACTTTAGACAAATTGGTTTTGGCTAAAGAAGACGATTTGTATTTAAGTGATATTTCGCCTTTGGGAATTCCGTTTAATAACCTTAAGGACAATACAAAAGATGCCGAAAAAGAGCTGCGAATTAATAAGGGAAGACCTGGGAGTTCATGTCCGAAAAAGTTTGTGGCTTTAAATAAGGAGTTTAAGGAAACAGGCATTTGTACGGCGTCGAGAGAATATCAGCATTTAAAAATTAAGGAATTAGATGCTCAAGAGATGCCTTTAGAAGTGTACCAAACTAAATTCAATAAAATTATTGAAAAATCTTGTACCTGCGTAGGTCTTGGTACTTCTGCATTATTAGCTTATGGTTTGGATACCAAAACCGAAGGAACCGGTGTTTCTATTTGCCCGGGGCCAAATATGGCTTACTATTCCCAAGTAATGAGTTTAAATAATATTACCGATCATATTTACGGAAGGGATAATGTCATTACAAGAAACGACCGACCCAATTTATTTATTAAGGAATTGCATATTTATATCGATTATCTAAAAAATAAGCTAGAAGAATCCAAAATTTCTATGAGTAAAAAGGAGGAGAAATATTTACGAACCTTTACTAAAAACATGAATGAAGGCGTAGCGTATTACCATCATTTATTTAGTAATTTAAAAGACAGTTTTAAAGATATTAAAGTAACTGTTTTAAATGAATTGGAAGTAGGCGCAAATGCATTACACAGCATTCATTTGGAAATTGACAGACTAACTTTAGTGAAGTCTTAAACCACGTCATCATATAGAACCTAATAAAGCATCAAAGTTTTTAAGATACTTTCCTTAAAGGGAGAGACAGTAATATGAACAGGACAAGGATTTTCATCACCACATTTTGAAAGCCCAAAGGGTGTTATTAATAACTTTTTCAGATAAATAAAAACCCCCACGAGATCCTTTTGTTTTGTTGAAGAAACCAATCCGCTTTTGGTAAGTTGCTGTAAAAGTTTTGCTAAAAAAAATTGAAGTGTTTCTAATTCGGCAGCAATTTTTTTACTCCAATTTTATTGTCTACATCAGTATGAATGGCTAAATATAATATAGAACTCATCTTGATTTTTTGTGTTTAACCGAAAATGAGATGAAATTTTTCCAGATTAGGCACTTTTTGAAAGGCATAGCATCGCTACGGATAAAAAAAGTAACGAAATATGGGCAGATTTCGGCCATTTTTTAGGAAATAGAAAAAGTCAAGATGAGTTCATAGAACGAATGGCATATTTACAAGTGCTAGAAAGCATAAATTGTTTTTATTTTCAAACATAATAAAAAAAGATGTTTTAATCTTCAATAAAAATTAAATTAGGATATTTGCTTAATTTTTAATGAGTTCCAAAGAATACCAGATATTTAAAATGGATTTAAAAGAAAAAATCACGCAACTTAAAAAAGAGAAGAATGCCGTTATTTTAGCACACTATTATCAGTATCCAGAAATTCAAGACGTTGCAGATTATGTAGGTGATAGTTTGGGCTTGTCTCAACAAGCAGCCGAAACCGATGCCGATATTATTGTATTTGCTGGTGTGCATTTTATGGCAGAAACCGCTAAAATTTTGAGTCCGGATAAAATGGTTGTGTTGCCAGATTTAGAAGCAGGTTGTTCGTTAGCAGATTCCTGTCCGCCAGAATCTTTTAAGGCATTCACGGCAAAACACTCAGATCATGTGGTGATTACTTATGTAAATTGTTCTGCCGAAATTAAAGCTTTAAGCGATATTGTCTGTACATCTTCAAATGCTTTAAAAATAGTAGAATCCGTTCCAAAAGACACCCCCATTATTTTTGCCCCAGATAGAAATTTGGGTAAATACATCAGCAAAAAAACAGGTAGGGATATGCTATTGTGGGATGGGAGTTGTATTGTTCACGAAGCCTTTTCAATAGAAAAACTAATTAAACTCCATCAAAAATATCCGGACTATAAAATTATTGCACATCCAGAATCTGAAGAGCATATTTTACAAACAGCCACTTATATTGGTTCTACTTCGGGAATGATAAATTATGTAAAAGAACATGCCGATCAAAAATTTATTGTAGCTACTGAAGCGGGTATTTTGCATAAAATGCAACAAGAAGTGCCAAACACCAAATTGGTGCCTGCCCCGGCCAAAGAAGATAATACTTGCGCGTGTAGCGAGTGTGGTTTTATGAAAGTGAATACCATGCAAAAATTGTATGACTGCTTGTTAAATGAAAGGCCACAAATTGATGTGCCCGAAGACATCAGGGTAAAAGCATTAGTGCCTATTGAGCGCATGTTGGAATTATCTAAGTCGTTATGATGAATGCAAATTATTTGGTCATTGGTTCTGGTATTGCCGGCTTAACATTTTCGGTTAAAATCGCTGAAAAATTCCCTGAAAGAACGGTCGTTATTATTACTAAATCTAACGAAGAAGAATCTAACACTAAATATGCCCAAGGTGGTGTGGCGATTGTTTTGAATGCTAAAAAAGATTCCTTTAAAAAACATATTCAAGACACTTTAATTGCGGGCGATGGACTATGTGATGAAGCGGTTGTTGAATTGGTAATTAAAGGGGGGCCGAAGCGATTGGAAGAGTTAATGAATTGGGGTGCTAATTTTGATGTTGATAAAAGTGGGAATTTAGATTTAGGAAAAGAAGGGGGACATTCAGAATACCGCGTGGTACACCATAAAGATATTACAGGCGCGGAAATTGAACGCGCTTTGTTACAACGTGCACACCAACTACCCAATATTACCATTTTACCGCATCATTTTGCAATCGATTTAATTACAAATCACCATATAACAGATTCAAAAGCTAAAGCGAATTCCTGTTTTGGAGCTTATGTATTAGATCAGAAATCTGAAACTATTTTCACCATAAAAGCAGATAGCACTTTATTGGCTTCAGGTGGGATTGGTCGTGTTTACGGGCATACTACCAATCCAGTAATTGCAACTGGCGACGGTATTGCGATGGCTTATCGGGCTAAAGCACAGATTAAGGATATGGAATTTGTTCAGTTTCATCCAACAGCATTATATGAAGTTGAAGGCGAATCGTCTTTTTTAATTTCGGAAGCTGTTAGAGGTTTTGGAGCTTATTTACGCGATAAAAAAGGAAACCGGTTTATGCTCGGTTACGACGAAAGAGCAGAATTAGCTTCCAGGGATATTGTCTCGCAAAGTATAGATAATGAATTAAAGAAAACGGGCGATACGCACGTTTTTTTAGACTGTACGCATTTGGATATTGATGCGTTTAAAAAGCATTTTCCTAATATTTATCAAAAATGTAAAGAACAGTATATAGACATTGAGACCGATTGGATTCCTGTAGTGCCAGCAGCACATTATTTATGTGGCGGTATTATTGTAGATCTAGACGGAAAAACATCGGTTAATAATTTATTTGCATGTGGTGAATGTTCTAGAACGGGATTACACGGCGCCAATAGATTAGCATCAAACTCCTTGTTGGAAGCTTTGGTGTATGCGCATAATATTTTTAAATACCAAAGTGGGCATGATTGCAAAACGATTGAATTAAATATTCCAAATTGGAATGATGAGGGGACATGCATTGCAAAAGAACATATTTTAATTCAGCATAATTTAAGACAGTTACAAGCTTTAATGCGAGATTATGTTGGGATCGCTAGAAGCAACAGTCGTCTAAAAAAATCAATCAAGCATTTAGATTTAATTTATAAGGAAGTCGAAGAACTTTATAAACAATCTAAAATTTCAATATCCTTATGTGAACTTCGAAATATGGTCAATGTATCACATTTAATAATCAATCAATCTATACAAAGGAAAATAAATAAAGGAGGTTACTACAATATAGATAATATGTAATTTTTCTTCAGCAAAGTAGAATCTTTTGTATTTAACTGACAAAAGTCATGTTTTTAAAATTTCCTAAAGGGTATTTTTGATCCATAAAGAAGACAAAAATATCTTTTTTATGGATCAAACAACTAATTACTAAATCATGATGGCAAACAAAAAAACAAAACTGATAAAATCATTGGTAGTACTTACCACTCTATCGCTCTTATTTTCAGGATGCATTGACAGTGAAAAGAAAGAATATGCAGATGCAGCAGATATTCCTGTAAGTAGAGAAATGGTAGCAGAATTAACATCGCCTCCTAATGTGCCAACCCCAGTTGGAAGACGTAAAGCAAAAAAGCTTATAGTAAATATGGAAATCCTTGAACAGGAAGGCACCATGACTGATGGTACAACCTATAACTATTGGACCTTTGGAGGCTCAGTTCCCGGAAGCTTTATTAGAACACGTGTTGGTGATGAAGTTGAGTTTACCTTATCTAACCATCCAGACAATAAATTACCCCATAACATAGATTTACATGCGGTTACTGGTCCAGGTGGAGGTGCAACATCGTCTTTTGTGGCCCCAGGGCATGAGAAAATGTTCAGTTTTAAAACCTTAAACCCAGGTTTATATGTCTACCACTGTGCCACTGCCCCAGTAGGTATGCACATAGCTAACGGTATGTATGGTCTAATTCTAGTAGAGCCAGAAGGTGGTTTACCACAAGTTGATAAAGAATACTACATCATGCAAGGTGATTTCTATACAAAAGGGGAAAATGGAGAACCGGGTTTACAAGCTTTCGATATGCAAAAAGCTGTTGATGAAGATGCTGATTACGTGGTTTTTAATGGGAGTGTGGGCTCTTTAACGGGCGATAATGCTATTACTGCAAGTGTTGGCGAAACGGTTCGTTTATATGTTGGTAATGGTGGGCCAAACTTGGTGTCTTCATTCCACGTTATTGGAGAAATTTTCGATAAAGTACATGTTGAAGGTGGTTCAACAATTAACGAAAACGTACAAACCACATTAGTTCCAGCTGGTGGCGCTGCCATAGCTGAATTTAGAGTTGATGTTCCAGGAACGTTCATTTTGGTAGATCACTCTATATTCAGAGCCTTTAATAAAGGGGCTTTAGGCATGCTTAAAGTTGAAGGTGAAGAAAACAAGAAAATCTATTCGGGTATTGTACAAGAAGGTATTTACCATCCAGAAGGTGGTGGTATTCAGGAAATGCCAGAAGGCGATGTGGTTAAAGTAGAAGTTTCAACAGCCAATAAAAGTTTAGAAGAAAAAATGATTTCGGGAAAACAGATCTATATGCAAACCTGTTTTGCGTGTCACCAAGCCGAAGGACAAGGTATACCCAATGCATTTCCGCCGTTGGCAAAATCAGATTACTTAAATGCCGATGTAAATCGTGCTATTGGAATTGTACTTAAAGGAAAAACAGGTGAGATTACGGTAAATGGTCAAAAATACAATAGTGTTATGACTAGACAGGCAATTAGTAATCAAGAAATTGCTGACGTATTGACTTACGTATACAATTCTTGGGGCAACAATAAAACCAATGTTACCACGGCTCAAGTTGATGCTGTAAAAAACGGTCACTGATTATATATAATTAAAAATGCAAACTATTTTAAGACTGGCAACGAGAATTTTGTTCATCTCATACCTATCAACAACTTATTGTCAGTCTGAAATGGTTCCTATTAAAGGTGGTACATATACACCACTTTACGGAAGAGATTCATTACAAGTTACCATCTCAGATTTTCAAATGGATGTATACCCAGTCACCAACAAAGCCTTTTTAGAGTTTGTGAAAAAATACCCAAAGTGGCAACGCTCTCAAGTAAAAAAAATATTTGCAGACGGTAATTATTTAATCGGTTGGACTTCTGATACCGAATTAGGAAAAAAGCAATCTGTAAATGCACCAATTACGAGTATTTCATGGTTTGCAGCTAGTAATTATTGTGAATGTCAAGGAAAAAGGCTACCCACCATTGACGAGTGGGAATATGTGGCTATGGCAAATAAAACCATGCCAGACGCCAGACAATTAGAAGATTATAACAAGTACATACTGGGTTGGTATGAAAAACCAAAAACCTTCAATAATGAGGTTGGTTACACTTTTAAAAACTATTGGGGAGTTTATGATTTACACGGTTTGGTATGGGAATGGACATTAGATTTTAATTCGGTATTGGTTTCAGGTGAATCCAGAAAAGATGTTGATAATGACAGTAACCTTTTCTGCGGAAGTGCTGCCATTGGCGCAACCGATTTAATGAACTATGCAGCATTTATGCGATACGCAACAAGAGGCAGTTTAAAAGCAAAATATGCCATGAAAAATCTAGGATTTAGATGTGTTAAAGATATAATTGAAGAACAATGAAATACCCTAAATCTATATTTATTTTACTAGTCTTTACAGGATTGTTTACATCTTGTAAAAATGATAAATCCAATATCTACATAAGTGATGTTGCTGTATACCAATGCCCTATGAAGTGTGAAGGTAAAAAAACCTATAACCATTCTGGAAGTTGTCCAGTTTGTAAAATGGACTTAAAACCAGTACAAAAATCAACTAAAGAATTAAGTAACAATGAAATTTCAGAGGAATCCATTTTCAATTTAACTACAAAATGGAACACAGAAGAAGGAGAAACCATCCAACTTGAAGATTTAAAAGGAAAAACATTAGTCATAGTCATGATTTACACCACCTGTAAAGCGGCATGCCCAAGACTTGTGGCAGATATGCGAAATATTGAGGCAAAAATCCCAAAAGAAAATTTAAAAAATTTACAATTTGTATTAGTAAGCATAGACCCAGAAACAGATACACCACAACGCCTAAAAGCCTTTGCCAAAGAAAACTTTATGGATGGCGAGCAATGGACATTTTTACAAGGAACAACAAGCAGTGTTAGAGAATTTGCCAATGTTTTGGCCGTAAAATATAAACAAATTTCTCCTATGGATTTTTCACACTCCAATATCATCAGTGTGTTTAATTCCGGTGGCGAATTAATGCATCAACAAGAAGGGTTGGGTGTGGATAATAAAGAAACCATACAAACCATTCTTGATTTAACAAGTAAATAGAATACTAATCAAAACTAAATAATATGTTATCAAAAAAACAAGCACGAGCCTTTTTTCTTGGGGGTACTGTAGTTACTTTTTTAATATTTATTGGTCTTACCATTTACTCTTTTAGTAAAGCTCAAGATCAATCAAATGATGGAAATATTACAGAAGCAGTTGTAAGAGGAAAGCAGATTTGGGAAGAAAATAATTGTATGGGTTGCCACACCATTTTAGGAGAAGGCGCCTATTATGCTCCTGAATTAACAAAAGTCATTGAACGTAGAGGTGAAGGCTACATCAAAGCCGTATTAATGACCCCTGTTGATTGGGCACCTAACGGAAGAAAAATGGTTGCCTACGGATTTTCACAAGAAGAGGCTGAAGATGTCATCGCCTTTTTTAATTGGATTGGAGACATCGATTTAAACGGATTTGATACCGTTGTTTCACCATTAGCAAAAGACGAAAACTAAGCTAAAAATCATGAAATGAGCATAACTAAAACTTCAATACTTCCGAAATATTGGAACGAGGGTTTTACTATGTGAATTACATTTGACAATTTTAAAACATAAAAAGAGAACTAATGAAATATAAATCACAAAAAGTAGCGTATTGGTTTTTTGCGCTGTCCATGTTATTATTTGGGCTACAAATTATATACGGTTTTATAATGGGGTTTGCCCATGCAGGGTTTGATGGATTGCATAGTGCTATCCCGTTTAACACAGCCAGAGCAGTACACACTAATCTTTTAGTTGTATGGTTGTTATCCGGATTTATGGGAGCTGCATACTATATAATCCCCGAAGAAGCGCAACGCGAACTGGTAAGTGTAAAACTGGCCTATGTTCAATTAATAAGTTTAGCAGTAGTTGGTGTTATAGCCATTGTTGGATACCACTTTAATTATTGGGAAGGTCGTAAATTTTTGGAAATTCCTCGACCGTTAGATTATTTGGTTGTTGTGAATGTACTCCTGTTTTTAGGTATTATTTTAACAACGCTATTTAAAGGAAAACGAAGAACCACAACAGCACTAGTGCTTTCTATGGGACTATTATTTGCAGCCTTATTATATTTACCAGGAATGCTTCCATTTGATAGTCAAGTAAAAGATTCATTTTTTAGATGGTGGGTTGTTCACCTTTGGGTTGAAGGCGTTTGGGAATTGATTATGGGAGGTATTTTATCATTCTTATTAATTAAACTAACCGGTGTTGATAGAGAAGTTATCGAGAAGTGGCTTTATGTCATTGTTGGACTAACATTCTTATCAGGTGTTTTAGGAACAGGACATCACTACTATTATATTGGTGTTAATAAGATTTGGTTAATTGTTGGTGGTATTTTCTCTGCGCTAGAACCGTTAGCCTTTTTAGCCATGGCATTATTTGCTGTTAACATGTATAGAAAAGGTGAAAAGAAGCATCCAAATAAACTGGCTTTATACTGGACACTTGGCGCAGCTATTGTATCATTTATAGGCGCCGGACTTTTAGGTTTTGCTCATACTTTACCACAGACAAACCTATATACCCACGGCACCTTAGTAACTGCAATGCATGGTCACCTTGCGTTTTGGGGCGCTTATGCTATGATTGTATTAGCCATAATTAGTTATAGTTTACCAAATATGACAGGTAGAAAATTATACGAAAGTACCAGAGGCCGAATGGCGTTTTGGATGTCGAATATTGGCATGATAGGAATGACGGTTGCTTTTGGAGTTGCTGGTGTAGTACAAGTATATTTAGAGCGTAAATTGAAAATGGAATTTATGGAAGTTCAAAAAGAAATTGAAGTTCATTTTATGGTTTTAATCATCTGTGCAACATTGTTTTTATTGGGTATTACACTTTATATGATTGATTTCTATAAGCACGGAAGACCTACAGATGAAGCATTAGAAGCTTCGTCAAATTAATAGCATTCAAAATAATGAAGAAACACGTATTAATAGTTGCTATCGCATCCTTAACGATGCTTAGCACCCATGCGCAACAGTTTGATCTCTCTGCTGAGCTTAGACCTCGATATGAGAATAAACATGGATACCAAACATTAATTGAAAAGGATGCCGATGGATCTAATTTTATATCGCAACGTACACGTTTAAATTTCGAGTTCAAGAATAAAAATTTGAAATTAAAAGTGGTGATGCAAAATGTCAGGGTTTGGGGAGATGTCGGTACTTTGTCTAGTGACGATAAAGCAACAGCTTTGCATGAAGCTTGGGCAACATATATCTTAAATAACAAAGTGTCGTTTAAATTAGGACGCCAAGAAATAGTCTATGATGACCATAGAATTTTTGGTAATGTAGGTTGGGCGCAGCAAGCACGAAGCCATGACGCCTTTTTATTTAAATATGCACCGAATGCAAACAATATATTAGATGTAGGTTTTGCCTTAAATGCCGATTCACAATCTGGAGTTGATAATTTATATAGCAATGCTGCCGGATACAAAGCGTTTCAGTATGCATGGTATCATGGCGATTTCGATAAATTTGGTTTGAGTTTATTATTACTGAATACTGGAATCGAATATTTAGAAAATACAGGATTATCCAATGAATCCCAAACTATCGATTATATGCAAACTATGGGGCCAAGGCTTACTTATAAATCGGGTAAATTTGATGCGAATGGGGCGGTATATCTACAAACAGGAATGTCCTTAAATAAAGATGTTAGTGCATCTTATTTTACAGGCAATTTGGGTTATAAAATAAACGATGAATTTAAAGTGGGAGCTGGTATTGAAGTACTTTCAGGTAAAGCTATGGACGATACAGATACCGATGTTAAATCGTTTGCTCCGCTGTTTGGCACGAACCATAAATTTAATGGTTGGATGGATTATTTTTATGTCGGAAACCACGCCAACAATGTAGGTTTAACAGATATTTATTTAACATTGGCTTATGCTAAGAATAAATTTTCAGCTAAGGTAATTCCGCATTTCTTTTCGGCCGGAGCCGGTGTATTTGATGGCCCATATAAAATGGATGATAATTTAGGAACTGAAATAGATTTAACAATCGGCTATAAAATTGTTAAAGACATTAACCTAAATGCAGGATATTCAAAAATGTTTGCAACAAACACTATGGAAATTTTAAAAGGCGGTGACAAAGATGAAAATAACTCATGGGCATGGGTGATGGTTACTTTCAAACCTCGTTTGTTTACTCATACCGTGCAATAAAGATTTATTAGTTATTAAACCAGAGTTAATGTTTAGAGTTTGTAGCTCTGGCTTTTTATCAATAGTGTCCGGTTAAAATTTGTAAAACCGTCCGAACTATATATAAGGCATGGGTTAAAAGATTTTTTTGAGATGTACCCCTTGCTATAAGAAAAGGTGAAAAACATAGGCTTTCTTAAACTACAAATCTATTATAAATTGATTTACAGTTAGTTAAAATCAAGTCTTGAATCTATCTTTTAACAGCGTAGCGGTCTTGATTCTTTTAACAGGGAACAATGATTATTTATAAACAAAAAATAAAATGAATACACCGTATTATCAAGCCATTGGGAAAGAAGTTGATGTTTTTGAATATGGCTATAAATGTAAACTTCCTTTTTTATTAAAAGGACCTACAGGCACGGGTAAATCTCGGTTTATAGAGCACATGGCTCATAAACTGAGCACGAAATTGATTACCATTTCTTGTCATGAGGAAACCTCATCTACAGATTTAATTGGCCGGTTTATTATTAAAGGTGCTGAAACAATTTGGTTGGATGGCCCTTTAACCACCGCTGTTAAAGAAGGGAGTATTTTGTATCTCGACGAAATTGCAGAGGCCAGACCGGATGTTATTGTGGCAATTCACTCGTTAACAGACCACAGACGCGAATTGTTTATAGATAAATTAGGCGAAACCATAAAAGCGCATGACAACTTTATGTTGGTCGCGTCTTTCAACCCAGGATATCAACGCGGATTTAAAGAATTAAAACCATCAACTAGGCAGCGTTTTGTGTCCGTTTCCTTCGCATATCCAGAACCGAAAATCGAAGCACAAATTTTAGTTTTCGAAACAGGAATCGAATCAGGAATTGCCAAAAAATTGGTGAATATTGCTACAAAAATCAGAAACCTAACAGAGTTAGGCTTAACTGAAACTGTTTCTACCAGATTATTGGTAGATGCCGCAAAATTAATTCATGTAGGGCTACCAAAGCGTTTGGCGGTACATGTGGCCGTGATTGAACCTTTGACTGATGATTTAGAGGTGATACAAGCACTTAAAGATTTAAGTGACTTAATGATATAAAAAAATCAGTTTCCAGTCTCAGTCACAGTTTCCAGCAATGCAAACTGCGACTGAGACTGCGACTGAGACTGCGACTGAAAACTAAAAAAGATGTTCGAGTTCGAACCAGACGAATATATATTTACCAAATTTGCTTTCTTTTTTAAAAAAGAAAAAAAAAGAAAAGAAGCAGCACTCAAACACACCGTAAATTTAAGTGAGGTAAAATCCCGATTAACCATTTTTGCACGTGCTATTACTGGAGAATCCATTGAAATTTTTGAAGCAGAGCGAGAGGGTGGTTATAGAAACAACAACTTTTTCTTGCCATCAAGGTTTTCAGATTTTCAAACCGTAGAGGAGAACATTTCATTTTATCTATTTAGGGTTTTGTATTTATCTGTTCAAAAGAATTTGGATTTAAACTGGAACGATGATAAGGAACACGACCCTATAGAATCTCAGCAACAGTCAAAAGCTACTTCAGCTGAGGTATTAGCTTCACTGTTTGCTCAATTTCCCATTACGGAAATCTATCATCAAAAATTCATTTTATTTTATAGAGAGAAGGCTACTGAAAAACAAGCTCCGGATTACAGTTTTATTTATGGTAAGTGGATGCGTAATACGCCATATAACGATTCAGAAAAACAACTGAGGAATTTTACGGATAAGGTAAAACAAGCCAACCAAGAGCTGCCCAAAACGATTATAAAATCGAAAGCTGTTGAAGAAATTATTTCTGTACAAATAGACCAAAAACAATTGGATGATGCTGTGTTACAACACCAATTTGAAAAAGTGGAAACGGCCGAAGAATTTGGCGGAAATTTTAGGGATATGGATGGTGACGACGAACTGGATAATCATTCCAACGCGTTGGATGAGGTAAAAATGAAACATACCGTTCGGGTGGATGATACAGCACATTCTGTATATCAAGCAGACTTCACTGAAAATACGACCATTGCAGAAAGTGCAGAAAGCGAAAGTAATGGCAGTTTTATAAAATACGACGAGTGGAATTACACCAATCGCTCTTACAAAGAAGACTTTTGCAAGGTTTATCCGAAAACACAGTTAAAATCGGATGTGCCTTATTATAAAAAAACACTAAATGATAACCGCTCAACCTTAGTCGGACTGCGTAAAATGTTGAGCACCGTTAACAATAAATATCAGCAACAACGTAGACAAACACAAGGCGATGAGTTTGATATCGATGCCATTACCGATTTGTTTATAGATATAAAATCAGGCCATACACCTTCAGAAAAAATATACCTCTCAAAACGAAAAAAGGAGAAAGATTTATCCATATTATTGTTGTTGGATATTAGCCTCTCAAGCGATGGTTATGCGGCTGGAAATAGAGTAATTGATGTAGAAAAGCAGGTGTCTATTTTATTTGGTGAAATTTTAGAGGAATTTAATATCGACTTTTCTATCGATTGCTTTTATTCCAAAACACGAAATCATTCTAGCTATTTAACACTTAAAGGTTTTGACGACAATTGGAACACGGCCAAGTATAGAATAGGAGCTATAGAGCCAAGTGGATATACACGTATTGGCGCTGCCTTACGCCATTCGGGAGTCTTATTGGACAAGCGCGACACTAAAAATAAATGGGTGATTTTAATATCCGACGGGAAACCAAACGATTACGATAAATACGAAGGTAAATACGGTATCAACGATGTAAAGCAAGCCCTCCGTGAATTAAACGAGCGCCAGATAAATTCTTACGCATTGGCCATTGAAGCCAACGCTAAATATTACCTGCCTCAAATGTTCGGGCAAAACCATTACCAAATTCTTACCACGCCAGTAGCACTGTTACAATCTTTGGTCAAATTGTATGAAAAAATAAAACATCAGTCTTAATAAATACCACAATGGATAATACGTTGATAAACCATAAGAATATTTATTATCCTCCAGGTGGTATTTTAATTTGGATTATCATTTTTTTAGAACTATTCACTTTTGGTGCCGCTTTAATAGCCATGGTGTTTTACGGAAATCAAGAACCAAAACTATTTCATACTTCAAGTTTAAAATTAAATGTGACCTATGGTATGGTAAACACAGTGTTTTTGTTAACCAGTGGATTTTTTATGGCAATTTCAGTAGCCGAACTAAAAAACGACCATACCGAACGATTTAAAAAGTTTTTGCTTATAACCATGTTTTTTGGGATGTTGTTTTTATGCTTAAAGGGTTTTGAATATTATGAAAAACTTAGTGAAGGTCTTTATATGGGCTATAACACCTTTTTCACGTTTTATTGGATGCTAACCCTATTTCATGTGATTCATGTACTTGTTGGTTTGGTGATTCTAACCTCTGTTTACTTCGGGGTAAAAAATAAAAAGGCGAGCACTAAAATCGAAGATATAGAGGCCAGTGCTGCATTTTGGCATATGTGCGATTTAATATGGATTTTACTTTTTCCTATTATCTATTTACTTTTTTAATATGAAAGCCCATAATGGGCATTTGGCAAAAAAAGACCCATACCCTCTTAAATAATTAAAACATGGAACAACAGTTAATTTTAGATTTTTAAATAGATGAAAAAAGCAGCAACCATAACTTGGATTATTTTAATAGTGCTTACAATCGTTTCTGCACTTATTTCTAAACTTGAAGGAGCCTATATTGTAGTGATGATTTTAATACTGGCAGTATTCAAGTTTTTGGGAATTGCGTTTCAATTTATGGAAATAAAAAAAGCACATTCTTTTTGGAAAACACTAATTATTGTATTTATTTTCCTGTTTGGTATTGGGCTATTGGTAGCCTAAGAACCTGCAAGATTTTAAAAACCTTGTAGGTTTGTTTTGTTGTTTTGTTGTTTTGTTGTTTTGTTGTTTCGTTGTTTCGTTTTAACACCTACAAGGTTAAAACAAGACCTTGCAGGAGACCATATTAATCATATATCATTGAAATTCAACTCAGTCCAATTTGGTTATTAGTCAAGCTCAGCTTGGTAACTATTTAAACATAAAACGTAAAAAACCTATCGCCAAAACTCATCATCAACTTTATCGATAAAATCATCTTCTTGATGTATGTCTTCAATTAAAGCTAATTGTTCTTTGGTTGCTGCTTTTTGGATTTCAGGAAACAGCACGCGTTCTTCAAAACGAATATGCTTATCCAATTCCTCTTCAATTTTGCTTAAGGCTTTAGTCTCATCGCCCGATTCTGTAAACAAACGTTTTAAACGCCTATGGTCTGCCAAGGCTCTTTTAATAAAATCATTGCCTTCATTTAAAATAGTGAAAATATGATTTTCTTCCATTTCAAAATGAGGAATCAAATGATTTTCAAAAAACCAATCGGCATAAATTTTTATCCGCTTTGGTTCAATATTTTTACTAAATCCAGATCTTATTTTCCATGATAAAAGTAATCCATGATGATGTTCTCTACTTAGTGGTTGCAATGCTTTATGTCGTTTCTGTGGTTTATTATCCATCGGTTTTGGTTTTTAAAATATTAATGATAATACTTCCTATTCCTAATGGCAAAAACACGCTAGAAAGAAACAGAAAAAGATAATAGTTTGGCAGCATTCCCTTATTAAAGTAAAACATACTGCCTTGAAGGATTAAGAACAATTCTGTTAAAGCAAAACCTAAAACAAAGGTATAGATTCCAAAATTTAACCACGCATTAAAAGTAACCCACTTGTTCTGCAAAATGAAACCAAATAAAAATCCTGTGATTACGCCCAACATAAGCAAATGAATAAAACCAATGATAAGATTTCGATGTTGATAAGCAACTTCTGATACTTCGGGAATAAGCGACAATAATTGTATCCCTATTTTTATAATCAAACTAGAAATTGCAAAAACGTACATGTAAATAGTAAGTTTCGCATTGTTTTTTAAGAGAAATAACTGGTAAGGCTTTATAAGCCTTAAAAATACGATCAATGTTAAAAGTTGAATAAAAACGCCTAGTCCATTAATCCAATATAAAGCGATGTGCGGTGCAAACCAAGATATTGGCAAAGCCAATGTTAACACCGTTGATATGACTAAAAGAACAAAAAACAGCCTAAATTGTTTTGAATCTTTGAGTTGTAATACATGAAAAAATATAGCAATGACGGCTATTAAAAACCAGCCGTTAAACTGAAAATGCAAAAAGAACTGTATCGCTATTTGATAAAATGCCGAAGCTTGCCCAAGCAAAGAAACTGCTGGTCCTAAACACCAAACACCTATGGTAGATAAGAGCATAAATAGAAGTGAGGTTCGTAATAAGTAATGAGTTACCGTTGATTCGGTTTTATGATGTTTCCAGACTAGGTATATAATGTAATAGCTACAAAAAATGTGTAATGTAGAAAACGAAATAGAAACTACGGCATAACCTTGAAACGGGAAGCTTAGCATCATACCAAGTACAGCAAACTCGGTTATCCAAAATAAACGACTATATATAGGTTTTTTATTGGGAACAAAATGATGCACTAAAAAAGTATATAACATTAAATATACCCAACCCAACATAGCAACATGCGAATGTGCATGGGTTAAATACCTATAATTAATTCCTAAAGAGTCTAAAGAACCATATCGTAATGCTAAACCCATTAGGGCAGCAATTAAAAAATTCACTAAACATATAATAACCTTTAGTTTAGGCATATGAAACTTTTAGGCTCATAATATAAGAATAAAAAAACTCCAGAACATTTAATTAATAAACATCCCGGAGTTTAAGGTTACCAACCAAAATTAACCAAATTGTTGTTCTAGCTTAACAGCTTCAGGAAATAAAATATTATTTTCTAAATGAATGTGCAAATGCAAATCTTTTTCAAATTCATCCAACATAGCATAAGTTACCTGATAGGTATTGCAGCCATCTGCTGGTGGATTGTAATTATTACTAAGTTCGGCAATTTGTCTAAAACGTTCGCCTTCATTATCGTGCTCTTGCATCATCATGGCTATTGGGTTTTCAACCGTGCCAAACTGTGGCGATTGTATAGCGCCATTTTCTAATTTCGCATTCACCATTTTTTTTATGACTGGAAAAAGAACCAACTCCTCTTTTTTCATATGTGCTGCTAATTCTCCTGCTGATGCTGTAAAGAGTTCATTAATTTTAAACAATTCTGGATGTCTTTCACCATGTACACTACATAATTTATTTAAAAACTGACGTAGTACAGGTATTTTTTCTTCCACATAGCGGTGGTGCTTCTTTTCGATATATTCTACCAATAAATCCAATGGCCAGGATTTATAATCGATAGATTGATCTGTTTTAGAGTTTAAAACGTTATGTAATTCATCTAAAAGCGTATTAACTTCTATTTCATTTTTATTGCAAACTTCTTTCACGGTTCTATCGCCTTTACAGCAAAAATCGATGCCATATTTACTAAATACCGCTGCAGTTCTAAAATCGTCTGCAACAAATTGTCCGATTTGTTTTTCTAAATCTTTATTTAATACTTCCATAATGTTATTTATTTCGGATAATTTTATCCTATTTATATTCAAATTTTTTTAAACTTTCAAAAACGAAGAACCCGATTTAATATTAAGTGCCAATTCTTCAAGACTTGTGTTTTCTAACATATGTTTTAGTTGATCTCTTACAATTTTAAATTTATCGTGTACTGGACATGGGTGATTTTCATCACAAATCTCTAAGCCTAATCCACAGCCATTGTAAATTTTATCCCCATCAATGGCCTTAACAATTTGCGATATTTTAATAGAGCCGATATTTTTTTTATCTAATTCAAACCCGCCATAAGCCCCTTTAATAGAATAAACTATGTTATGCCTAACTAAATCTTGTAATATTTTAGCAGTAAACGCTTCGGGTGAATTAATTTCTTTAGCTATAGCTTTTGGGCTCACACGCTTATTTTCAAAAGAATTTATAGCAATAAAAATTGCAGCTTTAATACCATATTCACAAGCTTTTGAAAACATTTAGTTCCTTTATTTTAGACAAAAATATAAAGAATTTTTAAATAGGACAAATTTATCCTATTTAAATTTCAGTAAAGATTTCTAAACCACACTTTCTGCCATTCCCGCCTTAAAATCAAAAAAGATACTTCTTCTGAAAGTTTTAATGTATCACTACCATCCAAAGCTTTTACCTCTTCTTCCGAAACATCAATAATATAGAGCAAGTTGAGATAATCCATAAACTTATCTTGAAGCAATTTAAAAATGGTTTCGTGAAGCATCATCTTTAAACTAGTCGGCAAAATATTCTCATGAAAAGCCAAGTCTATATTAGCCAAAAGCAAGTCCTTGTTTAACTGATTGACAAGCTTTTTATATAAATCTAATTGATTTGCTTTTTCAATAACATCGTCAAAATTCACAGGCCATTCCATTACACCGTTCTATTCATTAGGCTTTCGCCGAAATTTTTAAGAAGCGCCTTTTTATCTGTTGAAATATTCAACGATTCTAATACAGAAAAAGCCATCATGGTATAGTGCGCTATGGCCGTTTTGGTGGCTTCAGCAGAACCAGAATTAACAAAGATTTTCTTAGTTGTTTGAATTTTATCCTCAACCTGATTGGTATTCAAACTGAACAAATGTAAAAGTTGAGAAGTCTCATTTTCAGAACCAAACTCTAAAGCTTTCAGGTATAAGTAGGTTTTTTTATTTTCAATAATATCGCCACCAACTTGTTTTCCGAAGGTTTCAGGATCTCCAAACGCATCTAAATAATCATCTTGCAATTGGAAAGCGATGCCTAAATTTTTACCAAACTCATAAATATTACGTTGATCATCTTCAGAAGCACCTGCTACAATTGCGCCCATTTTCATAGCAGCACCAACCAATACAGCCGTTTTGTACTCAATCATTTTTAAGTACTCTTCTACCCTAACATCATCTCTAGTTTCAAAATCAACATCGTACTGTTGCCCTTCACAAACTTCTAAAGCGGTTTTACTAAACAATTTAGCAAGCTGTTGAAAGGTAGCAGAATCATAAGTTTCAAACAACTGATACGCCATAATAAGCATGGCATCACCTGAAAGAATTCCAGCGTTAACATCCCATTTCTCATGCACGGTTTCCTGCCCACGACGCAAAGGCGCTGCGTCCATAATATCGTCATGCACCAACGAAAAATTATGAAATACCTCAATACTTAATGCGGCATTTAATGCAATTTTATAGTCTGAATTAAACACTTCGGCAGTCATCAAAGTCAAGACGGGACGTAATCGTTTCCCTCCCAATTTTAAAATATATTGAATTGGTAAATAAAGATTTTCTGGTTCTTTAACAGTTGAATATTTATCTAAATACGCAACAAATTGTTTACGATAATTCTCTATTGAAAGCATTGGACAAAAATAAAGTAATTCAAGGTATTAAAAAGACACGAATTTACAATTAATGTTAAATAATTGTAAAACCTTGGAAACTTTTTTTGTTTTTAAAGTTTCCATACGTACTTTCGCGCCGGATTATGAGAGAAAAAATTATATATAAAGCAGCTGAATTATTTTTGACACTAGGTTTTAAAAGTGTCACTATGGATGATATTGCACAAGAGATGGGCATTTCTAAAAAAACCATTTATGTACATTTTGCTAATAAAACTAAATTGGTGGAAGCCGTGACATTCCATTTATTTGATACTATATGTGACGGCATTGATACTATTTGTGGTAGCTCAAACAATCCCATTGAAGAATTATATGCCATTAAAATGTTCGTTATGCATCATTTAAATAATGAAAAAGCCTCCCCACATTATCAGTTAAAAAAGTACTATCCGCAAATTCACAAGGCATTAAAATTCAAACAATTTGAAAAGATGCACGACTCGGTACAAGAAAGCTTACAACATGGTGTAGATACAGGGGTTTTCAGGGATACCATAGATGTTGATTTTATTTCAAGAATGTACTTTACGGGTATGACAGGCATAAAAGACAATATGTTTTTCCCAACAGAAACCTACACCATGGACTATTTAATGGAAAGCTATTTAGAATATCACCTCAGAGCCATTGTCACAGAAAAGGGCTTTAAAATAATGAATAATTTTATAACATCAAATCAATCATAAATAATGAAGAACAAACTAATTTTAACCTTTAGTTTATTATGCTCTTTCGTCTTGTTTTCGCAACAAGACTTGCAAAATTTAACTTTACAAGAGGCTATAGATTTTGCATTAATAAATAACCGTACCGCCAAAAACGCAACAAGAGATGTGGATGCAGCCTATAAGCAAAAATGGGAAACCATAGCCACCGGTTTACCACAAATTAACGGAAATATAGACTATCAAAATTGGTTAAAACAACAAGTATCATTATTACCTGCCTCTGCTTTTGATAATACTCAAAGTATTATAGACGTTGTGAATGATTATTTTGATGCCAATCAAAATAACTTTGATGTAAATTCTGCTGACGGCTTTATCCCCGTACGCTTTGGGACCAAACAAACCATGAATGCGTTTGTTACTTTAAGTCAATTAATTTTTGATGGCTCTTATATTGTAGGACTGCAATCTGCCAAAGTGTTTTTAGAAATCTCTAAAAATGCAAAGATAAAAACAGATTTAGAGGTCAGGAAATCTGCAATAAATGCCTACGGCAATGTACTTTTAACTAGAGAGAGTGTCAATATTTTAGACCGAAACAGAGCAGCTCTTCAAAAAAACCTCAATGAGATTACCAGAATTTATGAAAATGGTTTAGAGGAAGAAGAAAGTGTTGAGCAATTAAAAATAACACTTTCCAGTATAGAAAGCACTCTGAACAATACCACCCGATTAAAAAAAGTAGCCTATCAAATGTTAAATATGGTTTTAGGTATTGACATTAATACAGAAGTGAACTTATATGATAATTTAGAAACCTTGACGGCTCAAAATATAGATTTAGGCATCATGAATAGTCCGTTTATGGTAGAAAACACTATAGATTACCTCATTGCAGAAAATGATAAAACAGCAAAAGCGTTATTACTCAAACTAGAAAAAAGTAAAGCATTACCAAACCTAAGTGCATTTGTAAATGCCGGGTATAACGGTAATAGTGACGATTTTAATTTCTTAAAAAAAAATCAGAAATGGTTTGGGTCTTCATTAATTGGCGTAACAATGAATATTCCCATTTTCAGTTCGGGCATGCGAAGTGCATCTACACAACGTGCCAGTATCAATCTCGAAAAAGCTAAAGATGATTTAACCGAAACCGAACAGCGCATTAAACTGGAAATAGCCACTGCTAAAAGCGATTATCAATTCTCAATTGAAGATTACGAAAACAAAAAACGAAATTTAAATTTAGCCGAACGTATTGAGCAAAAAAATCAAACCAAGTTCTTTGAAGGTATTGCTTCAAGTTTTGACTTAAGACAAGCTCAAATTCAATTATATACAGCACAGCAAGAATTTCTACAAGCGATGTTGGATGTCATCAATAATAAAGCCGCCTTAGAAACGGCATTAAATCAAACACTAAACAACCAATAATAATGAAAAATATAATTACCCTAGTAATAGCATCCCTAATCTTAAGCTCATGTAGTGGCGACAAAAATAAATCTGTTGAAGATATTATTGAAACTAACGACTTAGAAAAGATAAGAACCAAAAAAATAGAACTAGACGCTAAAGAGCAAGCACTCGCCGCAGAGTTAAAACTTTTAGAAGCCAAAATTAAAAGCTTAGATCCTCAAGAGCGTATCCCATTAATCACAACCTTTACAGCCAAGGAAGACGTATTTACGCATTTTGTAGAACTTCAAGGAAGTGTTAGTACCAAACAGAATATTGTTATTTCTCCTGAGTTTTCAGGGTTGTTGACACGAATTTATGTGAAGGAAGGGCAAAAAGTAAACAAGGGTCAAATTCTAGCAAAAATTGATGATGGCGGATTAAGCCAACAAGTAGCACAATTAAACATACAGACTGCATTAGCAAAAACAACCTATGAAAGACAAAAGCGTCTTTGGAATCAGAAAATTGGGAGTGAGATTCAATATTTACAAGCCAAAGCCAACTATGAAGCACAGCAACAAGCTATTAATCAATTACAACAGCAAGTATCAAAAACAGTTGTAAGAGCACCGTTTTCTGGAACTGTTGATGCTATTATTGCAGATCAAGGTACCGTAGTTGTTCCGGGGCAATCGCAACTTTTCAGATTGGTAAATCTTCAGGATATGTATATAGAAACGGACGTGCCAGAACTCTATATTTCTGAAATTACCGAGGGTAAAGATGTTAAAGTTGAGTTTCCTGTTTTAGGAAAAGAAGTCGATGCCAAAGTACGCCAAGCTGGAAGTTTTATTAACCCTGCAAACAGAACTTTTAAAATACAAGTAGATGTCGATAATAAGAATGAGACTATCAAACCAAACTTGACAGCGAAATTAAAAATAAACGATTACACCAATGATAAAGCCATATTAATTCCACAGAGCATCATTTCTGAAAATGCTGAAGGCGAACAATATGTTTACACCATTACAGATAAAGATGGTGACATCGCCAAAGCAAAACGTGTCATTATAGAAACAGGGAAAACAAAAGGCGATTATATAGAAGTTGTTTCTGGATTAGATAACGGTAACGAAATTATTAATGAAGGTGCCCGTAGTGTAAAAGAGGGTCAAACCATTAAGATCTTAATTAGTCAATAGTTTTTAGACATTAGTTCGTAACAATTTACAATTATGAAAGAGATTAAATTCAACTTCGAAGATTTAAAAGTTTATCAAAAAGCACTAGATTTTGTTGACATTACATATAAGGCGACAGAAAATTTCCCTAAAAATGAAGATTACGCTTTAAGTTCCCAGTTTAGAAGAGCATCAATTTCTATTGCACTAAATATTGCGGAAGGTTCTGGAGATAGCAACGCTCAGTTCAACAGGTTTTTAAATATTTCCAATGGCTCTATAAAAGAATGTGTCGTTTGTTCAACTATTGCCAAAAGATTAAATTACTTAAGTGATGAAGATGATTATAATAACCGATTATTACTTGAAGAGTTGTCTAAAATGACATCAAGTCTTCAAAAATATTTGAAGTCTAATAACACTAACAACTAAAGACTAATAACTAATGACTGATAAAAAAAAGGTAGATAAGGAGTTTGTATTATCATCATGGGCTATTAATAACAAAACCACCATGTATGTGCTCATCACACTTATCCTATTTCTCGGCGCAAGCGCCTATTTTAGTATGCCTCGTGAAAGCTTTCCGGAAATAAAAGAAACTAAAATTTATATTAGTTCTGTTTATCCAGGAAACACAGCAGAAGATATTGAAAAGCTTATCACAGACCCCATTGAAGACAAGCTAAAAACCGTTAGTAATGTGGTTGAAATTACCTCAACATCGCAAGAAGACTATTCTATTGTTGTGGTTGAATTTGACGAAAATATTTCAGTAGAAGCTGCAAAGCAGAAAGTTAAAGATGAAGTAGATTCTGAAACCTCTGGTGAAGATTGGCCAACCTTTAATGGCGCAAAAGTAGAGCCAAATATTTTCGACTTAAGTATGTCTGAAGAGATCCCGATCTTGAACATTAATATCTCTGGAGATTACCCCGTTGATAAGTTGAAAGAATACGGTGAATATCTTGAAGATAAAATTGAAAGCCTGCAAGAAATCAAGCAAGTTGATATTCGTGGTGCTCAGGAAAAAGAAGTTGAAGTGGCGGTAGACATCTACAAAATGATGGCCGCCCAGGTTAGTTTTGATGATGTTATCAATACCATTAGCAGAGAAAACATGACCATGTCCGCTGGTAATTTAATTTCTAGTGGTCAACGACGAACTATTCGTGTTATTGGTGAAATTGAAGACCCAAAGGATCTTGAAGATTTTGTAGTGAAATCGGAAAACAATAACGCCATTTACCTTCGTGATATTGCTAAAGTGTCTTTTAAAGATGAAGACAGAACAACGTATGCTAGAGAATTTGGGGAGCCTGTTGTGATGCTAGACGTTAAAAAGCGTGCTGGTAAAAACATGGTAGCAGCGGCAGAACAGATTCAAGTAATTGTAGATGATGCTATTGCGAATACATTCCCTCCAGATTTAAAAGTAAGCATTGCTAATGATCAATCTTCAAAAACCATTGGTCAAGTGGACGATTTGGTAAACAACATCATATTTGGAATCATTCTCGTGGTCACGGTATTGATGTTTTTCTTAGGATTTAAGAATGCGTTATTTGTAGGTTTTGCCATTCCCATGTCTATGTTCATGTCACTCATGATTTTGAATCTCTTGGGCTATACCATGAATACCATGATTCTTTTCGGACTCATTATGGGGCTTGGTATGTTAGTAGATAACGGTATCGTTGTCGTTGAGAATGTGTACCGTTTAATGGAAGATGAAGGCATGACACGCGTACAAGCTGCAAAAAAAGGAATTGGTGAAATTGCATTTCCTATCATCATTTCTACAGCAACAACTGTAGCGGCATTTATTCCGCTAGGCTTATGGCCAGGTGTTATGGGACAATTCATGATCTATTTTCCAATCACACTATCCGTTGTTTTAGGTTCCTCATTATTTGTGGCTATCTTTTTCAACTCGGTATTGGTATCCCAATTTATGACTACGGAAGATAAGAACATGCCACTAAAACAAATCATTAAAATTTCCGTAATCATGGGCGGTATTGGTTTGCTTATTCTTGTTTTTGGAGGTAGCTACAGAGGCTTGGGCTCATTAATGATAGTTACCGTTTTTCTCCTTTGGATATATAGACTGTTTCTAAGAAAATGGTCCAACGGATTTCAAAATAATGTTTTGCCAAAATGGGAAAACGCCTATGAAAAATCGCTGAGGAGTGCTTTGAACAAAAGGAAACCAATCTTCATAACAGTTGGTACTTTTATATTACTTATTGTAGCATTTATCGGTTTTGGCGCTTCTGTTGGAAGTCAACGTACTAAAGTCGAGTTCTTTCCAGACAATACACCCAATCAGATCATCGTTTATATAGAATATCCAGAAGGCACAGACATTAAAAAAACCAATGCCATTACAGAAGCTATTGAAAAGCGTGTTTATAAAATTATAAATGACGATGCTTATAAAAATGGTGATTTTAACTTTTTAACCGAAAGTGCCGTATCTCAAGTTGGTGAAGGCGCAGGCAATCCTCAAACTGATGGCGGTTCTGCTGCAGAAATGCCACATCGTGCCAAAATAACGGCTACTATGCGCGAATATAAGTTTAGGGATGGTGCCGATAGTAATGTATTGCTTAAAAAGGTTCAGGAAGATTTAAAAGATATTTATCCGGGTGTTGCTATTTCTGTAGAAAAGGATGCTGTTGGCCCACCTGCAGGATACCCCATCAATATTGAATTGGAAGGTGAAGACTATTCTGAATTGATTGCAACTGCCGAAAAAATGAAGGATTTCATCAATTCGAAAAATATTCAAGGGATTGATGAATTGAAGGTTGACGTTAACAAATCAAAACCATCCATGCAAGTTGAAGTGGACAGAAAAAAAGCTGGTGAATTGGGCGTAACTTCAGGACAGGTAGGACAGCAATTACGGAATGCCATTTTTGGGGCTAAAGCTGGGGTTTATAAAGAAGATGGTGAAGACTATGATATTTATGTGCGTTTTAATGAAGCAAACAGATATAATACTAGTGCCATTTTCAATCAGAGAATAACCTTTAGGGATATGGCTTCAGGTCAAATAAAAGAAGTGCCCGTATCTACCGTTGTGAAACAAAACAATTCATCCGGTTTTAGTGCCATCAAGCACCAGGACACCAAACGTGTCGTACTTTTATATTCAGCATTAGCACCAGGATTTACCGATGCAGGAGCTATTGTTTCCCAAATACAAAACGAAATGCAGGGTTTTTCTGATAAACCAGAAGCCGTGAGTATTGATTATACGGGACAGATTGAAGAGCAAGCCAAACAAATGACATTCTTGATGGGTGCATTTTTTACAGGTTTGGGTTTAATATTTTTTATATTAATCTTCCAATTTAACTCGGTATCTAAACCCGCCATTATCATGATAGCTATCTTTTTAAGTTTAATTGGTGTGTTTGGTGGTATTGTGATTACGGGCAGTTCCTTCGTTATTATGATGACCATGATGGGCATTATATCCTTAGCAGGAATTGTAGTAAACAATGGTGTGGTTTTGCTGGATTACACGCAGTTATTAATAGACAGAAAAAAGGTGGAACGCAATTTGGATGATGATGAGTATTTAGAAGACAACGATTTATTGGAAGCCATTATTAAAGGCGGAAAAGCCCGTTTACGCCCTGTACTTTTAACAGCTATCACGACAATTTTAGGGTTAATCCCTCTAGCAACAGGTTTAAATATTAATTTCTTTACATTATTTAGCGAATTTGATGCTAATATTTATATGGGTGGTGATAATGTGATCTTTTGGGGTCCATTAGCGTGGACTGTGATTTACGGTCTGCTCATCGCAACTTTTTTAACGCTTATTGTCGTCCCCATATTATTTTATTTAATTACGAAACTCAAAATGCGTTTTATAGGTAAATCGCGTGAAAAGGAAGTGCTTCTTAATGAAGCATCATAGTAGGTTAGTTTGGTTAGTAGTGAAAGAAGCCTCAACAGATGTTGAGGCTTCTTTATTATATTTTTTAGCCATTTACTCATAATACCTAATGATACTGCCATTTGTTTTTCCTTCCACACTCCTAACATATGCATTGACAACCTTTTTCATTGGAACAGGGTTATGACCCGGAAAATAATCCTTATAGTTTTCATAAGCATCTTCCACCATTCCTAAAGACACCACATTCAATCTCATACCAGAAGGAATTTCAAGTGCTGCCGCTTGCACAAAACTATGTATTCCTCCATTAACCATGGCCGCACTAGTGGTTTTAACAACTGGGTCGTCTGCTAATATTCCTGTTGATAAGGTTATAGACCCGTTTGGGTTCAAATAATGTTGTCCAATTCGAACGAGATTGACTTGCCCCATGAGTTTGCTTTTTAACCCTATGTAATAATCGTCTTCTGTAAGGTCATTAAACGGTGCCCATTTGGCTTCTCCTGCAATACAAACAACAGCATCTACCGGAACTGTTTTTTCAAACATGGCTTTTATAGAGTTGCTGTCAGTTATATCTACTTGAACGTCTCCAGCAGTTCTTCCAGCAACAAGAACCTCATTGTTTTTCGCAAAATGAGACGTGACCTTATTTCCAATAGTACCGTTACCTCCAATAGTACCGTTACCTCCAATAATCAATAATTTCATGTGTTTATGTTTATTGTTTTTTATTGGTCACATGTGACATCCATTTAATCATTTCACTTGGGTATCAAGTTTTAGTTATGGATGTTTCATATGCGTTTAATTTCTAGCAATTTAATAATAACCGAATTATTACAACCTATTTAAATGATAAAAGCTACCCTGTTTAAAACAGAGCAGCTTTTATATAATTCAAAATAAACCGTTCAAATTAGAACCTGTAGTTTAACGACAGGTTAAACATTGTCCCTAATTGGCTAAAATGATAACCGTCATAAGTCATTTGCGAATAACGTTGGTTAAACGTTATTAGGTTAGATTGATTTTTAACTTGAGCAGCGTCTGCCAATAGAGCAGATCCTGCGCCATTCTCAGCTTTAAAACTCCATTCTGGTAATACATTTAATAAGTTATTGACGTTTAATGATAATGTCAATTTCTCTGTAGCATTAAAGTTAATACCTAAATCGGTTACAATTTTAGGCGTGAATTCTGTTCTTAAATCAGTACTCATGCCTTGTTGTTTGAAAGTCGTTTTTCCAAAGTAGGTGTTGTTTAAATTGAAACCGAATTTACCAATATCGTAATTAGCACCTAAAATCCATTTTGTTTCAGGTCTAGACGTAAAGAATAAAGCTTCTTGCGTCGCATTAACAACAGATTGTCCAGAATCCGCAACTAAAGGAATGTCTTTTACAGCTCCATCTCTTTCGTTTTGAATGGTATAGTTACCAGATAAATTTAAATCCAATTCTCCGCTTCCAATCGTGATATTTTTCTGGCTAATTACCACATCAAGACCAGAAGTTCTGGTATCTATAGCATTAGAAAAGAAACTCACATCACTTAAGTTGTTATCTCTTAAAATATCATCAAGAGCTGTTGTACCTATATTGTTACCATCGTCATCAAATTCAGTTCCTCCAATTTCAGATCCTAAAACAATACGGTCTTTTACCGATATGTTATAGTAATCTACTGTGAAACTTAAAGTATTCGTTAATTTTCCCCCTAAACCAATAGTAAAGTTATTAGACGTTTCAGCATCCAATTCTGGAATACCTAAAAGTTTAGCTTGCGTAGACACATTATTAATTAAACCACCCACTTGAATACCCTGGCCAGGTACAAAGCTATATTGCGCTTTTTGAGTATAGATTTGATGTAACGTTGGTGCTCTAAATCCTGTAGAAACAGACGCTCTAGCAGTCAGTTTATCATTTAATTTTAAACGAGAACTTAATTTATATACAAACGTGTTACCAAAATCTGAATAGTTTTCAGTTCTGATGGTTCCGCTCACTAAAAAAGCATCACTTACATCAAAATCTAAAGAAAAGTAACCACCAATATTGTAACGGTTAAATTTTCCTGAATTTTCTGGACTGTTACCTGCAAAAGAATCGGCACCACCTCCGTCATAAGAAGCTAATTCACCTTCAATAACTTCAAAGGTTTCGTTTCTGAACTCAGCACCAAAACCAATACTTACTTTATCAGAAAGTATTCTTGAGATATCAATGTTACCTACATTGTGAGTAAATTTAGTTCCTCCTGGATCGAATGATTGCTGACTGTTAGCTTGGTATAATGGAGATCCTTCTGAAATTTCTCCATCATCTACAGTTCCGTTATTATTAGAATCTATCCAGGTAGAAGGGGAAAACACTTCATTTCTGTTATGCGATTGACTTACCGTATATGTTTGTGTATTTCCACCTGTAGTATAACTTAAATCAACATTCCAGTCGTTAATTTTTGTTTTAATACCAACAGTACCGTTATAATCGTTTAATAAACCTTCAAATGTTGGCACATAACCATCATATCCGCCTGCGGTATTAGGGTTGTCTCCAGGAAAGAAATCTGCTAAATAAGGAAAAGCATCTACTGTTCTCCAATAAGGTGTTCTATAGTTCGCAAAACTGTTTACTTTTTTATAAACATAAGCCGCATTAAAGTACATTTCTGTATTATCACTTAAATCGTATCCTCCATTTATTAAGAACTTAGAAGAAGCTGTTTCTGGTGAACCATTAATATTATTAGCATCCGGATTACGTGATAAGAATTCTTGAACATCAGCTATATTAGCATCAAAATCTCCAGCTTCACCAGCAGCATCAACCGTACCTGGTCTGTTTGCTAGATTTACTTTTGAAAAGTCTATGGTATAGTTAATAAATCCATTATCATCTCCAATAACAGAACCATTGTTCACACTTAAACCAAACATTTCACCATCGCCTTCAGAAGTCATACCTGTTCTAAGAGTTGCTGAACCAAGGTTTGCATTGTCTTTAAGAACAATATTCATAACCCCAGCAATGGCATCAGAGCCATATTGTGCAGAAGCACCATCACGAAGTATCTCTACACGCTTGATAGCATCCGTTGGAATGGCAGAAATATCAGCACCTGTTTCACCACGACCTGGAGAGGTTTGTGTGTACAATAAAGCACTTAAGTTTTTACGTTTTCCATTAATAAGGATTAAAGTTCTACTCGGTCCCATATTTCTAATTTCATAAGGATCTAATAAAGATGTTGCATCATTTACTGGTGTTTGTACCGTGTTAAATGATGGTATTCTATACTGTAAAGCTTTGTCGAAAGAAATTTGACCTGTAGATGTTAATTCCTTAACACCAACAACATCAACTGGAAGTGGGGAATCTACATTACTTCTTGGAGCAGTACGTGATCCTACTAAAATAACTTCATCTAGCGCCTCACCGTCAGATAAAGTCACATTAATTTGGGCTCTTCCGTTTACAGATTCTTCTTTGGTAGTATAGCCTACATAACTATATACCAAAGTGCCATTGCTGTCTGCTGTAATGGTGTAATTTCCATCAAAATCAGTCGTTGTGCCATTAGTTGTGCCTTTTTCTATAACATTTACACCAGGAATACCTATACCATTTTGGTCGGTAATCTTTCCTGTTACATTTTGTTGTGCAAAAGTAAATGAGACACTAAAAATTAATAAAAATAAAAGAATTGTGTTTTTCATAAATGAGTTGTTAGTTATTAATAAAGTATTAGGTACTTATATAGGGTATAAGCACACAAACCTTATTATATACTCGCTGAAGTTTAACTATTTTTTAACTTATTGATGAAATTTATTTTAAATAACTGACAATCAATGTGTTATATTTCTAAAATTTATAAGTAATATTTGAATAGAAGAATGTGCCATTGGTACCCATTTGTACAGAATCCCCCTGTTTTGTGACTTGAGGCACCCAAGATCAAAATTTCATAATTTCAAGAATCTTAGTTTTGCTTTCAGATAGTTGTAGCAGTTTAGATTTGACTTCCTTTGACCGTGGAAGTGCATAGGTTAATTGTTGTATATCGTTGATTTCTAAAATTGCTTTTTCGATAGAGATGCCTGTTTTATTTAGACATAGTCTTCTTTCAAGTTCCTTGTATAGTGTGTAAGCCATGAAGCATATGCATATGTGGGCCTTTATACGACCATTTTTTCTGTGATATATTGGTCTTGCCCGTAGGTCTGATTTCGATATTCTAAATGCTTTTTCCACAGTCCATAAATTAGCATAAGCCTTTATTACTTCTTTAGGGTCTAAGTCCGTGTTGGTGTTGTATCCTTTCAGCCCATCCCATTTACTATCCGCTTTATATCTATCATAATCAATTTCAACCTTTGTGTCCCCTTCTAGTTTGAGATACTTATTGTAGCCCCGGTTATTGATACTTTCCTTTGTTAGCTTTCCCGTGGCTACCTTCTTCTTCAGTTTTGTTAGACCTCGTTTCCTATTAAACTCATCTTTTCGCTGCCGTTTGGTGCTGAATGAGACTACTAAGCGTCCTTTACTTGTTATAAAATCGTGAGGCTTGGTTTCTGGGATGTTCGCTTCTAATATCAAGTTTCTGATATCTTCTTTTTCACTTTTTACCCGACCGCCTAAAATATATCGAAAACCTTCTTCTTCAAGTTTCTCAATGTTCTTTTTTGAAAGTAAGGCAGCATCTGCAACGACTATGGGTTTTGCTATCGCGTAGCGTTTACATATCTGTTCAATGGCAGGTACCAGTGTTTTAGTCTCAGCTGTATTACCTTCAAAAACTTGATAAGCAATCGGGTAACCGTTCGTACTCACCAAAAGACCAATCATGATTTGAGGGTGCTGGTGTTTACCGTCTTTGGAATACCCTATCTTTCTTAACTGATCTTCTTTGTCTGTTTCAAAGTACAATGTGGTCATGTCGTAGAATACTAGACCGATCTGATTGTTCAATATTTTCTTGGTGTAGTTAAATGTGATGCCCTGTATTATATTGATGACAGGTTCAGTAAGCTTGTCCATGTACCTATAAATTGCATGCACTCCCACATCAACCTTTGCATGTCGATGCAGGTACTCTACAGTACGCAACTTGCTACCGGGCATGACAAGGCGGCTGATGACAAGTGCTTTTAGATACTCTGTATCCCTAAGAGAACTTTCATAGCCCACAGTGTTGAACAACGAACCGAAAACCAAATCCGGTCCTATCAACTGGATATTTTCATTGTATAAAGAGGAAACAAATGCATCAATTGTAAGATCTTCCGATTCAATGAATAATGAAGGTTGTTGGCTTAGCTTGTCTATCTCAAAATTAGCAATCCGTTTAAGCAAATCTACCTCTTGGGATGTCCGTCCGACTCCAACAGTTTGCAATATCTTATTTCTTCTCCCCTCTTTTTTAAGAATCTGAATACTAAACGAGCCACTTTTATTCTTTTTCTGACGTACAAACATGTCATAAATATACACATTTGAACGGGCGAGGCACCCATAACAATCATTTGAAAATTGTAACATAACTCATTGTTAGATAGTTACAACTTATTAATTTGGATGGTCACAAAACAGGGGAAAAAAGCAGAGCTCACAGCCTACCAAAAGAAAAAAAGGCGCGATGAATTCAATGAGCGGAACCATATAGAGGGTAAGTTCGGACAAGCCAAGCAAGGCTATGGACTTAATGATATCAAAGCAAAACTAAGTGATACTTCATTCTCATGGATAGCCAACATCATATTCATAACCAACTTGGTTAAATTTGCAGAATTGAATAATTTTCAATTCTGAGTTTCTGAGGAAACCCTAAATATATGCAAGTAGCTCTTGGTAAGTTTTTTTTGCCTGTTCTTTATGTTCAAAAAATCATTATGAAGTCATTTAAACTTTTCTATTTTTTTCTTTTTAAATTTTTTTAGAGCTATGACAATGAATGACAAATAGTTAAATCCCAACCAGCTAGCTACCGTCGTATCAAACCTATTGAGCAGTGATCGAAAGCTGTCCATCCAAGCATTTGTCCGTTCTATGGCATACCTTTGGCCGTATAGGTCTTGGTCAAAATATTCGTCCCTATCTGCATTTCCGTTACGCTTGTTAAAACATATATTGGCATTGATTTCTTTGGCATCACAGGATTTTCTAAAATCTTTTGAATCGAATCCCGCATCGGCATTGAGAAACAGGCCTTCTACGGAAATACCGGCCTGTTCCAGTGTTCCGGTAACCACTTCAAATTGCACCTCAATATCGTAAAGGTCATTATGGTTGCCCGCTAAAGGCTCGGACATTGCAATGGGCAACCCTTGCCTATCGCTCAAATAGAGCGCATTAGTGGTTTTTCGCTTCTTTCTTCCTTGATATTCCGCTTGTTCCCCTCCTCTAATCGCCGGCGTATGGCTTCCGTCCAGATCCACACTGGAAAGGTCCAGCTCTGATCTGTGCTTGTCCAGTATGCCTATCCAACAGGTCTTCCAAACTCCGTTGACGCTCCATTTTCGGTAATGGTAATAGACGGATTCCCAACATAATGGCTTTTTCTTAAAAAATACCTGCGTGGGCAATTGGTGCCATTGCACGCCTGTCTTGAGTTTGTAGAGAATGGCATTGACAATCTCAACCAAAGGGACTGTTGGGGGAAATCCCCGTTTTGGCAATGGTATGTGTGGAATAATTTCCATTTCTATCGTATCTTTGTCAAGTACTGTGTACATAATGGGTTGCTTTTTGATATTTTACGTATGGTAACGCAAATATCGGCAACCCTTTTTTGATGGCTTTAAAAAGTTTAAATCACTTCTATATAAACTTATCATGCACCTTAACATCCTTCCCACTATTCCACAGCGTTAGAATATCAGTTGCTACATGCGTACCACTCCCAGAAGCCATAGCAAACTGACTGCGCCATCCTGCTAAAGTGCCAGCCACATAAAGATTGGGTTCAATGAGGTGATCGGTGTTTTTCAACCAAATCCGTTTTTTTTCAATGGCTGCTCTTGGGTGGTCTTCAATATACTCTTCTAATCCGCTAATAGTTATTAAATTGGTGTAGCCAACCGCAATCACTACAATTTTAGATTGATAACTGCTTTTGTTCGTTCTAATATTAAAGTCAAAATTGGCTTTGGAAATTTCTAAAACCTTTTCTTTTTCTATTTGAGCAACGTGAGGGTATAAGTCGGACAATTGCTTTTTGCCGCTCTCTAAAATAGAAACACCCGTAGTTCCAGGATCTAACCCAAGCACATTATTAAATAATGCATTTTGTAAATGGGATGTTTTTTGATGCGTGATGATGCCAATACGCTTCGTGGCGGCAAAAGGTTTATGCTTAGCAGAACCCAATACCAAAGCGCACGATAAGCCTGCGGCACCACCGCCTATAATTAAGGCATCATACATTAGCGCTGCTCTTTTACTTTTTGCTCGATACGTTTGGATGTTCTCAAAATAAGCATCATCACGACGACACACAATGACGCGAGTATGGTGATAAGGGCGACAATACTAGCGCCTTCAAACGGTGCGTTATAATCAATTTGGGTCAAATTGAAAATGATTAATCCAATGGCAACAAGGCTTAATAAGGTGGTTAAAATTTTCATAAAACAAATTTAAATAATTTCAAATAAGGCTTTAATGTTATGCGCAAATAACTTAACAGCAATGGCAAGTAGCACCACACCAAACACTTTTCTAATAATGTTAATACCATTCGCTCCTAGAAAGCGTTCAATTTTGCCCGATGTTTTTAAAACTATAAAAATAATAACAACATTCAAAATAACGGCGACTATAATGTTTTCGGTTCTAAATTCCGCTCTTAGCGAAAGTAAGGTCGTTAAACTACCAGGACCTGCTATAAGAGGAAATGCTAAAGGAAACACAGAGGCTGTCATAGCTGTGCTTTCTTCCTGCTTATATAAGGTGATCCCTAAAATCATTTCTAAAGCAATAAAAAACAATATAAAAGAACCTGCCACGGCAAAAGAATTCACGTCTATACCAATAAGATTTAATATACTCTTTCCTAAAAACAAGAAAACTATTAAAATAGCGCCTGCAATTACTGAGGCTTTTCCACTTTGAATATGTCCCACTTTTTTTCTTAAATCGATAATAATAGGAATGTTACCTACAATATCAATAACCGCGAATAGTACCATGAAAGCGGTAAATATTTCCTTGAGATTCAATTGCATACGTTTGTTGTTTAAATTTTCGGCAAAAGTAGATGATTATCAGATATTATCGTCATTATAGAACCCTAAAGTTTGTCTATTTTTGCAAGATATGTATCAGTCCATGTCAGTGTTATGTTTCAAATAGGAAAAACGATTGTATCCGAAGATATTATTAAAAAGGATTTCATGTGTAATCTATCGGCATGCAAAGGCGCTTGCTGCGTTGATGGCGACGCTGGGGCGCCCTTAGAAAAAGATGAAGCAAAGATTCTAGAGGCTATTTACTCCAAGGTGAAACCCTTTTTACGAAAAGCAGGTATAGCTGCTATTGAAGCTCAAGGCGCCTACACCACGTCTGATGATGGCGAGTTAGAAACGCCACTAATAAATGGTGCCGATTGTGCTTATGTTATTTTCGATGAAAAACAGATAGCGCTATGTGGTATTGAAGAAGCTTATAACCAGGGCGAAATAGATTGGAAAAAACCACTCTCCTGTCATTTATATCCCGTTAGGGTGAAAGATTACAGCGAATTTTCTGCAGTAAATTACCACCAATGGGAAATTTGTGATGATGCTTGCGCTTTGGGCAAAGAACTGCAAATTCCTATCTATAAATTCGTAAAAGAGGCTTTAATTAGAAAGTTTGGTGAAGATTGGTACATGGAATTGGAAAAGGTGGCAAATTCTTAAAACCGCTTATTTTTTACAATTTCATGTGTTTATATGTACTGTTTTTTATAGGACACATGCTGTTCGCTATTAATCATTCCATTGGGTGATAAAGTTTTTAGCATGCTCGTTTCATATGAGCACATTTTTTTGTTTTCACTAAAAATGAAAATCCTTATTTTATAGTGTCTGCCACGATTTTTGTTATTACAATTTACTGATTATCAATTATTTAAGAATTCATCAAATTCAAGAGGAAAACTTTGAAAATGTTAAGATTTGTTAAAAACTTGTTGACAATGTTTATAACTATGCCTTTCTTTTTCAAGTGCTTTTTTGAATCTTTGTTAACCCAAATCGAAAGAATTTTTCGTCTAATATTCATTTAAAACTCCAAGTCACCATGTCACAGGCTATTGAACCCATTTTACAAGAAAACAAAGATCGTTTTGTTATTTTTCCAATACAACATCATGATATTTGGGAATGGTATAAAAAGCAAGAGGCTAGTATTTGGACTGCTGAAGAAATTGATTTACATCAAGATCTTAACGATTGGAACAATAAATTAAATGACGACGAACGTTATTTTATTAAACACGTTTTGGCATTTTTTGCGGCTAGTGATGGTATCGTAAATGAAAATTTAGCTGAAAATTTTGTATCTGAAGTACAATACTCAGAGGCTAAGTTCTTTTATGGGTTTCAAATTATGATGGAAAACATTCATTCTGAAGTGTATTCATTATTAATTGATACTTACGTAAAGGACGATAAAGAAAAAGACGCCTTGTTTAATGCTATTGAAGTATTTCCAGCTATTAAGGAAAAAGCAGATTGGGCACTTAAATGGATAGATTCACCAAGTTTTGCAGAACGTTTAATTGCATTTGCAGCAGTTGAAGGCATCTTCTTTTCAGGTAGTTTTTGCTCTATATTTTGGCTTAAAAAACGAGGATTATTACCTGGTTTAACCTTCTCTAACGAACTTATTTCAAGAGACGAAGGCTTGCATTGCGATTTTGCTGTGCATTTACATGAAAATCATATTGTAAATAAAGTGCCAAAAGAAAGAATCACTCAGATTTTAACCAATGCCTTAGATATTGAACGGTCATTTATTACAGAATCACTTCCAGCAAGTTTGATTGGAATGAATGCTAAATTAATGACACAATATTTAGAGTTTGTAACGGATAGATTATTAGGTGAATTTGGTTGTGATAAAGTTTACAACTCAACGAATCCTTTCGATTTTATGGACATGATTTCGTTACAAGGAAAAACCAATTTCTTCGAAAAACGCGTATCTGAATATCAAAAAGCAGGCGTGCTTAACAAAGAAGAAGAAAAGGACAAATTCAAGTTTGATGCCGATTTTTAAATAAAATCAATCCATCAAAAGGAAACTTTTGATACCCCGATTCACATAGGTTTCCCTCAGTAATCGGGAATAATTTAATGCTTTTATTAATTATTAACCAATTATAACTAAGCTTGAGCTAGGTGGCACCAGTTCAGAATTTTAGAACAGCTATTAACCCATTTTTCTGAAGGTGTGTCAGAAAATAAAAAAAACAATTATCAGTATGTATGTAGTAAAAAGAGACGGTAGGAAAGAACAAATCATGTTTGACAAGATCACCGCAAGGGTTCGTAAATTGTGTTACGGACTTAACGAATTGGTGGATCCATTAAAAGTGGCCATGCGTGTTATAGAAGGTCTTTATGATGGCGTAACCACTAGTGAACTTGATAATCTTGCAGCAGAAATTGCTGCAACTATGACGACTGCACATCCTGATTATGCACGTTTAGCGGCTCGTATTTCCGTTTCTAATCTGCATAAAAACACCAAAAAAACGTTCAGTGACGTGATGGAGGGTTTGCATAAATATGTGAACCCAAGAACAGGAAAGGATGCACCACTTTTAGCGGATGATGTCTATGAGGTCATTATGGCCAATAAAGAACGTTTAGACTCAACCATTATCTATAACCGTGATTTTGGGTATGACTATTTCGGTTTTAAAACTTTAGAACGGTCTTACCTTTTAAAGTTAAACGGCGAAATTGCTGAACGCCCGCAACATATGTTAATGCGTGTTTCAATAGGAATTCATTTAAATGACTTAGATGCTGCTATTGAGACTTACGAATTAATGTCCAAAAAATATTTTACGCACGCCACACCAACACTATTTAATTCTGGTACACCAAAGCCGCAAATGTCGTCCTGTTTTCTCTTAACCATGAAAGATGACAGTATTGAAGGTATTTATGATACCCTTAAGCAAACAGCAAAAATATCCCAGTCTGCAGGAGGTATTGGGTTGGCTATTCACAACATACGCGCCACGGGAAGTTATATTTCGGGAACTAACGGGACGTCGAATGGGATTGTGCCCATGCTTCAGGTTTTCAATGATACCGCTCGTTACGTAGATCAAGGTGGCGGAAAGCGAAAAGGAAGCTTTGCGATTTATATTGAAACCTGGCATGCCGATATTTTTGATTTCTTAGACCTAAAGAAAAACCACGGTAAAGAAGAAATGCGCGCACGCGATTTATTTTATGCGATGTGGATTTCAGATTTATTTATGAGACGTGTTGAAGAAAATGGAGAATGGACTTTAATGTGTCCTAACGAATGTCCAGGAATGGATGAAGTCCATAGCGAAGCCTTTGAAGAATTATATTTGAGATATGAAGCTGAAGGGAAGGGCCGTAAAACCATTCAAGCACGTGAGCTTTGGGAGAAAATAATAGAATCTCAAATTGAAACGGGTACGCCTTATATGTTGTATAAAGATGCGGCCAATCGCAAATCTAACCAACAAAATTTAGGCACCATCCGTTCTTCTAATCTATGTACAGAGATTTTAGAATACACCTCTCCAGATGAGGTGGCGGTTTGTAATTTAGCGTCCATCGCCTTACCCATGTTTATTAAAAACGGGGAGTTTGATCACAAGGAATTGTTTCGCATTACCAAGCGCGTTACAAAAAACTTAAACCGTGTTATTGATAGAAATTACTATCCGGTAATAGAAGCAGAGAACTCGAACATGCGCCATAGACCTATTGGCTTAGGAGTGCAGGGCTTAGCAGATGCTTTTATTCAATTGCGACTGCCATTTACAAGTGATCAAGCTAAGAAACTCAATCAAGATATTTTTGAAACACTTTATTATGCAGCTGTAACAGCTAGTATGGAGGAAGCTAAAGCCGACGGACCTTACCAAACTTATCAAGGTTCTCCAATAAGTGAAGGGAAATTCCAGCATAATCTTTGGGGTTTAAAAGATGAAGATTTAAGTGGAAATTGGGATTGGGGGAAATTGCGTAAGCAAGTCCTTAAACACGGGGTGCGTAACTCATTGTTGGTAGCACCGATGCCTACGGCTTCAACCTCGCAAATATTAGGGAATAATGAGTGTTTTGAACCATACACCTCTAACATTTACACCCGTCGTGTATTATCTGGCGAGTTTATTGTCGTGAACAAGCATTTATTAGAAGACTTAGTAGAACTCGGCTTATGGAACGATAGTTTAAAGCAAGATATTATGAGAGCCAATGGTTCTGTACAAGGTATCGATACCATTCCCCAAGACATTAAAGAGCTTTATAAAACCGTATGGGAGCTGAGTATGAAAGATATTATAGATATGTCACGTCAGCGAGGATATTTTATAGATCAGTCACAATCGCTAAATCTGTTTTTAGAGGGTGCTACGATGGCAAAATTAACCTCGATGCATTTCTACGCTTGGAAAAGTGGCTTAAAAACAGGTATGTACTACTTGCGTACCAAGAGTGCCGTTGATGCCATTAAATTCACCTTGCAAACCACCAAAAAAGAGGAGCCATCTGTCGAAGTGGTAGCGGTTGTGAATCAAGTCGGGCCACAAGAACAGAAACAACAAATGGCGGCCAAAAATGCGGCTAAGTTTGCACAACAGCAAGCTCCAGAAATAGAGCCCATGAGTGCTGAAGAAATGAAAGCACTTATAGCTCAAGCTAAAGAAGCAGAAGGGGACGACTGTTTAATGTGTGGTTCTTAATATTTAAGTGTTATATCATGAAAAGCACCTCGAAAGAGGTGCTTTTTTTATTTAAAAACATTCGGATTATTTTATTTAGTTTTTAAACACCCTATAGTTTTTTTATCTTCATAATCTATTTAATTCATCTTTTATGGTTAAAAAGTCTTTTTTCTACGGATTTTTAATTGTTTTAGGGATTTTACTTTATCTAAATCCAAATTTTAAAACAATTTCTGCTGGGGTTGCTATTCTACTCTTTGGCATGATTATGCTAGAAGAAGGATTTAGGGTTTTTACTAAAGGTCCTTTAGAAAACATTTTAAAAAACGCGACAAATAAGCTTTATAAAAGCATTACAGCAGGAGCAGTTACAACAGCATTCATACAGTCGAGTTCGCTAGTTTCAGTTATTACAATATCGTTTATAAGTGCTGGATTGATTTCCTTACAAGGCGGGTTGGGCTTAATCTTCGGAGCAAATATAGGCACCACTGCTACGGCTTGGCTAGTTGCAGGGTTTGGTCTTAAAATAAAAATCTCTGTTTTGGCAATGCCCATGCTTGTTTTTGGAATTATTTTTTCCTTTCAAAAAAGGATGTCGCTTAAAGGCATGGGAAATGTTTTAGCTGGATTGGGGTTTTTCTTTCTCGGTATTCATTATATGAAGGAAGGTTTTGATGTTTTTAAAGAATACATTGATTTGTCCCAATATGCCGTTTCAGGGTTTTTGGGCGTTGTTATTTATACAGGGGTTGGAATAATCATTACCACAATTTTACAATCCAGTAGTGCCACCCTAGCATTGATTTTAACCGCATTAGCCGCAGGCCAAATTGAATATGAAAATGCACTGGCATTGGCAATTGGGGCAAACATTGGCACCACCATTACGGCCGTTTTAGGGGCTTTAGGCTCCAATAGTGCCGGTAAAAGACTGGCTACTGCGCATTTTATCTTTAATATTATAACGGGTATGGTGGCTATGTTCTTAATATTTCCGTTGGCGCGATTAGTTAATATTTTATCAGAAGTATTTCAAATAGCGACTGATAATTACACATTGAAACTGGCACTGTTTCATACTATATTTAATGTATTAGGAGTTATTTTAATGCTTCCTTTTATTAAAAAATTAGAACGCTTTTTACTCCGTTTCTTTAAGGAAAAAATATATAAAGATATCGATGAACCTAAATATTTAAATCAAGCCGTATTAGAGTTTCCAGCTTCTGCGATTTCAGCGTTATTTAAAGAATCTAAATATTTATTTAAGAAAAGTGTATTCGAAATTGTAGCTCATTCCTTAAACATTCATAGAGAAGACATAAAATCTGGTGAGAAGCTTAAGCATGTCATTGAGAAATCTAAAACAGATTTTGAAACCGATATTGAAGGGCTATATTATAAAAAGGTGAAAACAATTTATGGAGAAATAATAAGATATGCTTCCATAGCTCAAAGCACATTAAGACTGAATAGTAAACAAATAAAAGCCATAACAGATATAAAAATTGCCAACAGAAAAATGGTGGAAATTATTAAGGACTCTAGAGAATTGAATAAAAACATATCCCATGTTTTACATTTGGAAAATGAACATTTACAGGATGAATATGATAGCTATAGAAAAAAAATAACAAAGGTTTTAAGAATTATATATTTGTTTAGAACTGAGAATGATACCGAAAAATATGCTTTACAATTAAACCAATTAAAGAAGGAAGCAAAAGCGAATGCGAGACATAGCAATAAATCGATAGATAAATTAATCAGAAAAAATTTAATTACCGCAGAAATGGCTTCATCATTGTTTAATGATTATACCAACGTAAACGATATGATTAAGAAACTTATTGATGTTGCCGAATTACTTTATGGTAGAATGGATTCTTTATTGGATGAAAACGGTAATCAATAAAAAAGCACCTCGGATGAGGTGCTTTTTTAATTTATTATATGACTTTTTAAATATTAGTCATTAGTCATTAGTCATTAGCCATTAAAGCGAAGAATTTGTCAATATTTGGAAGAATGATAATACGTGTTCTTCTGTTTTTTGCCATATTTTCCCTAGAGTCGTTTTCTGCAAGCGGCTGGTAGCTACTTCTACCCGCAGCAATCATTTTTTCTGGTGCTACATTATATTTTTCCTGTAGTTTACGCACCACAGATGTCGCTCTCAAAACACTCAAATCCCAGTTATCAGACATATTAACTGTATTTATGGTTCTTGAATCGGTGTGACCTTCAACCATAACATCTAAACTTGGTTCAGAGTTAATGACATCAGCTAATTTTTGTAATACATTATCAGCTTTAGAGCTTAATCTGTAGCTTCCGCTATTAAAAAGCATATTGTCCGCAATAGATATCATCACGACAGTTTCATTAATATTAACAGCAAAGTCATCATCTTCATTCATGTTACTTTCGCTTATCGTTTTTTCAAGATTGTAAGCCACCGCAAGATTCATAGAGTCTTTTAATGTTTTTGCCTCGCTTAATTTTGCTGCATCAACATTTTTTAAAGTTTCTCTCATCTTTTCTTTTGTGTCATTAGACATAACAGCGACGTTTTCAACCACTTCTAATTTAGAGTCGTTCTCTTGTTTAAGAGACATAATCTTACTGTTGTATGCTTCAACACGAGCTTGAATTTTGTCAAATTTAGCTTCTAAATCTTCTTTTTCAACTCTTGTTTTTTGTAATTCGCTTCTAATCTCTCCGTTCTCTTGCTCCAAAGCAATGTATTTTTTCTTTGAAACGCATGACAGGGTAATTACAACTAGTACTATTAAAACTGAAATTTTCTTCATAATAATGTTTGTCTTTAGGTTTAAAACATTTACGTAACAAATCATTAAAAAGATGTTTACAGTTTATTTTTTTGCAATTCTGATATCCGAAGTTAAACGGTTTCAATAATGTCCACACATCTTAGAAAAAGTCTTTATAAAATAGTTGTTTGTAAAAGTTTTTCGAAAAAATAAAATAATAGAGTATATAAAATATAGCACGAACAAAAAAACACCTTGAAAGAGGTGTTTTTAGTCTATTTATTTAGGTTTCTTTTATAGAATATTATCCTTTTCAACAACCGCATCTACAACAGGTATGGTTGCTATTGGTACGTTGGCATCATGAGCATCATGATATTCTTCAAGAAGATTCATTGTGCCTTTCAATAAGTCTTTAGTTTCTAATAGTATTCCAAAATACAAAGTGGTATTTTTTGGACTAGATTCTTCCGAGCGTGTCCGTTCAACTTGCTTTTGAATTTTTTCAGAAAGAATTTTAAAAACTTCTTCTTTACTATTTAAAATATTTCCTATTTGTTCAAAGGAGCGTGAACTAAAAGCATCTTTAGTATCGTTAAACAATTTATCAAGAGACTCATCAATTTCTTTTAATTCTTTAATTTGACTAAATTTTAATTTCTTATGATTATTGTTTACATGCTTATGGCTCACCTTAGAAATGTACTCTAAAGACTGTGTCATATCCTGTAAATATCCTAAAATATTAATATAGAAATTACTTGCACCAACACTAGATTCATCTAAATTTTTAATAAAATAGAATATATTATCACGCAAACCTTCAACTTCTTGTGAGAGTTTGATAATTTGTTTTTTATTTTTCTTAAGTAGGTCTAAATCTTGTTTAGCGAGACCATTAATGGCGTTCGTGTAAATTTTGTTTCCACGTTTAACAACGTTGGCAATATTGGCGGCGCTTTCATGAATAACACCTTGTACAGAACTGCTTTCGGCTTTAATTAAGCTATCTTCTTCTAAAGTTTTGTTCGATTTATTCTTATGGGATTTGTAATTTCTGTATAATAATATAACGGTTAAAAGCAACAATATTGGCGTCATAACTTTTGGATTCCAGTTAATCAAAAACACCACAATCCCAGATGCTACAAAGGCTCCAATAGCGGTTCCAAACCACCCTCCAATAACGTTTAATACTCCGGCTACGCGATACACAGCACTTTCTCTTCCCCAAGCTCGATCTGCTAAAGATGTTCCCATGGCCACCATGAAAGTAACATAAGTAGTAGATAAAGGTAATTTCATTGATGTAGCAATGGCTATTAATACGCCAGCGACCATTAGGTTAACCGAGGCTCGAATCATGTCGAATGCAGGTGCATCAATACTTTGGTCTTTTGACAATAAGATTTCTGGCTTGTTAAAACTTTTGCTAATACTGTCTTGCACAGATTGAGGTATTATTACGCTAAAGTAACTGGAAAGTTGAGTTGTCCCTTTAACAACACTTCTAGAGAGTCTGTTTGGCTCAAATTTTTCATGTGTTTCACCTTGTCTAGATAAACTAATCTCTGTTTCTGCAACAGATTTAGCTTTTTTTGAAAACCATAAAGTTAAAACCATGATACCTCCAGCGATGAATAATAATAATGGTTCTGCGGGGACTTTTTTTTGTAATACGGCCATAGACATTGTAGCATCCATGCCTCCAGCAATATACGCTTCATATGAATGATACGCAGCCATAGGTACACCTATAAAGTTAACTAAGTCGTTTCCAGAGAAAGCTAATGCTAATCCAAAAGTTCCAACCCCGATAACAAAAAGTAATACTGATTTCTTAGTGATTAACTCGAATAAATAAGAGAACAATGTCCAGAAAACAAAACTTCCAAGTATAATAAAGATTTCGTTACCTTCTAATAAACCTTTAAGTTCATTATAGTAAGGTGTTCCTTTTAATCCCTTTAAGAAAATAAAATAGGTAATAGCTGTTAAGGCAACACCTCCAAAAATTGTTCCAAAGCTCTTAATACGTTTTTCGTAGTTGAATGTAAAAAGAAGACGTGATACCCATTGTACAAATGCACCAACGGTAAACGCAATTAAGACAGATAGCAATATGCCACTGATAATGGTTAGTGCTGTTTCTGTATTTATGTAGTTTCCTAATTCGGCAAATGTTTCAGTCTCTGAGGCGCTTATTTTGATTAAAGACATGACTACAGCTGCACCCAATAAGTTGAATACTATAGAAACCGTAGTAGATGTTGGAAGGCCAAGTGTGTTGAAAAAATCTAATAATAAGATGTCTGTTATCATTACAGCCATGAAAATGAGCATAATTTCAGAAAACTCAAATTGAGCAGGCATAAATATTCCTTTTCTAGCCACTTCCATCATTCCGCTTGAAAACACTGCTCCTATGAATATTCCTATACTCGCAACAATCATAATGGTTCTTAAAGAAATCACCTTAGAACCAATCGCAGAGTTCAAAAAATTAATAGCATCATTGCTAACGCCAACTACAATATCTACAACTGCTAGAATTGTAATGGCAATCAACATAAATAAGTAAATATTATCCATAGGGTTTAATTGTAAAATGTTTGCAAATATCATGAGTTTTTATAATTAACGTGTTACCGAATTGTTATTTTTTAAATTAAAAATGAATATCAAAACCAAGTCTAAATGTGATATTGTCTTCATTACCATCTAATGTTGTATAACTCAGGTCGCTTTGTACTTTCAGTTTATGCCCGACGATGTATTTTGAAGCACCTAAGGTATATTGTTTTGAAGGCAATGTATTCGTAACTGTTTCATAGTCTACGGTAGTAAAACGGCCTGCAATTTCATAATTACTTGGAAATAAATATCCAGCCTGTAGGTTTAAGGCGCTTCCTATTAAAACAATATCATCAGTAGGGGTAACACCATCAACATCTGTAGCTATTGGGTTGTCTGCAGTTCGTTTCGCGTATTCGCCCATAAAAGAAAACCCATTGTACTTAAACATGGCGTCTGCGAATATGGTGGTAATATCAGTTTGGTATAGTGAACCATCACTTTTAAACATATAATCGCCTAAAACACTACGTTCTTTAACAGCATCTTCATTCAAATCATAAGTAAATCCTAACATTAACTTTGGGGTCGCTTCTCTTTTTAAATCCGATTGACTATAATCCCCTTTTGATTGGAATGTTCCAAAAGGTAGAAATTCCAAACGGGCTGTATATTGTAAACCACCTTCATTACCTTCGGTAACATTGCGGCCCTCACCTTGAGAAATGGCAATTTTTTCTCGCATTAAAAAGTTACCACTTATTTTTGTTTTATGACGTAACTGTATACCAAGGTCACGATCAATATTAAAGCCACTATTTAATAGGGAGCGATCTATTAATTGCAGGTTTGCAGAAGATACGACACGCTCCACATTACCTGGTAATTTTGTCTGACCTGCCCACAGTTCAAAATTCTTGGCGAAATTCCACATAATAACCGCATCCAAGATATACCTTGGCGCATTACGGTTAAATTGGTTGGCACCAGAAATATCCCTATTGGATAAGCCTAATTCTAATTTGTATCTCAATTTAGGACTGTATGCAAAGCCGTCAAATTTTAAGCGTGCCCGTCTTACAATAAAGTTGTGTTCAGGACTTTCATATGAACTGTCATTATGATCCCAAGATGAAATAGAGCGTACTTGAAAACGGGGTGCAAATTTTATACTGAATGAACTGTCTTTGGCTACAAAATTAATCAAGCCTTTTCCAAATGAAGTGTCACTGATTTCTTGTGCATGAATAGTAAGTAAAGTACTCAGGGCAAGTACCAATGAAAGTTTAAGTCTCATTTTCATTATTAGTTTTTGTCGATGCAAAGAACTAACAGAAATGTTAACCGAATGTTTCCTAATTGTTAAATATTAAAACAAAAAAAGACTGCCTTGGCCTAAGGCAGTCCCATTAGAAATCATGATAATGTAGTCGACAAAAACTAATAGATTATATGAAATACTAATTGTTTTGTCTTAAGACAAAGCAAATATCAAGATTTAAGGTCATCTGAATGTCATCTTAATATTAATTATTTATTAATAATGCCATGTTATATTTTTATATCAAAATATTGAAAATCAGACAAATATCAATTTAATGTTAATTTAGTGTTACGTAATAGTTGCTTTAATGTTATGTAATTTGTATATTTATAGTATAATGTTAAACCCCCATAATTATGAAGAAGTTATTTTTACTTTTTGCCTTTTTAATTACTGTGGTCTCTTTTGCTCAACAAAAGAGAGATTTAAAACTTAATAAAGACACAAACTTAATTGATGTTGTTTATTATCATGACAATGGTGTTGTAAGCCAAACAGGGTCTTACACGGTAGATGGTAAATTACAGGGTGCGTGGTTAAGCTTTAATACAGAAGGTGAAAAAATCGTTTCTGCAAATTATGATAATGGAAAAAAAGTCGGCAAGTGGATTTATTTAATAGATGGAGCTTTAAAAGAAGTTGATTACACAAAGCATGTAGCTTCACTATAAAAGAAATAAAAATTCATAAAAAGCATCCTAATTTAGGATGCTTTTTTGATTATAATAGGTTATAGATTATTAGTTTCCTACGGTCCAGCTTGCTCCCCAAGTGGCATAGTCTGTCCCTGTGCCAAGACCAATTCCGGCAATAAAATCTACTTCTACAAAAGTTTCTCCGGTATCATTTTTAAATTTTGTGGTAACATCGGTAAACGTGACGTTGGTGACATCCAAATCTCCATTTAAAACACCGGTTCCTGTTGGGTTATCGCTACCTGCTCCAGCATCACCATCAAGATCAAAGCCTTCTTCAAAACCTTCAATTAAAATATTATCAAACAATCCTTGAGTGCCTGCTCTTAATCTAATAGCTTCGCTACCAGTTCCTGAACCTAAACCAATAATAGTAACATCTTTCACCGTAGGTTTAGACCAAAATTTAGGACTGGATAAATTTCCAATATCTGTATTATATCCATCACACTCAAACCCTTTATCATGATCTGCACCATGTTTTACATAGGCATTGGTAACCGAGCCTGAAAAGCCTTCAGTCCAATCAATGGAATCATCTTGACAATTAATTACCACAGCATGATTTACCGCGACGCTACCACCAAAAAACTCGATCCCATCGTCTGCACCTTCATAAGCTTGAATATAGTCTACCGTCGTACCTGCACCTACACCGTAAAATGAAAATCCGTTATTTTCTGAAGATCCATCTGCAGCACCTCCAGAATACTCTACGCGTACGTAACGAATAATTCCTGAGCTGTCTGCGGTTTCAGTTCCGCCGTAAGGCAAGCTACCAATTTCAGAAGTCGAGGTTGCACTACCAGTTACTGAGTTAATTGGGGCTTTTCCTAAAATTATTAAACCGCCCCAGTCACCAGCTGATGGATTTGCAGATCCAGAAGTCATCACAATTGGGTTGGTAGCAGTACCATTGGCAATAATTCTAGCACCTTGAGAGATAGCAATATATACGTCGGCTCCAGTGGTAACCGCTTTAATGGTAACCCCTTCACCAATAATTAAATTGGCACCATCGGCCATAATTACCGGGCCACTTATGGTGTAGGTTTTATTGGCATCTAGAACTAAATCTGAAGCGTATTCTGCTGCACTAATTGGAATGTCTTCATCAGTACTACCACCGCCACCGTTGTTGTTAATAACGCTGTTATCTGTGATATAGATATCGGCAGTATCATCTGAAGCGCAGGAGTTAAAAAGCAATATTGTAATTGCTAATCCTAATAATAAATTATTTTTCATCGTTTCTAAGTTTAATGTTTGTTTATATTTTATTGGTTAAAAGTGTTTTTAAAAACTGTATTTTAGTTGTAATCCTAGATTCATTCCTTTTTTGTAATTTGAAACATCTTTTCCGTTAGGAGAGGTCACAACAATTTTACCTTCTGTGGTGTTCCTAACAAATTTGATTGTTGGATCTAAAATATTTTTTGCGGATAGATTAATTTCGAAATACGCACCTATTTTGTTTTTAAGAATAAAATCTAATGTTGGAATACCCTTTTCAATTACGTTGCCTAATTGACCCGAACCTAAAGCATCAATTCTATCGGAAAAATAAGAGAATGCTAATGTGGCAATTGGCTCATAATTTTGAAATGATTTTGGCGAATAGTTAATATCTGCATTCATTATAAAAGGAGAAGCGCCTTGCAGTTCTTGCTTATCTTCTACAAAACTCACATTAAAATTGCTCCCTACGATATCTGAATACAAATCTTGCTCTGTATGCATGTATGTAGCGTTCAGTCCAACTGAAAGTTCTGCATCATTATTTTCATTCGTAATGATATTTTTACGTATTTCTGCTTCTACACCAAGAATCTGTGCCTTTTCTCCTGTTCTGAAAAACCGTTGTGTTCCTGTGGCATCAAAAGCGACTACTTGGTTAACAGGGTCTTCAATCTGTTTGTAGAATGCTCCTAAGGAAATGATTTCAGATTTGGTTACAAACCATTCATATTTTAAATCGAGATTTAGAATTTTAGAATAGGACACATCTTTTACATTGGTATAGTTAAAGCCTTGTTTCTGCCCTAATAAATCTGGATTCCCGCCAATACGTTGCGACACGCTTTCGTAAACAAAAGGTGCCACTTCTTTAAATTCTGGTAGAGAGATTGTTTTACTGGCTGAAAAACGCAGATTTTGATCATCATTCAAAGCATATTTAACACTTAAACTAGGTAAGTAAACCACGGCTGATGCACTTACATTGTTTTTACCATTAACCCCTAAATTAATGACGTCGTACTCAATATATTGGTCAAAAGACTCTACTCTAAGTCCTGGTACAAAAAGCCATTTATCGGCCACTGTAATTTCAGCATTTAGATAGCCAGCATATATATCTAATGTGCCATTATATGTGTTTTCTGGTACACCGGGTCTGTTCGTGTTGCTTAAGGTTGGTGTAGGTTTAATGACTTTTATTTCATAAACACCTTCATTGCTAGTAAGGTTTAGGTTTTCTAAAGTGAAGATATTATCAAGCGTGTTCACATTAGTAACGCCGCTATTATCAACAATGTCATAACCGTATCTAATATTGTCAAATCTACGTTCTTTATTACGGCCATTGTAGCCTACATTCACCTTTATGGTTTCTGAAGGGTGGTAAGCTAAGTTTAAGCGGCCATTTAACTCTTCATCTTGTATATTCTGAAAGTAACGTTGGTTATCAAAATCGACATTACTATAAAATACAGGATTGGTGTTAGGGTCATTATCCAATGCAAATTGGTAATTTTCAAAACTTAATCGCTTTCTGTCAGGTTCATGTGCATTCACAAAGTTGTGACCAACGCCCCATTCAACTTCTAGTTTTTCAAATTTATGGGTGCCCATAAGTTGGTTGACATAAATAAGATTCTGGTTGAATTGAATGTTTTGCTGATAAAAACCTTCATCCGTATTTAAAATAGCATCTCTATTTCTTCCTTTGCCATCTATACCGAAATATCCAATTTTATCGGAAGAACTATTCACGAATAAAGAATTGAATTTAATAGTATTGGAGTTATCTATTTTATAATTGATGGACGCCATAGCAGTTGTGGTCGTGCCATATTCAAACTCTTCAGCTTCTTCAAAAGCTTTTTTCTCAACATTGGTATAATCTACATTTGACCCTTTTCTGTATTGAAAATCATTTCCGAAAGCTCCCGTAGCATAAAAACTTAATTTGGACCCATTTTCGAAATGAAAAGATTTCCCAAAAGCACCACCAAAACTTGTGTTTATAGGCGTGCCTACATCAACAGGGTCAAACCCATGAGACAATATTACCGCGAAAGGATTATGGGCATATCTATTATAGAAGCCGAAGTATCCTGTGCCTTCGCTTCTAACAAAATCTTTGCCAATGGCGTTGGTGTTAATCTCAGAGCCAACAGAAACATCAAGAAAACCATTACCATTATAATCCTTAGAAGAAATATCGACATTGCCCGCAGCAAAATCACCATAAAATCTAGATGCATATGCTTTACTAATGGAGACATTCTCAATAACATCAGAGGCAAATAAATCCAAATCAATATTTTTCTTATTGACATCGTTTGAAGGTAAGGATAAACCATTCATGGTTGTATTTAGATACCGATCGCCCAAACCTCGAACATAGACGTTGCTTGATCCTTCCTGTTTTGAAACCCCCGAAATTTTTGCAACAGCGCCTGCGGCATCACTAATGCCTTTTCTAGATAATTCTTCGGCACCTATACTTTGTTTGATCTCAACTGCTTTTTTCTGTTCTAGTAATAAAGCTGTTTCACTTTCTCTTTTGGTGGTTGTTGTAATGACGACTTCATCCAATGAGGCAGCACTGGCATTCATAATAACATTAAGCTCTGTTTCTTTTCCTGCTATAACTTGAACAGGTATTTCCTGTGTTTCATAGCCCACAAAACTAAAACTCAGAATCACATTTCCGGGTTCTAGATTATCAAATCTATAAAAACCATCAATATCAGATGTTGTTCCTGTAGTCGTCCCTTTTACCAATACGTTCGCAAAGGCTAATGGTTCGTTGTTATATTCTTTATCTGTTAACTGTCCTATTATAGAATCCCTGTTCTGAGCGTAAGTAACAGTAGTTGCTAACAGTATAAATAATAGTATAAATTTCTTCATCGATTTTCTCATAATTTCCTATGGCAAAGAAACCATCACTTTGGAAATAAGGTGTTATGTTAAGATTAACGAACCGTAATAAAAGCGTTAGCTAAAGGTTACCTTAACGTTGCTTGAAATGTGAGGTGATTACAATTAATTAACATTGGAGCACCATTGAAAAGGAATCTTTTTAGCGCTGTAGTAATGAAAATGAAAAAGCATTCGCTTAATTATTCAGTATCTAGGAATGGTTGTTGCATAAAAAATCGCCGTTCCCTTAATTTAAGGGAACGGCGATTTTTTATCTATAATTTTATGATGCTAGTTATTTGAACTAACCGGATTTTCTGATTTATCTGCACTTGCCATGGTTAACATGAGGTCATCTAATGAGAGCGTGCTTGCTCCTAAAAACTGTTCAATATGTGCTGTTTTATTAGAAGCTAATGTGACTTGCAATGTTTTAGACTCGTAACCAACAAAGCTACAGATTAAGTTGTAGGTGCCCGCTTTTAAATTTTCGAATTGGAAGAATCCCTTGTCATCAGATAGGGTTTCATCTCCCGTTTCTTCAATTACTACTTTGGCATAAACTAATACGGAATTATCAGATTCAAGATCCAGTAGCCTACCATTAATTGAATGCTGCTGCTGAGCAAAAGAAAATGCTGATGCTAAAACGGCCAATATGAATAGAATTTGTTTCATTCAAATAATCATAATTAATGCTTATGCAAATAAAAATCTTAATTATAACCAGAAGGTTACCTAAATATTAAACAACCGTGATTAAAAGGTTACCTTAATGTTATCAAAAAAATTAATTCGAAGAAGCTGTTTTAACCACAGGTCTTTTAACGAATTTAAGTATCTTGTCGTCGCTTAAATTTATATGATGAACTGGGAACAACTACTATCCTTAAAGCGCTTTGGCGATACTAATAAAAGGTTAAGAAAAGAACAAGATGAAACCAGATTGGGTTTTGAAGTGGACTATGATCGCGTTATCTTTTCTTCCGAATTTAGAAGCTTGCAAGACAAAACGCAAGTGATTCCCTTATCTGAAACAGACTTTGTACACACCAGGCTCACACATAGTTTGGAGGTCAGCGTGGTTGCGCGTTCACTAGGAAGGCGCGTAGGTAAAAAATTGTTAGAAAAACATCCGCACTTACAAAATATTCATGGCTATCAGCCAAATGATTTTGGTGCCATTGTAGCTGCGGCTGCCTTAGCGCATGATATCGGCAATCCGCCTTTTGGACATTCCGGTGAAAAGGCCATAGGTGAATTTTTTAAAACAGGTGAAGGCGTTAAATACAAAAGCGAACTAAGCGACAAAGAGTTTCAAGATTTGTGTGATTTTGAAGGCAATGCAAATGGCTTTAAAATTTTAACCGAAAGTAGGGCGGGTAGAAGAGGCGGTCTTCGTTTAAGCTACGCCACACTGGGTGCTTTTACAAAATACCCCAAAGAGTCGCTTCCTAAAAAGCCCACAACTCATATAGCAGATAAGAAATACGGTTTTTTCCAAAGTGATAAAGAGGCATTTCAAGATGTGGCCATGGAGTTGGGTTTAGTGAATCGCAGCAAAACAGATATCAGTTATTCAAGACACCCTTTGGCTTATTTGGTAGAGGCTGCAGATGATATTTGCTATACCATTATTGATTTTGAAGATGGTATAAATTTAGGGCTTATTCAAGAAGAATTTGCATTAGAATACTTAATCAATCTTGTGCGAGATCGAATTAAAACTGAAAATTATTACGCTCTAAAAAGTAAAGAAGACCGCGTAAGTTATTTAAGAGCGCTAGCCATCGGGACGTTAATTGATGAGGCTGTAAATCTTTTTATGACGTATGAAGAGGCTATTTTAAGTGGTGATTTTGATTCGTCGTTACTCGATAAAAGCAAATATGAAGCACAGATTAAAGACATTATAAAAATTAGTGTTGAAAATATTTATCAATCTGCTGAGGTGGTGGATAAAGAAATTGCGGGATACGGTGTTATAAATACCTTATTAAAAACCTATACCAATGCCATTAATAATTGCTTTCACAATAGGGCTTCAAATTATGACAAGCTTATTTTAAAAGTATTGCCTAAATCAATCGATGTGAGTCAATCCAGTTTGTATGAACGTTTATCTAGTGTGTGCTACTATGTGTCCTTGTTGTCGGATAGTAAAGCCATTTTAGATTATAAGAAAATAAAGGGGATTAATTTTTAATTCAATATGAAAGTAAACTCTATTTATCGTTATAAAATGTAAGGGATGTTATAGATTGGTAGTATTTTTTTAATGAACTTATTTAAAGTTTTTATTGGGATAGAATTTTTTCAGGGCAATTACTATAAGGGCTAAAAAGTTAAAGCCTTTCCAACTGGCTATAGTTGTGTCGAACCTGTTCAACAAAGAGCGAAAGCTGTCCATCCAAGTATTGGTGCGCTCCACACTATATCGTTCTTTATATAATCTCCCGTCAAAATAATAATCGTTTTCGCTATTTCCGTTCCGTTTGTTTTCTGCCAAATTGGCCATGATTCCTTTAGCCCCGCATTTATCCCTAAGTTTTTGGCAACCAAATCCTGCATCTGCATTTATAAATAACCCATCCACATTGATTCCTGCTTCTTCCAATGTTCCAATAACCCCCTTCAAACTGTACCTCTATATCAAACAGGTCATTGTGGATGCCCGAAACAGGCTCGGACATGGCCAATGGCAAGCCCTATCTTTAGGTAAGGTACAGGGCATTTGTGGTCCTGCGCCTTTTTCTACCCTGATAGCCAACCTGTTCCCCTCCTTTTAATGCCGGGGTATGGCTGCCATCCAAGTCGCCACTGGACAGGTCAAGTTTTGATTTGTGGGAAGACAATAAGTGGATCCAACAAGATTTCCAAGCCCCTGACCTGCACCATTTGCGATAATGGTGGAATACAGATTGATAATTTAGGGCAGATTGCCCAAACAAACTGTTTATTGGCAAGAATTCCCATTGAACGCCCGTCTTTAACTTATACAAAATACAGTTTACGATCTCGGCCAATGGGGCTTTTGGCTTTGGGTCCCGCTTTCCTATTGGTAAATATGGGACTATTTCCATTTCTATCATATCTTTGCTCGGTACTTGGTACATAGGGTTGTGTTTTTTATGTTTCGCAACGCAAATTTATACAGCCCTTTTTTATTTTCAAAGACTTTAAATGAGTTCAATACTAAAAATGTATATCAATACTAAAAATGTATATTTGTTAAAAAATTGGAATGAAAAGAATAATACTTCTACTAATAGGTGTTTTATTTTTAGGAATGCTTGTTTTCTTATTTAATAAACAAGAAGCGCCAGAAAATCAAATAAGCGATTTAAAAAAAAAGCATGAAGACTTTTTGAATAATAGTCCATTCAAAGAAACACTTGAGTATACAAAAGAGGAAAGAAAAAATAACGGGCTGCCTCCAAACAAGTATTTTGAGGAGCGATGGGAGCTAACAATGAACCCAGCTTTGGGCAGACCAACAACAGAAAATTTACGCAAGATTCAGAAAGAACTATTAAACCAAAGAGGTTTAAAAAATGGAGCTTTTGGTAAGGTTGTACCTGGCGAAAAGGCTGAAAATTCTTGGGTTGAAAGAGGGCCAAACAATGTAGGTGGTAGATCTAGAGCTGTTATGTTTGACCCCAATGATGCTACCAACCAGATAGTTTTTGCAGGCGGTATAAGTGGTGGTTTATGGAAAAATTCTAATATATCTAGTGCAAATTCTCAATGGGAAAGAGTAGCAATTCCTGAAAATTTAGCCGTTTCATCTTTAACGTATGATCGTAATGATTCTAATATTTTTTATATGGGAACAGGGGAATCTTATGTTGGTGGCGATGTTAACGGAGATGGATTATGGAAATCTGAAGATAGCGGAGAAACATGGGTAAAAATCTTTGGAGGTGCAAGCGGAGATAGTTCCGTACAAACATCTACTAGTATTATAACAATAAATTCACCAGTATCTATAACTGGAGACATATCTTATCAACGCACAACAAGTTTTGGGACGATAATAAATTCGGTTATCACTGCCGATGTAGTATTAGCAAACGACGGGACAGCATCTCCAACTTTAGGATGTGAAGCTTTTACTAATAGTTCTGAAATGGCTGGTAAAATAGCATTAATAAGAAGAGGGGATTGTAATTTTACGCTAAAGGTAAAAAATGCACAGGATGCTGGAGCCATAGCAGTAATAGTGACTGATAATACTACTGGTAACCTTGTAAACATGTCAGGTGATGATGCTTCAATTACAATACCTTCAGTTTTTATTTCTAAAGCAAATGGGGATGCCATTGAAAACACATTAAGTACAGAAATAGTTAATGTTTCTTTAAACCCAAGAGCAGGCGTTTTTAATGGGTTGCTTGTTCCTGGAATACAACATATTAACGATGTAGTGGTTAGAAATAACGCTGGAGTTTCAGAAATTTATGTTGCTGCTGGAGATTCTTTTTATAGTGAAGCCAATATATTTACCTCATTAGGAGGATTAGAATTTGGATTGTATAAATCTGTTGATGGTGGCACAAATTGGGTTGAAGTTTCACTTCCATTAACTTCAAATGGCAATAAACATTGCCCAAATGATATTGAGATAGGAATAGATAATAAAATTTGGGTTGCTACTACCAATAGTGTACTATTTGGTGATGGAGGAGGAGCAGTTTTGTCCTCTGTTGACGGTGATGTTTTTACAAATAGTTATCAAATAGATAATGGTGTTAGAACACAAATATCTTCATCTAGAAGCGATGCTCAAAAATTGTATGTTTTAGCCGAAGGATCGGACAATGCACCCATTATATTAGAGCGAACTGATGATGGATTTGCCTCTACAATAAGTCTGGCTTTGCCAAATGATGCTGATACAGGTATCCCTACTAATGATTTTACAAGGAATCAAGCGTTTTATAATTTAACAATATCTGTAGACCCTGTAGATGATAATGTTGTTTATACTGGCGGTATTGATTTATTTAAATCCACAAATGGAGGAGATTCTTGGAATCAGATATCAAAATGGTCTAATAATAACAACTTAGCAGATCTAAGTGAACCCTTAGTTCATGCAGATCAGCATAGGGTTGCCTATGGAAACAATGACAATAGTAAAGTGCTTTTCGCTAATGATGGGGGAATTTATTATTCAAGTAACGCTGGTTCTACAATTAGTGACCGTAATAACGGTTTTATAACTGCACAGTTTTATAGCATTGGAGTTGGACCGGAAAGTGTATTTGAAGGCGATTATTTTATAGCTGGAGCTCAAGATAATGGGACTCAGATATTTCAAGATGCAATTGTAAATGCGCCGGATAATTCTCTAGAGGTTGTTGGCGGAGACGGAGGATATAGCTTTTTTGATCAAGATGGTAGTGATGCTTATTTTGTTGCAAATGTATTTTATAACACATTTGTTGTTTTATATGATTATATAGAAGGAGAGTATATTATAATAAACGATGAAGAAGATTCTAATGGGTCTTTTATAAATCCTCAGGGCTTAGATTCTCATCTAGATATACTATATTCAAATTATTCTTCTGCAGGCAATAGTTTAATTAAAAGATATTCAGGAATTAAATCTCAAGCTACTATTGTAAAGACAGATTTAACAGATGCTTTGCTTACATCAAGACCAACAGCATTCAGGGTTTCTCCTTATACATCAAGATCTACAAAACTATATATAGGGACTGTTTTAGGAGATCTTCTTAAAGTAGAAAATGCTGATGGCGATAACCCTGTCTGGACAAACATAAGTGGATCAAGTTTTGTTGGAAGTGTATCGGATGTTGAATTTGGAGCCAATGAAAACGAAATATTTGTTACCATGCATAATTATGGGGTTGTTAATATTTGGTATACAAACGATGGCGGTGCAAGTTGGCAAAACAAAGAAGGTGATTTACCAGATTTACCAGTAAATACAATTTTACAAAACCCATTAAATTATAATGAGGTTATTATAGGAACAGATCTTGGGGTTTGGTTTACAACTAATTTCTCAACAGCTTCACCAGAATGGAATCAGGCTTACAACGGAATGAGTAATGTAAAAGTTACAGATATGGATGTAAGAGATGATAATATGGTTTTTGCATCAACTTATGGTAGAGGCGTATTTTCGGGAGCTTTTGAATTAGTTCCTGATGAAGATATTGATGGCGATGGAATACTTAATGAAGTTGATAATTGCCCTCAAGTTGCCAATGCAGATCAGGCGGATGTAGATGCAAACGGTATTGGAGATGTTTGTCAAGATTCAGATAATGATACTATTTTGGATGTTAATGATAATTGTCCGGAAAATTCTAATATAGATCAAATAGATACTGATGGAAATGGTATTGGAGATGGCTGTCAAGATGTAGATGACGATGGTGTAATTGATATTGAGGATAATTGTTTAACAACTGCGAATTCAGATCAGCAAGACACTAATGGAAATGGTGTTGGAGATGCGTGCGATACCAGTTATGAAAACCCCGATAATATTTCTTTAGAAATAGTTTCAGAAACTTGTGAGGGTTCAGAGAATGGAAAAATTATTATAACAACAAAGGAAACGTATATCACTTATAATGCAATATTAAATGGTGAAGGGATAAGTTTAAGTGAAGGTTTTGACGCCACTGTAACATTTGAAAATTTAGTTGCTGGTTCATATTTGGTTTGCGTATCCGTTGAAAACACAACATTTGAACAATGCTTTGAGATTAATATAGCACCCGCAGCTGTAATAGATGTTGATTTTGATAATAGAGCTAACACAGATTCTGATACTACTACATTTATCACTATAAACAAAGGAACGCCTCCATTTGATATCACTTTCAATGGAGAGATTATAAGAACAACAAGTGAAAAATCATTTGAAATACAAACGTCACAGTCTGGAGTTTTGGAAATATCATCTTCTAAAGCCTGCGAAGGAAAAATTTCAAAAGTAATTGACAGTAATAATTTTGACAAATTTACTGCAAGCCCTAATCCTGTTGTTGATGTTTTAAGAGTGACTCTTCCTTCAATAAATCAAAATCAAATACCTGTTCAAATATACAATTTAAGCGGACAGTTATTATATGATCGAGTTGTAGATAAAGGAGCATCAACTTTTGTAAATATTCCTTTTGAGGCTTTAAGCAAGGGTGTGTATTTTGTAAAGGTTAATATTGATAAACCCTTAGTATTTAAAGTATTTAAAAAATAATAATGCTATTTTTTATAGCCTAATATGGTTTAAGATGAAAAGGAAATTTCAAACATTTATATTTGTAATTACAACATTAGTATTTTTCTTTGCTTGTAGCGGAGGCGATGATAATCCTCCAAAAGAAGAAATTGTTGATCCTGTAAATATGGCGCCCTCTAAAGTGGATTTAATTTATCCTTCTGAAAATTTATTGTGTATTGATAACCTAATTGCGTTTAATTGGAGTCAATCCGTAGATCCTGAAAATGATGTTGTAAAGTATAAAATTACAATTGCAAAAAATAGAAGCTTAACAGATCTTGTTGAAGATCGCGTGGTTTCTGGAACAACAATAAATATTACTTTAGAAAATGGTGTAGCATATTACTGGAGAATAACTCCTGAGGATCTTAAGGATAATATTGGAGAGTCCAGTTCTGTTTTTGCATTTTATACTGAGGGAATTGGAGCGTCAAACTATGCGCCGTTTACTGCCGAAATTATTAGTCCAGATATAAATAGTACTATAAGTGCTGGTACAATAAGTTTAAATTGGAAAGGCGCTGATACAAATACAGAAGACATATTGACTTATGAATTGTTTTTTGGAGAAGCAACCGATCCTCCATTGGTATCGTCTGATTTAACTGCTGAAACTTCGGATGTTATTGTAGAGTCTGGGAAAACTTATTATTGGAAGATTAATACCTTAGATAATTTTGGAGCAAAAACTATTGGTCAAATCTGGAGTTTTAATGTGATATAATTTTTTAAACTCTCAGTATCTATATTAAGGGAGTATTGTAATTCATCAACCGTACCATGCTCAATAAAAGAATCAGGAATCCCTAGAAGGGTAATGTCATTTTTATAATTATTTGCAGATGCAAATTCCAAAACTGCACTTCCAAAACCACCTTTTACAGCGTTATCTTCAATAGTAATAATTGTATTATACTGTTTAAAGATACTATGAAGTAGTTTTTCGTCAAGAGGTTTTACAAAACGCATATCATAATGAGAAACATCTAAGTTTAAGATAGCTTCTGAAACATTTTTAGCAATACTCCCAATGCTTAAAATGGCTAAATTACCACCTTTTTTAAGCTGAACACCCTTTCCTATTTCAATTTTAGAAAACGCTTGTTTCCAATTAACAGTTATACCGCGACCACGTGGATACCGAATAGCAATAGGTAATTCCAGCCCAAGTTGAGCGGTGTACATAATATTGCGTAACTCTATTTCGTTTCTGGGTGCAAAAATGATGAGGTTCGGGATGCATCTTAAAAATGATAAATCAAAAACCCCATGATGCGTTGCACCATCTTCTCCAACTAAACCAGCACGGTCTAAACAAAGAACAACAGGTAGTTTTTGAATTGCTACATCATGAATTATTTGATCGTAAGCCCGTTGTAAAAACGTGGAGTAAATATTGCAAAACGGAATTAACCCTTGTGTTGCCATACCTGCTGCCAATGTTACGGCGTGCTGTTCAGCAATCCCTACATCAAAAGCACGTTCTGGAATTTCCGCCATCATATATTTTAGAGAGCTCCCTGTGGGCATAGCGGGTGTAATACCTACAATGTTCTCATTTTCTTTAGCGAGCTCTACAATGGTAAGCCCAAAAACATCTTGATATTTGGGGGCTTCATTAGTTATGGGTTTAGGATAAAGATTCCCAGTTTTAGCATCAAATTTCCCAGGTGCATGATATTTAACTTGGTCGGTTTCGGCTTGTTTTAAACCTTTCCCTTTGGTAGTTATGACGTGTAAAAACTTAGGGCCTTTTACTTTTTTTAGTCTTTTTAATTCAGAAATAATTTTATCAATATCATGTCCATCAATAGGTCCAGAATAATCAAAATTTAAAGCTTTGATAATGTTATTTCGCTTTTGAGTGCCATTCTTTACATTAGTTAAATACATTTTTAAAGCCCCAACACTTGGGTCTATGCCAATAGCATTATCATTTAAAATCACTAATAAATTAGCGTCAGTAACACCAGCGTGATTCAACCCTTCAAAAGCCATACCGCTAGCAATACTAGCATCTCCAATTACTGCGATATGGTGTTTTTCAAAATCACCTTTTAGTTTTGATGCAATAGCCATACCCAATGCAGCCGAAATAGAAGTTGAAGCGTGTCCAACACCAAAGGCATCATAGTTACTTTCGCTACGTTTTGGGAATCCGCTTAACCCACCAAGTTGCCGATTGGTGTGAAATTTATTTCGTCTTTCGGTTAAAATTTTATGCCCGTAAGCCTGATGACCAACATCCCAAATCAGTTCGTCTTTAGGTGTGTTAAATACATAATGCAGTGCAATGGTTAATTCTACAACACCTAAGCTAGCGCCTAAATGCCCTTCTTTAGTGGCCACAATATTTATGATGAATTCTCGTAATTCTTGTGCAAGCTGAGGTAAGTCTTTTTGGTTTAAAAGACGGAGTTCTTTGGGTGAGTTTATGGTATTTAAAAGATTGCTCATTAATTTACAAATGTAATATTTTGAAATTGTATTTTTGTTGTTATGATTGAACCTTTTGATGATAGGTATTTTATGAAAAAAGCACTTCAGGAAGCTGAGGTTGCTTTTGAAAAAGGCGAAATTCCTGTAGGGGCTATAATTGTAGTTGAAAACAGAATTATTGCTAGATGCCACAATTTAACCGAAACCTTAACAGATGTTACAGCCCACGCAGAAATGCAAGCTATTACTGCTGCGAGTAATTTTTTGGGTGGTAAGTATCTTTTAAATTGCACTTTGTATGTCACCCTAGAGCCTTGCCAAATGTGTGCTGGCGCACTATACTGGAGTCAGATTCCTAAAATCGTTTATGGCGCTCGCGATAAGGAGCGCGGATGCATTCATTTAAACACTAAATTACATCCTAAAACAATTATTACTGGTGGAATTTTGGCAGAGGAAGCCACAGCCTTATTAAAGCGATTTTTTATTGAAAGACGAAATTTAAATTAATACAGAATTTAAAGCGAACCTATTTCCAGATGTCTATCGGGTAAGTAATGCTCAAATATGGATTATGTTTTTTTTCGCTTTTGATTGTCGCGCATTTTATCTAGATTTTCTTTGCTAAGTATATAATCTTTGGGGTTTTTACCTTTCCAGCGGTGGTAAGAGAATAGCGGAAATACGATCAAAAACAATCCCAATACGCCAAAACCAATAAGCTTTTCGGAATAATCAAGACGTATTGTAAACCCTATAATAATACTTGCGAGTGCAGCAATAGTTATTACTAGAATAAGATATTTCATAATTCTTAAATGCGTTTTTTAAATCTATTTTGTAAAATTAATAAGTTGTTGCCTGTAGGCGGTGAGCAATTTAGATTTTGAAATGTAGCCATAATATTTACCACCTTTAATAACAGGTAAATTCCAAGCGCCACTGCTTTTAAATTTCTCCATGATGATATGCATCGAATCGTGGTCATAATCAATAATACCAGCATCTGCATGCATAAGGCTAGCAGCATCAACAGTATCATAAAGTTCGGTGTCAAACATAATGTGCCTAATATCATCCAATCGGATAACGCCTAAAAATTCATGATTATCATTCACCACTGGAAAATGGTTTCTTGATGATTTGGCGACGGCATTTTTTAAAATGGCACGCAATTTCATATCGGGTTTAAGTACAATAAAATTACGTTCTATCACTTTATTAATATCTAACACCATCAGCACATTTTGGTCTTTATCATGTGTCATGAGTTCTCCGCGTTCGGCCAATTTCAAGGTATAGATAGAATGCGAGATGTAATATTTAGTAATGGTAAACGATATTGCAGAAACAATCATTAATGGTACAAATAATTCGTAACCACCAGTAATTTCAGCAATAAGGAATATCGCCGTAAGTGGCGCATGCAGTACGCCAGCCATTAGACCAGTCATTCCTATGAGTGTGAAATTAGATTCAGAAACATTAAAATCTAGACCTATATTATTAATTATTTTAGCAAAAGCATTTCCTAGAGCGCTTCCCATGACTAGGGTTGGAATAAACACACCACCTACACCACCTGCACCGAAGGTCGTCGTCATGGCTATAGCTTTAAAGATAGCTATGCCTAAAAGAAGCCCAATAACAATCCATATATTGGTTAAATCTAATTTAAATGGGGTCACACCAATTGCTTCCAAATGGTCTCCTTTCAATAAATTGTTCATAATACCATAGCCTTCACCGTAAAGTGGTGGTATAAAATATAGCATGGTGCCAATGGCTAAAGCTCCAATGAGAAGGCGTATTAATCTGCTTTCAAATTGTTTAAAAAAGTTGGTGATGGCAAAAAACACTTTAGAAAAATATACCGATGCCAGCCCCGTTACGATACCCAAAATAATATAAAATAGAATGTCGTTGATTTCAAATTTATCTACCAGTTCAAACCGAAGTAACACATCTGTCCCTAGGAAAAAATAAGAGGTAATAACTGCCGAAACGGATGCCAATAGCAAAGGTACTAATGAAGCAAATGCGATATCTAGACTAAATATCTCTACAGCAAAAATGATGGCTGCAATGGGCGCTTTAAACATAGAGGACATGGCCGCCGCTGCTGCACAGCCAATTAAAAGCATGCGTGTTTTAGTATTCATATGAAACAAACGCGCGGCATTTGAGCCTAATGCAGATCCTACACTTACAGCAGGGCCTTGTAAACCCACAGATCCTCCAAAGCCCACGGTTAAAGGCGCGGTTATTAAGGCTGCGAAAATATTATACCTGGGAATGATGCCGTTAAGTTTTGAAATGGCATAAAGTGTTGATGAGATGCCGTGGCCAATATGTTTTTTGAGCCATATTTTTTTGATAATGAACACCAAGAGCAATCCAATAATAGGAAAAATAAAGTAAAGTGAATTTTGATAGTTATTAAACAAATCCAATTCGAAAAGCAGTTTGATATAATGGGTTAGATTTTTAAGTAATACTGTTCCTAAACCTGCCAAAAACCCAACAAGGATACTTAGTAAATACACAAATTGACGCTCAGAAATATGTTTATATTTCCAGATTAAAAACTTTCTGAGTAAGCTTTTATAGGTTATGCGCATGTTATAAAACTAATAAAAAATCCTGCGCTTTGCAGGATTTTATTTGTTTATGATTTTAAATTAAGTTTCAAACTTAATTCTTCTAATTGTTTATCATCAATAGGTGCTGGTGCGTCTATCATTACATCGCGACCATTGTTATTTTTAGGAAACGCAATAAAATCTCTAATGGTTTCTTGGCCGCCTAAAATGGCAACTAACCTATCCAACCCAAAGGCTAGACCACCGTGCGGCGGTGCGCCATATTGAAAAGCATCCATTAAAAAACCAAATTGCGCTTTGGCTTCTTCTGGAGTAAAGCCTAAATAATCAAACATTAAAGCTTGGGTTTCCTTATCGTGAATTCTAATAGAACCTCCGCCAATTTCATTGCCATTCAATACCAAATCGTAAGCATTGGCTTTTACGTCTCCTGGATTTGTTTTCAATAATTCTAATTGTCCTGGTTTAGGGGATGTAAATGGATGGTGCATGGCGTGGTAGCGTTCTGTGTCTTCATCCCATTCCAATAATGGGAAATCCATGACCCAAAGGGGTGCAAACTCTTTAGGATTTCTTAGACCTAAACGATCGGCCAATTCCATCCGTAAAGCACTTAACTGTGTACGCACTTTATCGGTGTTGCCAGCTAAAACTAACATTAAATCACCAGCTTCAGCTTTCATTTTATTTGAAAAATGGTTTAAATAATCTTCATCAAAAAACTTATTGACTGAAGATGTTAAAGTGCCATCTTCAGAGTGTTTTATCCAAATTAATCCAGTGGCTCCTATTTGCGGTCTTTTAACCCAGTTTACTAATTCGTCAATCTGTTTTCTTGTGTAATTGGCACAACCTTTCACAGAAATACCAACAACTAATTCGGCATCATCAAAAACAGAGAAACCAAAATCCTCCCCTTTGGGGGTTAGGGGGCAGAACTCCATTCCAAAACGAATGTCTGGTTTGTCATTTCCATAGAGGCGCATGGCGTCATCATACAGCATGCGTGGAAATTTTTCAATGTCAACACCATTCACTTCTTTAAGTAAATGCCGCGTCAATCCTTCAAAAGCATTTAAAATATCTTCCTGTTCAATAAAGGCCATTTCACAGTCTATCTGTGTGAATTCGGGTTGTCTATCGGCACGCAAATCTTCATCGCGAAAGCATTTTACAATTTGAAAATACTTATCCATACCACCAATCATAAGCAATTGCTTAAAGGTTTGAGGCGATTGGGGAAGGGCATAAAACTGACCTTCATTCATGCGTGATGGCACCACAAAATCTCGTGCACCTTCTGGAGTTGATTTAATTAAATAAGGTGTTTCAACCTCAATAAATCCTTCTTTTGATAAATAGTTACGGACTTCTTGAGTCACCTTATGCCTAAATATCAAATTGTCCTTTACAGGGTTTCGGCGAATATCCAGATAACGGTATTTCATTCTAATGTCTTCACCGCCATCTGTTTTATCTTCAATAGTAAAAGGTGGTAATAACGATTCATTTAAAATGCTCAGCTTGGAAACCAAAATCTCAATATCGCCTGTAGACATATTTGGGTTTTTTGAAGCGCGCTCAATAACAGTACCTGTTATTTGAATCACAAATTCACGTCCTAGTTTCTGCGCTTGCTCCATCATAATTTTTGGAGTGCGCTCTTCGTCAAACACGAGCTGTGTTATGCCGTATCTATCGCGTAAATCTACCCAAACAATAAATCCTTTATCCCGCGATTTTTGAACCCAGCCCGCTAGGGTTACTTCTTCATTTATATTTGTGGCTCTTAATTCACCACAATTATGACTTCTGTACATAGAAAAATTTTAATGTGCAAATTTAGTGAAATAGAATGGAGTTCAAATTTTTTCGTGTCTTTTTTACTCAGTATCTATTGTCATAAAAGAGGAAACGATATTTTGTTTTTTTTGAGTTTTAATAGGTGTAGAAAAATATAATTTTTACTCATGTATTTTAATCTAATCTCAATGGTTATTATGAACAAATTAGATAAATAGCTTAATTATTATATTTTAAGAAAAATTTTATTAATAACGCAAAAAATAAACACTTTCTTTGAAAAATAATATTATGCACGCATAGTTTTGGTGTATAATATGTATATCTTAGCTATAACTAACTCAAAAAATAAATTATGTACAAATTACTAACATTTAAGCTTTTTATGATTTTTATGCTCTTAGCATCATTAAATTCAATGGATGCGCAAGAAGTAAAAGGAACTGTTCTTGACGACACTTCAGGCCCTATACCTGGTGTTTCAGTTGTAGTTAAAGGAACTACAACAGGAACCACGACAGATTTTGACGGGAACTATTTAATTGATGCCAATAATGGAGATATACTTGTTTTTTCCTATGTTGGCTATGATACACAAGAATTAAAAGTTACTGGAAATATATTGAATGTTACAATGAAATCTGGTGTTGCATTAGATGAGGTGGTACTTATTGGTTCGAGAAACCCAAGTAGAACAGCAGTAGATACGCCGGTACCAGTAGATGTTATTGATATATCTGAACTCACATCAGCAGGGCCTCAAGTAAATTTAAATCAAATTTTAAATTTCGTAGCACCTTCGTTCACATCAAACACACAAACTATTTCAGATGGAACGGATCATATAGATCCTGCTTCCTTGAGAGGTTTAGGGCCAGATCAAGTATTGGTTTTAATTAACGGAAAAAGAAGACACAATTCATCTTTGGTCAATGTAAATGGAACATTTGGTAGAGGTAGTGTTGGTACAGATTTAAATGCTATTCCATCAGGAGCCATACAAAGATTAGAAGTGATGAGAGATGGTGCTGCGGCACAATACGGATCAGATGCTATTGCGGGTGTAATTAATATAGTATTAAATACAAGTGTTAATGAACTGACTTTAAATATGACTACTGGTGCGAATTTTGCAAAAAACGCGAATGATCAAACTGGAGGTGTTGATGGAGAAACGGTAAATATTAGTGCGAATTATGGCGTAGCTTTAGGTGATAAAGGTGGTTACATCAATTTTACTGGTGATTTTGATTATCGTGAAGATTACAGTAGAATGAAAGAATGGGAAGGTGATGTTTTTAATTTGTATAACACCATTGAAAGATTTGCAGCAGCAGATGGTTATAATTTGTCTGATTTGTTAGATGATGATTTATCTGATGTTATTCAGTATGGAAATGCTGCTGGATTAGGAATAAGTCCTGGGGCAACAAAGGAAGATTTAATAGGTATTTCTGATGGAGCAAATTCGGTTGCAGGTATTCTAACACGATTAACACTAAATAGTAGTGGAGTTCCAACAGGAGTAACTCCAATAGACAATACCACAGCAGAACTTTTAGCTAGAGGACAACAAAGAAGTGATTATAATATGCGCGTTGGTCAGTCTCAAGTTAGAGGAGGTCGCTTTTTTGCAAATATGTCTTTACCATTAGATGATGCAGGAACAGAGTTATATTCTTTTGCAGGAATGAGTTCTAGAAAAGGAAATTCGGCTGGATTTTATAGATTACCAAACCAAAGCAGAACCTATACACCGGCATACATCAATGGGTTTTTACCTGAAATCAATTCAACAATTACAGATAAATCGCTCGCCGTTGGTATTAAAGGAAAGATAAGTGATTGGAATATTGATTTAAGTAATTCTTGGGGTAAAAATGGGTTTTTATATACCATAGGAAATACATTTAATGCATCACGCCAAAATGCATCACCAACTACTTTTGATGCGGGTGGTTTTAACTTTAGTCAAAATACAGTAAACTTAGATGTTAATCAATTTTTTGATGATACTTTTAGTGGTTTAAATGTAGCTTTTGGAGCAGAATACCGTTTAGAAAATTATCAAATTGTAGCAGGTGAAGAAGCATCTTATGGACAATATACTCAAGCAGGAGAGTTAATTACATTGCCTTCTCAAGATCCAGCTAGAGACTTTTTTGGAAGAGCACGTCCAGGAGGCTCTCAAGTATTTCCTGGATTTAGTCCAGCTAATGAATTGTCAAGAGATAGAAGTAGTATAGCTGGTTATGTTGATTTAGAAGCTGATTTCTCCGAAACATTTTTAATGAGTTTTGCAACGCGTTTTGAAAACTATTCAGATTTCGGATCGACCATTAATTTTAAATTGGCGACCAGATTAAAAGCTAGTGAAAATGTTAATATAAGAGCGGCTTTAAATACAGGTTTTAGAGCGCCCTCATTACATCAATTAAATTTTAATTCCACTTCTACCATATTTCAAGACGGTATCCCGGTTGAGGTCGGTACGTTTTCAAATGACAGTAGAGCAGCAAAGCTTTTAGGAATTCCGAAGTTAAAGGAAGAAACTTCAAGAAGTATCAGCTTAGGGTTTACGGCGAAATTGCCCGATGCAAATTTAACTTTAACAGTTGATGGGTATTTTGTAAGTATTGATGACAGAGTGGTTTATACAGGTCAATTTGCTCCACAACGTGACTCTAATGGAGATCCAATTGATGCAGCTAATCAAGAATTAGCAAATTTGCTTTCTCAAGCTAATGCATCAGCAGCATCATTTTTTGCAAATGCTATTGATACGGAATCTAAAGGATTGGATATTGTATTAACTCATACTGCGAATATGGGAACAAATGCAAGATTGAAATCAGACTTATCAGGAACGTTCTCTAAAACAAAACAAGTTGGAGCTATTAAAGCTTCTAAGGTTTTAGAGGATGCAGGATTAGTGGGGACCTATTTTCCAGAAGATAGTAGAATTTACCTTGAAGAAGCTGTACCAAGAACTAAAGTGAATTTAACTAACAACTTATCTACAGGTAAATGGAATGTGTTTTTAAGAAATGTTTGGTTTGGTGAAGTTTCTGAAGCCACAACTAGCATAGCTAATCAGCAGGTTTTCGGATCTAAATTAGTAACCGATTTATCTTTTGGCTATAAAGCTTCTGAAAGTTTAACATTAACTATTGGAGCAAATAATCTATTGGATGTTTATCCAGATAGAGCTATTGAAGCTAACCGAAGCAGTGGGCGTTTTGATTGGTCAAGACGTTCTCAACAGTTTGGCGTTGGCGGGCGTTTCCTTTTTGCTAGATTAAGTTTTAAATTAAAATAGTAAGAATACTTTAATAAATAAAAAAATCTCAACAACTGTTGAGATTTTTTTATTTATTAATCCAAAAGGCTCTTAATTCACCACAATTATAACTTCTATATATGGTTGTAAAATTGAAGTGTAAAGATAGTAGTTTGTATTAAGAAATCTATTATACCAGTTCTGATTTAGAATTACTCAAATAAAACACAGCAATTTTTTGCCTAGGCGAAAAAGAAAACGCAAGCATAGCCATAGCTACGATTAAGTTTTATTTTGAAGCATAGGTGAAAAAGGGCAAATTTTAGTGAGTAATTTTAAGTCGGAAATGGTATTAGCTATTTCCCTGTTTTAAATAAGTAGGAACTACATTTCCAAGGTGTTTAAAAAATAATATATATTTGTCAAAGCTGAAGTTAACTTTACGGGCTAATTTGATTGTTGATATTATGAAAAACTTGCTTGATTATGATTTGTGGGCATCGCTTAAAAGTGGTGACTTAAAAGCATTCTCTACGCTGTTTAAGGTTTATTATCCGCTTTTGCATAATTATGGCTTAAAACTTTCCAATTATAATGAGCAATTAACAGAAGATTGCTTGCAGGAGTTCTTTCTATACGTTTATGAACATAGAGAAAATTTAGCCGACTTAGATTCAATAAAACCATATTTGTATGTGTCATTTAGAAGAAGTTTATTTCGTGAAATTAAAAAGGCCTCGAAAACCGTTAACTATGATGAAAAGGAAAACTTTTTTATTGATATCAACTTTTCTGCTGAAGATGTTATTATTCAACAAGAAATTGACGCTTTAAAGGAAGAAAACCTAGCGAAGCTTTTAAACGAATTACCCAATAGGCAAAAAGAAGTGTTGTACTTAAAATATTATAGCGATTTAAATGCTAACGACATAGCTAAAGTTTTAGGAATAAATTACCAAAGTGTTATAAATTTGATACACAAGGGCATTAAAAAATTACGTCAAGATGTATCACTTAATACCTTGTTAAAAGATATTATATAAATTATAAATATATACTTATAAAAGCGAGTATATAATTTGCAAAAGACTCTTATAATAAGTAAAGCAAAGAAAATTACTGAATAGTAATTCGGTTTATGAAAAATAGAACATACACAACAACAGAAGATTTGGTAAACGATGCATCGTTTGTTAATTGGGTACATAAAAAACAAATGGCCGATGTTGATTTTTGGAATAATTGGCTTTTAGAGCATCCAGATAAAAAGCAACTCGTGCTTGATGCAAAAGATATTCTTATTGGCGTTAAGTTTAATAAGGTTTTTATTTCTGAACAGAAGACACTAGATGCGTGGGAAAAATTTGAAAAAAGGATTACTCCCGAAAAAAACGTTTATAAGATTCCGTTTTATAAAAAAATAAAGTTTCAAAGCATTGCAGCTACTATACTATTGTTTATTGCCATTTCTGCCTATTATTTTACCAATAAACCTACAACATTTATCCATAAAACCGCTTATGGTGAAATACTCGATATCAGTCTACCCGATGGAACTCAAGTTAAATTAAACTCAAATTCTGTGCTATCTTATAATAATGATGATGTTAGAAAGGTGGTTTTAGAAGGAGAAGCCTTTTTTAATGTTGAAAAAAAGCCATCAACACAGGCTAAGTTTTTAGTTATAACAGATGATTTAAAGGTTAAAGTTTATGGCACATCATTCAATGTTAATAACCGCAATACAAGAACCCAAGTATTTTTGGAAGAAGGAAAAATAGCTCTAAAATTAAATAATGGGATACAAAAGAAAATGGTTCCAGGAGATTTAGTTTCGTACTCCTATAAAACGGATAAAATTATTGAAGAAAAAAGAATTCTTAGACCAGAATTACAAACATCATGGAAAAATGGGTCTTTGATTTTCGATCGCTCAACCTTAGCTTCTGCTATGCGTAAAATTGAAGATACATATGGTGTTCATGCTGTTTTTGAAGATAATGCCAGTAAAAACATATTAATAACCGGTGCAGTACCTACTCAAAATCTGGAAATTTGCATTAAAACAATTGAAAAATCTGCACAAGTAACTATTATAAACCAAAATAATAAGTTATACATTCACAAAAATTAGATTCTAATTTACATAAAATGTATTCGTATAGATCTTCAAAAGTAATCTTGATTTTTGTCTTGGTTATAAGTTATAGTCTTGGTTTAAATGCACAGAATACTGAAAATCAAAAAATAAAATTAACCCAATTTTTATCTAAATTAAGTGAAGAACATCAGGTGTTTTTTACTTATGATGTTGATTTGCTTAATAATATTGATATAAATGCAAATCAATTAAACAATTCAGATTTACAACTTATAATTGATTATTTAAGAGTTGAAACCAAATTGCTTTTTGATAATTTAGGCAATAATTACTACGTAATCTATAATGATAGCGAACAAGGGAAGGCCACATTGGAAATTGCAAAAAAACGATTAAATGAGACTATAGCCACAATCTCCAATTCCAATGTTAAATCCCAATTTGTAATAAAAGGTAAAGTTGTTGATATTTTTAATAACCCGCTAGCTGATGCTAACATTATTGAAAAAGGCTCTCTTAATGGAACAACAACAGACATAAATGGAGATTTTACATTGCCTGTAAATTCATTCAAAAACCTATTCGTTACTATAAGTTATATTGGTTATACGACCAAAGTTATGGGTCTCCAAAATGGAAATAATATAACCATAACATTAGATTCTGGGGAACCTTTAAGCGAAGTTCAAATAGTTGGTTCAAGAAATGTAAACAGATCAGTATTAGATACACCTTCAGCCATAGATGTTGTTCAATTAGAAGAGGCAACTAACAGAACGGGGCAAATAGAAATTAACCAAATACTTCAATTTGTCATTCCTTCCTTTAATGCTTCAAAACAATCTGGTGCAGATGGCGCAGATCATGTTGTTCCAGCCACATTAAGAGGTTTGGGGCCAGACCAAACTTTAATTTTAATTAACGGAAAAAGGAGACATCAATCGTCTTTAATTAATTTATATGGAACACGGGGAAGAGGAAACTCTGGCACAGATTTAAACGCTATACCAGCATCAGCTATAGAAAAAATTGAAGTGCTTCGTGATGGGGCGTCTGCTCAATATGGATCCGATGCAATTGCAGGTGTCATAAACATTGTTCTAAAAAATGCAGTGGATACATTTAACGGAAACATAACCTACGGATTTCATAATGCAAATGCAAAAGGAGACTTTACAAATCCTACATCTGGAACCGATGGTAATACCATGAAACTATCGGGTAATTATGGTATTAAAATTTTTGAAAAAGGATTTATAAACCTAACTACAGAATATTTATCAAAAGATAAAACGTTGAGACCTGGAGCCAATTTTAGAGAGAAATATGGTGAGGCAGGATTGAATGAATATAGTGTTTTTATAAATACCGAAATCCCTATAAATAACAATTCAAATTTCTACGCTTTTGGCGGCTATAGCTTCAGGGATTCTGAATCTTACGCCTTTACAAGACCAGCAGATAGCCCTAGAAATGTACTTGAAATTTATCCCAATGGATTCAATCCGCTAATAACAGCCAAAATTAAAGACAACTCCATTTCTGCAGGTTTTAAAACCAAGTTTAATGGCTGGCAGTTAGATATAAATAACACATTCGGCAATAATAATTTTCACTATTTTATCAAAGAAACATTAAATGCAACTTTACTATCTAAGTCGTCTACAAATTTTGATGCAGGAGGGCATGTGTTAAATCAAAACACCACTAGTGCAGGTTTTGCGAGGTTTTATAAAGGTATTTTTAATGGCATGAATATCGCATTTGGAACAGAATATAGAATAGAAAATTATAAAATTTTTGCAGGAGAAACAGGGTCTTATGCTGCTTATGACATTAACGGGAACGTTGTCAATCAAAATACACCATCAAGTGATATAGTCATGCTCAATGGTTTTTCGCGCCCAAGAGGATCTCAAGGATTCCCTGGATATGCGCCTGAAAATGAAGTAGACCAAACCAGATCAAACTTAGCATTATATGTAGATACAGAATTTGATTTTACTAACAAATTTATGTTTGGTGTTGCTGGGAGATATGAAAAATACAGTGATTTTGGTAATACATTTAATATTAAACTATCGTCTAGATATAAGGTTAGCAACAGCTTTAATTTGCGTAGTTCTTTTAGCTCAGGATTTAGAGCGCCTTCTTTAGCCCAAATTTACTATAATTTAAAATTCACCAATTTTATTGGTAGTGAACCATCAGAATCTTTATTAGAACTAAACGATAGCTCCATTACCAGAAGTTTTGGGATAGGTGAGTTAATAGAAGAAAAAGCGATTAACGGAAGCTTTGGTTTTACAGCAAAAATGGGCAATTTTAAAGCAACAGTAGATGCCTACTATGTGAATATTAAAGATAGAATTATTTTAACAGGAAACTTTGATGCTTCTAATCTTGATTTGAATGTAAACGATGTTCAGTTTTTTGCTAATGGTGTAAACACAAGCACATTGGGTCTGGACATAATACTAACATGGAAAAAGAATATTGAAGACCATTGTTTTTTAATGTCTTTTGCAGGAAATATTAATAGAATGACTATTGATAAAATAAAAAACAGAACTTTAGAGGAAGACACCTTTTTTGGCATCCGCGACCAATATTTCTTATTGGCATCTGCTCCAAAAAGTAAGTTTAATTTAAATTTTAACTACTCAAACAAAAAATTTAATACAAACCTAACGCTTACCAGTTTTAGTAAAGTAAGATTAATAGATTGGCAAATCTATCAGGCTATCGCTGTTGAAGATCCTACTTCAGAATACATCAATGAAGCAGACAGGTTAAATAAAGCTACAGATATATACAATTCTAAATTAACTACAGATATAAATATTGGTTATGCCTTTACCAATAAAATGGCATTTAGGCTTGGTGCCAATAATCTTTTTAACATATACCCAACCGCTCAGCAAAATGATTGGACAGATAGCGGTGGTTATTGGGATTCTGTACAAATGGGTACCAATGGCACATTCTTCTATTCAAATATTACTTATAAATTTTAGAAATATAACACATTGATTGTCAGTTATTTAAAATAAATTTCATCAATAAGTTAAAAAATAGTTAAACTTCAGCGAGTATATAATAAGGTTTCCTGTTTTGTGACCATCCAAATTAATAAGTTGTAACTATCTAACAATGAGTTATGTTACAATTTTCAAATGATTGTTATGGGTGCCTCGCCCGTTCAAATGTGTATATTTATGACATGTTTGTACGTCAGAAAAAGAATAAAAGTGGCTCGTTTAGTATTCAGATTCTTAAAAAAGAGGGGAGAAGAAATAAGATATTGCAAACTGTTGGAGTCGGACGGACATCCCAAGAGGTAGATTTGCTTAAACGGATTGCTAATTTTGAGATAGACAAGCTAAGCCAACAACCTTCATTATTCATTGAATCGGAAGATCTTACAATTGATGCATTTGTTTCCTCTTTATACAATGAAAATATCCAGTTGATAGGACCGGATTTGGTTTTCGGTTCGTTGTTCAACACTGTGGGCTATGAAAGTTCTCTTAAGGATACAGAGTATCTAAAAGCACTTGTCATCAGCCGCCTTGTCATGCCCGGTAGCAAGTTGCGTACTGTAGAGTACCTGCATCGACATGCAAAGGTTGATGTGGGAGTGCATGCAATTTATAGGTACATGGACAAGCTTACTGAACCTGTCATCAATATAATACAGGGCATCACATTTAACTACACCAAGAAAATATTGAACAATCAGATCGGTCTAGTATTCTACGACATGACCACATTGTACTTTGAAACAGACAAAGAAGATCAGTTAAGAAAGATAGGGTATTCCAAAGACGGTAAACACCAGCACCCTCAAATCATGATTGGTCTTTTGGTGAGTACGAACGGTTACCCGATTGCTTATCAAGTTTTTGAAGGTAATACAGCTGAGACTAAAACACTGGTACCTGCCATTGAACAGATATGTAAACGCTACGCGATAGCAAAACCCATAGTCGTTGCAGATGCTGCCTTACTTTCAAAAAAGAACATTGAGAAACTTGAAGAAGAAGGTTTTCGATATATTTTAGGCGGTCGGGTAAAAAGTGAAAAAGAAGATATCAGAAACTTGATATTAGAAGCGAACATCCCAGAAACCAAGCCTCACGATTTTATAACAAGTAAAGGACGCTTAGTAGTCTCATTCAGCACCAAACGGCAGCGAAAAGATGAGTTTAATAGGAAACGAGGTCTAACAAAACTGAAGAAGAAGGTAGCCACGGGAAAGCTAACAAAGGAAAGTATCAATAACCGGGGCTACAATAAGTATCTCAAACTAGAAGGGGACACAAAGGTTGAAATTGATTATGATAGATATAAAGCGGATAGTAAATGGGATGGGCTGAAAGGATACAACACCAACACGGACTTAGACCCTAAAGAAGTAATAAAGGCTTATGCTAATTTATGGACTGTGGAAAAAGCATTTAGAATATCGAAATCAGACCTACGGGCAAGACCAATATATCACAGAAAAAATGGTCGTATAAAGGCCCACATATGCATATGCTTCATGGCTTACACACTATACAAGGAACTTGAAAGAAGACTATGTCTAAATAAAACAGGCATCTCTATCGAAAAAGCAATTTTAGAAATCAACGATATACAACAATTAACCTATGCACTTCCACGGTCAAAGGAAGTCAAATCTAAACTGCTACAACTATCTGAAAGCAAAACTAAGATTCTTGAAATTATGAAATTTTGATCTTGGGTGCCTCAAGTCACAAAACAGGAAAGAACAGGCAAAAAAAACTTACCAAGAGCTACTTGCATATATTTAGGGTTTCCTCAGAAACTCAGAATTGAAAATTATTCAATTCTGCAAATTTAACCAAGTTGGTTATGAATATGATGTTGGCTATCCATGAGAATGAAGTATCACTTAGTTTTGCTTTGATATCATTAAGTCCATAGCCTTGCTTGGCTTGTCCGAACTTACCCTCTATATGGTTCCGCTCATTGAATTCATCGCGCCTTTTTTTCTTTTGGTAGGCTGTGAGCTCTGCTTTTTTCCCTTTTGAGGCAACCGTCATACGGATGTTTCGCTCGCTGCACCACTTACGGTTCTTATTGGTACCATAGATTTTATCCACCTGGATGAGCTCGGGATAACAGCCTTTCAGTTTTTTATAGGACTCTGCGTGGGGAATCAGGTCTGCGCACTCGTTGTAAGCATCCCAGCTTAAGGTTTCCGCTTTTGCAAACCCATCGATCTGGACAAGTCCTATCTTGGTCCCAAATTCTACTTTTTTCCCGTTCTTGCCCCGCACAATTGGGCGAACATAAGGTTGGGAGATACTTACGATACGGTTCGGGCAAGTGTTTGACTTTTGGTCGTACATTTCCCTTTGCTGTTTGTTAAGAGTCTGGACGACCCAAAGGTCACGCCTTAATTTGTGCGATATGGCATCTTCGCCAGCGATGTCCAATAGCCCATCGATACTTTTGATGTTACGGTCCAAACAGTTCAGGTGACAGCGTATGGCACTGCGTAGGGTCTTTTTGTTTACTTGCCTTTTTTTGGATTCTGCCAAGTATTTTTTTCTGGCCGTTATCCGATAGGTTCTGGGTTTTACCTCCATTTTGTCCCTTGCCCTATCAAAGAGGGTGTCGATTATCTTTTCGGTTTTCTCCCGGGCCTTGTTCAACAGTCCCAGATCATTGGGATAGGCAATGTTTTGGTCGGCAACGGTGGCGTCCAACTTGAGCTTGCCCTTGTTCTCAATGGGCTTTCCTTCGTTTTTTTTAATCTTATCACCATAAGGAATAGTAAACAGCGCATTGGAGAATTCATTGAAGGTTTCGTTTCCCAATTTCTTGCGCCATTCCACGAAAAGCGTGGGAGAGAACAATGGTGCAGGGGCAAATTCATCTAGCCCTAAGAAATACTGCATATAAGGGTTTTCCTCGACAATACGGACAGTTTCCTCATCACTAAGGTTGAGTTTATGCTTGATGGTCAAGCTGCCAATTACAATTCGGGGATTGATGGCGGTTCGACCAGAATCAGGAAAGTGCCTGATAAAGATTTTCACACATGTGTCCCAAGGGAAGTGGTGGGCAAGTTTTACCCATCTGTTATTGGCACTTAATTTCATTTGGTAAAGATTACCAAATTTCTCAAATTTGAGCTGGTGTTGGGATACATAATTTATCATATGCAAAGTTATTTTGTAAAAATATAAATAACTTTGCCTTAAAGAATAATAAAAAGTGATTTATTATGTTAAAATTCAGTTAGTTAGGAAAGAATGAGGAGACCCTAAATAGTTTCTTCCCCGCTACCGCTAAGCTATACCTTAAATCCGTATGTCTTTTTATTTATTGAAGAAACTTAGATTATTTTTAATTAAAAGCTTTGTAAAGCATCTTGTTTTAGGTTAGTTAACCTAAGACCGAGCTATGGTTTTATTTATGAGATTCCCTCCTTCGAGGGAATGACAAATTATGAGATGCTGAAAAAAGTTCAGCATGACGGCTACTCCCCATCACTCAACTTAATCACCTCATCAATCATGATATCACGCTGATTGAAAATTTCCTCGAAAGTGCCTTCTCCATAGAGTTGATCTGCAAGCGTAGCCTTAAGATATTGCTTCACCTCGGTATGGTAGGCCACAAAAGTAACCTCGGAATCGGTTCTCACATTTAAATAATCCTGAAAAGCAAATACCAAATCGTCTCCAATATCAAAATGGTCTATAAACTCGCTTCTGGAAATCCCGTCATATTTTTTTCTGTCATGCTCAAGCTCTTCAAAAACGAAATAGGCGATAAATCCGCGACGTTGTAAATACGTTAAGGTTTCATTTTGCATACTGTTATCTATGGGCACAAATACATCGGGTATAATGCCGCCCCCGCCATAGACAATCTTACCTCCTGGCGTGGTAAATTTTAACGAATCGGCCACCTCTATTTTATCCGGATCTAACAATTCGCCACTATCCAATCTGGCAAAATATTCATCATAATAATCCTTATTCCCGTTTTTATAGGGTCGTTGAATGGAACGCCCTGTAGGCGTATAATATCTGGAAACGGTTAAGCGTACAGCGCTACCATCACCTAAGTCCATCTCGCGTTGTACCAAGCCTTTTCCGTAAGAGCGTCTGCCCACGATAAGCCCTTTATCGTTATCCTGTAATGCCCCTGCGACAATCTCGCTGGCTGATGCGGAGTTCTCATTAATAAGCACATACACCTTCCCTTTTTCGAACACGCCTTTGCTTGTCGCAAAACTCTTGTCGATGCTTCCTCTTTTATTTTTGGTAAAAAGAATCAGTTTATCGTCTTCTAAAAATTCGTCTACCATTTGTTCTGCGATACCTAAAAATCCACCAGGGTTATCTCTTAAGTCTAGTGCAATTTCGGTGGCACCTTGCGCTTTTAATTTATTTAAGGCTTTTTTAAATTCTTTATAGGTTGTTTCCGCAAAGCGATTCACTTTTATATAGCCCAACTTGTCTGTTAGCATATACGCGGCATCTACACTTTTGATAGGAATATTAGACCGCTTCACGGTGAACTCTAGAAGTTTTGGTTCGCCTTTTCTAAAAACCTTTAATTTGACTTTGGTGTTTATTGGGCCTTTTAATTTTTTGACCATATCGTTGTCCAGCAGTTTATCTCCATAAAGGGTATCACCATCAGCAATCAAAATGCGGTCACCACCTTTAATACCGACTTTCGCACTTGGACCATTTTCAATAGGGCGAATGACAGCTATAGAATCTTTATAAGGATAAAAACTCACACCTATACCAACAAAATCACCCTTCATGTTTTCGGTAACACGTTCCATATCTTCCTTAGGAATATATACAGAGTGCGGATCTAGGTTTTCCAAAATGCCGTTTACCGTAACATCCACGATGCTATCGGTATTCACGTCGTCTACATAATCGTAATCAATATAATCAATCAATCTATTGAGCTTATCCTTTTTACTATTTGTAGAAAAAAGTCTATCTGGCGAATCCGTAAAATTTAATTTCCCTCCAATAAAGATCCCTGCAGCGATAGCAGTCCCCAAAATTAACGGTAAGTATTTCTTATTATATGGCATTATGCTGTTAAATCTTCAATTAGTTCTAGTTCAATTCCTGCTTTCTTCAAAAAACGTAAACCAGAATCGTCTTTATAGGCTTGATTATAAACCACCTTTACAATCCCTGATTGGTGAATCAATTTACTACATTCTTTACAAGGTGACATGGTGATGTAAAGCGTGGCCCCTTTGCAAGATTGCGTAGATGCGGCCACTTTTAAAATAGCGTTCGCTTCGGCATGTAGTACGTACCATTTGGTATATCCTGCATCATCCTCACAAAAATTTTCAAATCCAGAGGGTGTCCCATTATAGCCGTCTGAAATGATCATTCTGTCCTTTACTATAAGCGCGCCAACTTGTCTGCGTTTGCAATATGACAACTTTCCCCACTCCTCGGCAATTCGTAAATATGCTTTATCGTACTTAAGCTGTTTCCTTTTTGGCATAAAATCCTTCAATTATCACATGACTTTCATTAAAAGATTTCTAATACGAAACCTCTTAATTATATTAGGTCAAGCTTTCATATGAATAGTTTGCGTGAACTAATTGTTTTATATACACCTAAAACGATGATGCTGTTGCAATCTTTTACACGAGACCTTATAACGAAGATACTTGGTTCGTATTTTAATAACAACCTAAGTTCGTTAAAGTTTTATCAAATTACACGCGTTGTTATGATAAAAAATCGCTGTTAATCAACATAGGAATGACCAATCCAACGACTATAGCAGAAATGACCATGATCCAATCCCGTTTGGAGAACCTAAACAATGTTTGCACCAAATAACCCAAAAAGAGCACCAAGAAAACAATAATGATTTGAGCGATTTCAATGCCTAAAGCAAATTCTAGAAGTAACCCAATTTTACTGTCTGAGTCACCTAACAACATTTTAAATTCACGTGCAAAGCCTAAACCGTGAATTAATCCAAAAAATAGCGTTGATAAGAACAGTACACCTACCTTTTCTTTTTGGGCGCCTTTTCCAGATGTAAACACATTAAACAGCGCCACAATTAAAATAGTGATGGGTATTAAAAATTCGACCACACTTGCGTTCACACTTACAACACCGTAAACTGCCATAACCAGTGAAAGGGTATGACCCAACGTAAACATGGAAACCAGCAAAAAGACGCGTTTCCAGTCACGGAATATGTAGGGTACTGTTAAGACAATAAGAAACAGAACATGGTCGTAAGCATTGATATCCAACACGTGATTGATGCCATATTCTACATTAAACCAGAAGTTTTCGAGCATAATATTTAAGATTTAGGGGGAACCAAATATACAATTTATTCAATTATCTTATTTGAAGTAGCGTACTTTTTGCTTAATTGAATCAGCATTTCGTTGGTCATGGCTTCCAAATTAAAATCTGAACTCCAGTCCCAATCTTCCCTCGCTTGTGCATCATCAATACTAGACGGCCAGCTATCTGCGATACTTTGTCTAAAATCTGGATTATAGCTTATCTCAAAGTCTGCAATGTGTTTTTTTATAGATGCCGCTACCTCTTTAGGTGTAAAACTCATGGCTGATAAATTATAAGATGACCTGATTTTAACAGCATTGGTATCAGCTGTCATGATATCTACCGTTGCCTTAATAGCATCATCCATAAACATCATGGGCAAGGCGGTGTTTTCAGATAAAAAACATTCATAGGCTTTACCTGTAATGGCTTTATGATAAATTTCAACGGCATAGTCTGTAGTGCCACCTCCAGGCAAGGTTTTCCAGCTAATAATACCAGGATAGCGCAAGCTTCTTACATCGACATCATAATTTTTATGATAATACTCGCACCAGCGCTCTCCCACTTGTTTGGTAATGCCGTAGACGGTGCTAGGCTCCATAACGGTATACTGCGGTGTGTCTTCCCGTGGGGTCGTTGGTCCAAAAACAGCAATACTCGAAGGCCAGAATATCTTTTCTATAAATTTAGCACGGGCCAAATTAAGGACATTAAACAGTGAGGTCATATTTAAATTCCAGGCCTTCATGGGGTATTTCTCTCCTGTAGCGCTTAACATAGCAGCCATTAAATACACCGTATCTATATTATATTTTTCTACGCATACTTTGATGCTTGCGTAGTCTTGTGCATCAACAATCTCGAAAATACCAGAATTAACAATGTCTAAATTACTGTAACTTATATCGCTGGCAATAACGTTATCATCACCGTATAGGCTTCTTAATTTGAATGTTAGCTCAGAACCGATTTGTCCGCAGGCTCCAATAATCAAAATTTTAGAGTTCATTTATCAGGTATTTCTATGAATTCTTCAAAAATAGAAAGATTTAATTGATAATTTCATATTTTAAAACCGAAATGTTTTGCCTGTTTTTAGATAATAATTTATACCATAGGCGTTAAAATAAAGTATTGCCATATCTTTGTGGTTTCTGTTTAAAAAATTAGCGATGCGCCACCTGTTTTTAACTATTTTGATTGTTTTAATGTCATTCACTGCCTGCAAAAAAAATAGCAAGGCAAATATCGGTACTAAAGATGAATCTATCAATTCTCAAGAGGTTATGAAAAGTGATTTAGAAAAGTTGAAGTTTGTGGAGTATGTCTTAGATCTAAAAACAGAACTCGCTATACAAGATTGGCAAGATTACTATCAGTTGAATGATGTTATTATCAATGTAAAAAAGGGCGACCTCAGTTTTTTTAATGATAACAACGATGCTATTTTACTATTGCTAAAAAACTTAAAAGACAATATTCCTGATCAGGTGAATACCGATGCCACATTGGCTAGAATTGCCGCTTTAGAAACTAAATTATTTAAGCTTCAGAGCTTATCTAATTTGCAAACCACAACTCAAAAAAAACTAAAGACTACCATAGAGGAGTTTTTAGAAACTTTTTCTAATTTAAATTTTCAGATGAATAAAAAATTAGAAAAGGACAATCAGCAAATTGAAAAACCGTAAAGTATATAAATAGAAATAAAAGCGGGTGCTCCTAATTAGGAGCACCCGCTTTTTATTAATTTTTTGTTAATTAAAAACAGTTCTCGTAACTATACCTCTAAATAACATTAAATTGTTTAGCTAAAACTAAATCAATTTATAATGAAAACTAAATTAACTTCTTCTTTTCTAACTGCAATTGCTCTAATATCATTGGTCGCTTGTAAAAAGGATGTAGAAAAAGAAACTGTTATGGTCGAAGAAACTCCAGCAATTAATTTGGAGTTTATGGATACTGAAGCCAAACCCAATGATGATTTCTTTAGATATGTAAATGGGAAATGGCTTGACACTAACAAAATTCCAGATGACAGGACAAGATGGGGGAGTTTTGATGAACTCAGAAAAAAAACAGATACTGATGCCTTGGATATTTTGAAAGCTGCTTTGTCCAATAATAAAGATTTTCAGAACATTGAAGTCTTACCTGGTTCAGATCAAGATAAAGCGGTAAAATTATTTCAGACCATTATGGATACTGTTAGCAGGGAAGAACAAGGCTTAAAACCTATAAAACCTTATCTCGCTAAAATTGAAGCCATTAAAAACATTGACGATTTACAGGCTTATTTAATTGAAATGGAGCCAAAAGGTGGCGCGGGTTTTATCAGTTTTGCCGTGGGGTCGCATCCTAAAGATAGCAACAAAAATGTGGCCTATTTAGGTGCTGGAGGTTTAGGCCTTCCAGACCGCGACTATTACGTTAAAAATGATACGGATTCTAAAGAAAAAAGAGCAAAGTATGTGAATCACATAACCAAAATGCTACAATTTTTAGGGAATGACGAAGCAGCTGCCAATTCTGAAGCAAAACAAATTCTGGCTTTTGAAACGCGTTTAGCGGAATCAAAAATGGATAAGGTAGACCGAAGGGATGCACGTAAAAGATATAACCCTAGATCCATTTCAAACTTAGAAAAAATGGTTCCTGCCTTTAATTGGAAAATTTATTTTAAAGGTATTGGTGTGAAAGAACTTGATACCGTGATAGTGAGCGAGCTTAAATATATGGGCGCTTTGCAGACCATTTTATCAGAAAATAATGTTACCGATTGGAAAGCTTATTTACGCTGGAATGCATTTAGACGTGCTTCAGGACTTTTAAATTCGGAATTAGATAAGGCCAATTGGGATTTTTACAGTAAGGAATTACGTGGTGCAAAAGCCCAAAGACCGAGAGAAGAAAGAGCCTTACAGGTTTTAAATGGCAGTATTGGTGAAGCTCTAGGTAGATTATACGTCGATAGAAATTTTCCGCCTGAAGCGAAAATCAAAGCTGAAAAAATGATTGATAATGTGATCTTAGCATTTAAGAACAGAATTTCAGCTTTATCTTGGATGACTGATGAGACCAAGCAAAAAGCCATAGAAAAACTTATGGCTTTAAATGTTAAAATTGCATATCCAGACCAATGGAAGGATTATTCAAATCTTGAAATTAATGGACTAGAAGACAATGGGTCTTATTTGCAGAACATGTTGAATGTGAGTGCATGGAATCATCAAAGAAACTTAGATGATCTAGGCAAACCTGTTGATAAAAGCCGATGGGGCATGGCTCCGCAAACAGTGAACGCTTATTTCAGCCCATCATTCAATGAAATAGTTTTTCCAGCGGCCATTTTACAACCGCCATTTTATAATTTTACTGCCGATGACGCTGTGAACTACGGTGGTATTGGAGCCGTAATAGGACATGAAATATCACACTGTTTTGATGATTCTGGATCGCGGTATGATAAAAATGGAAATCTAAACAATTGGTGGACGGATGAAGATTTAAAAGAATTTGAAGCTTTAGGAAAAGACCTTGCGGAACAATACAGTGCATTGGAGGTTTTACCAGATGTTTTTATTAATGGTGCTTTTACACTTGGTGAAAACATAGGGGATTTAGGAGGTGTCAATGTCGCCTTTGATGCTTTACAGTTGAGTTTTAAAGAAAACGGAAGGCCTGAAAATATTGATGGATTTACACCAGAGCAACGTTTCTTTATGAGTTGGGCAACCGTTTGGAGGTCTAAGATGAGAGACGACGCTTTAAAAACCAGAATTAAAACAGATCCGCATTCACCTGGTATGAACCGAGCGGTACAACCCTTATTAAATATTGATGCGTTTTATAAAGCGTTCAATATTCAAGAAGGTGGCAAACTATATATTGCCCCTGAAGATAGGGTTAAGATTTGGTAGTAAACTAGTAAAAAAGGCTGTTTCTTTAGGAAACAGCCTTTTTATTTTAACATGATTTATACCAATTACTAATTTTTCGGGATATCCTTTTGAGCTTGTAGCGCTTGTTTCTGTCTTAATAATTCCGTTTTAGATAATTGAATTAAGCTGAAATTAGGAGCTATTTTTAAAGTAGCATCCAAAATATCAACCGCATCGTCAATATTTTCTTGTGGGTTTTTATTATAAGTTAATAAGGCCTTTAAGTACATAAAAGCTGATTTTAACGATACTTCATAAGGTACTTGTGTCTCGTAAAAAGGCTTCTTCATATCGTCTTTGGCATTAGCTAACCCATAATTAATATGCTTTTCTGCCTCAATAAATTTTTTGGTTTGTAAATTAAGTTCAGCCAACTCATAAGCAATAATGGCATTTGGGTTTCTCTTGAACATTTCTTCAAAATGGCCAATCGCCATTTCCGGACGCTTTACTGCCTTTAACGATACGGCTTTAACCTCAACCGCAATGTCGGAGTCTGTAGCAGATTTTTCTACACCAATGGTGTTTAATGCCTGTACATATCTATCTTCACTCATATATAAATAGGCCAATGTATCTTTTCTGGCTTGAGAAGGTGCTAAAATATTTAAATGTGTCATCCCATTTATAATGCCCTGAACATCGCCTTGAAAACGCATTTGCTTGTAATACGCTTCATAATGTTTTATTAAATCGGAGTTACTTTGCGCATTCAGTTGGAAAGCGCCAATTAGTAAAAATAGTATTAAAATTCGTTTCATTTTTCTATATGATTTAAAGCGTCAAAACTATAAAAAAATACCATGTAATCTCTTAAAAGAATGCTAATTATTTCGTTGATAGCAAATTAGAAATCATTCAAATTCACAACCATTTGAATACAAAGTATAGCAATAGGTATTACTAGAAACGTAATCATCTGAAAAATATACTTCTAGGAAAAACAGAAAAAAATAAGTACATTTAGTATTATTAAAAAAATTATCATGGGAATAAAAAGTTTTATAGGTGCCAGAAGGCAAAAAACAAAGGCTACTGGCAGCGCCCCTCTAAGGGTTTGTGATTATATGACGAGGACTTTGATAACCTTTACGCCAGACCAAACGATTGAGAGCGTTATGCAGTCTCTTATTAAGAACAGAATTTCTGGTGGTCCCGTTGTTAATGAAAAAAATGAGTTGATAGGGATAATTTCTGAAGGCGATTGCATCAAGCAAATAAGTGAGAGTCGTTATTATAATATGCCAATGGGTGATAAAACGATTGAAAGCCATATGGCCAAAAATGTGGAAACCATTGATGGCAATATGAATATATTGGATGCGGCCAGTAAATTTATACAAGCAAAAAGACGTCGTTTTCCAATTATTGAAAATGGTAAATTAGTCGGTCAAATAAGTCAGAAAGATGTTTTAAAGGCCGCCATGAAATTAAAAGGAGATACCTGGAAATAGCACCCACTTCAATTTTCACGTTTTACTAAAGCATAAAAATCATTTTCTAGTGGCAAGTAGCCTTGATTATACACAAAGTAATACACAGTTCCTGCTTTCGTGGTGTAGATGCTAGTGAAGTAATTGAAATCAAAACCAGCCTCAATCATTTTGGCTCTTGATGTTCTTGTTTTCTGGTCTGGATTTAAAGCCTCCAAAATCCTATAGTTTTTTCGAAGCCTGTTATTTATATTCCTAATTAGATTTTTATGGTCTTTATTAATGTTGTTGTTATATGAATTTCTGCAACCATCGCTACAAAACTTTTTATCAATTCTACCAACTATTTTGTCACCACATTCTAAACAGACTTTCTCCATAATTTCTAATTTGAATATTTTGCTCTTAAATCTTCCATGGACTTTACAACCAATGCTTTTAAAACAACGAGATTAATATCTGATAGTTTTTTAACGTAAAGGCATCCCGTACTCGATTTAAATTCACCAAGGTTCTTTACTATTTCGGGGTAATTATTAACGCCAGCCACAATGTAAATACTTATATGTTGCTTGGTAGAAGAAAAGCCCGTTAAAAACCAATCGCCTTCTGTTCCAGATTTGTATTTATAATGGTAACTTCCAAATCCAATTAATTTTGATCTCCAAATTTGAGGGCTTTCATTTGTAACCTCTTTCATAAAGTCTAGCAAGCTCAAACAATCCAATCTCCGTTCTTTATTATCTATGGCATCAATTATGTCTAAAACATCCATGGTAAATCACTGTATATCAATGCCAAATATAAGGGAAAATTACCGTTTACAAATGACTACAAACATTTACAAACGATTTTAAACAGTTAACAACCGAATAAAGTTGGCAAGCCGTTTCATATTTGCAGTGTCGAAACATAGGAACTCGATAGTATTAACTGTTTAACGATAAAATTTAAAATTATGAACACACTCAGAAACAAAGTACAGTTGATTGGTAACTTAGGGAATGACCCAGAAATCATCAATTTAGAATCAGGAAAAACTTTAGCAAAATTTAGTATGGCGACCAATGAGAGTTATACCAATAACAAAGGTGAAAAAATGACAGATACCCAGTGGCATAATATAGTGGCTTGGGGTAAAACGGCTGAAATAATTGAAAAATATGTCACTAAAGGCAAAGAAGTTGCTATTGAAGGGAAATTAACCTCTAGAAGTTACGATGACAAAACAGGAAACAAATGTTATGTTACAGAAGTTGTTTGTAATGAATTGCTTATGCTAGGTAAATAAATAATGGGGAAAACGGTAGCTTAATCGCTACCGTTTTTCTTTTTTATCGATGAAATGCATTTTATTTAGTCAAAATACTATATTTACTAAGTAAAAGGCAACATTATAGAGTGAATTTACTTATGTTTGAGAATGTTTACATCTCCAAACATGAAACATTTACTGCTATTAACTTACATATTAAGTTGTGGTCTGTATGCCCAAGAGGGTGTTTTTGATCTTCAAAAAAGTAAAGGAGAGCTGTATGAGTACGCCGAATTTACAACCTCAGGTCCTTTAAGTTTAAGTATCACTGAAGTTACAACGACCGATAGATTAGAATATAATAGTTTAGAATCTGAAAACCATAGTGTCGGGTTTACTTCCGATAATTACTGGGTTCGTTTTAAATTAAAAAATAGCACACATCAACGACAGACATATTATTTAGAGACAGCACGTCCTATAACAGATGTTGTAGATTTATATCAAAAAAGTAACGGAGAAATCCAACGTTTTAAAAGTGGTGATGCCATCCCTTTTAATGACAAACAGGTTAAGCACAGATCTTCAATATTTAAATTAAACTTACCATCGCAAGAAGTTCAAGAAATATATATACACTATAAAAGTGATGGAGAAACTATAAATCTTCCGTTAAACCTTTATACAGAATCTGAGTTTTGGTTGATGAACTATAAGCAGCAACTGTTTCTTGGTTTGTTTTATGGCTTATTATTTATAGCGGGTATTATATATTTGTTTTTCTATACCAGTTTAAAGGAAAAAGCATTTTTATATTATGGAATATATGTGTTTTCAATCGGACTATTGCAAGCGGCCTTAGATGGTTTCATCCACGAGTTTATTTTACCTGAAGCAGCCTATTTAAATAATAGAGCTGTTTTAATAACTGCAGTGTGTTCAATCTTCTTTTTATTAAAATATTGCGAGCACTTTTTAAAGGTTAACATACATGTAAAAAGTTTTATAAAATACTTTAACATAATTTACATCATATTAGCAGTCACGTCAACTTTACTTTTTATAAACCCAACAACCCTTAAGATAGCTTATCCTTTAAGCAACTTAAATGGTTTATTGAGCTTAGTTTTAATTTTAGTAACCATGTTTACCATGCGTTACAAACGCATAAAAACAGATGCTTATTTTTCAATTGGGATTTTGTGCTTAGTTATAGGTCTTTTAGGTTTTATAATGAATAATTTAAGCTTGTTACCTAATAATTTCTACACACTTAATAGTGCGAAATTCGGTGCAGGTTTTGAGGTGATATTCCTATCATTATCCATGACTAACTTAATTAAAAAATTAAGACTGGAAAAAGAAACCTCGCAAGAAGAAGCCCTTAAAAAATCAGAAGAAATAAGTCAGTTAAAAACCTATTTCATGTCCAATATGAGTCATGAATTACGAACGCCCATTAACGCTATTATGGGAATAGCTGAAAATGAATTGGAAACATTAAAAAACAATGAGAGTAGAAAACCTTATGAGATAATAAAAAATGCTTCACTAAGTTTATTAAGCAACGTCAATGATATTATTGATTATGAAAAAATTGAAAACAACCAACTTGAATTAAACAGTTCAAAATTCAACCCTTCCGTAAAATTAAATCAAATAAGCAGTAATTGGAAAGCTGAGGCGATTAAAAAAGGATTGAATTACAAATTTGAGATGGATCCGGAAATACCATCACATATCTATGCAGACCCTACGCGTTTTATTCAAATAATAAATAATGTTTTAGCCAACGCTATAAAATTCACAGAAAAGGGCAATATTTATTTTAAGCTTACCTGCCTAAAGCAACCTAATAATCTCTATCGTTTTTCTTTTCAAATATCAGATACCGGAATGGGTATAACCCCAGAGGCTAAAAAAAATATTTTTGAAAGCTTTAGCCAAATGAAAAAGGACCATAAAAGACAATTTGGTGGTATTGGCTTGGGCTTAACCATTGTAAAGCATATTGTTGAACTTTTTAATGGCACTATAAAAATTGAAAGCGAGCTTGGTAAAGGCACTGATATTTTTATAGATTTAACACTTAAAAGTATAGCCCAGGAGCGCGTGGTAGAAGTTTCTGAAACTGGTCATGAAATCCCTTTACATATTCTTGTGGTCGAAGACAATAAACTTAACCAACTGGTCATGCAAAAAATTTTAAGTAGCTCATCCAACATTAGTTTTGCAATTGCCAACAACGGACAAGAAGCTATTGATGCCTTAAAGGCAGATGTATATGATATTGTTTTAATGGACTTACAAATGCCTATTATGGATGGTTATGAAGCTACGCAGATTATTAGAAGTGGTGACTTGGGCAGCTCAATAAACAACATTCCAATTATTGCCGTTACTGCTGATGCGATGCAAGAAACAAAACATCGTGTTTTAGGTTTAGGAATGAATGATTATATGACCAAACCCGTAATTAAAGAGTTATTATTCGAGAAAATATACGCCTGCCATTTTGATTTTGATAAAAAAAGTAAGGATACCGATTCTGAAAATTTAAGAATTGCCTAACCGTTAAATCTTATCTAATAACAAAAGGCATTCTTTAAAGATTAAGGAAATCGTGCAACTCCCATGTCTACAAAACAATTCTACTTTCTGCATGCATATTCCAAAATGGATCACCCATACCTATTAAAAAAGACGTATCCATGATACGCCTTTTAGACCTTAACCAAAACCTTGTAATCTTATGTTATGCTACTTGACTGCGAAATTCGTTTTTGTAATCACTAGGGTTACAGTTATATTTCATTTTAAATATTTTTGAGAAGTAACTTCTACTTAAAAACCCTACGGTGTAAACCACTTCAGAAATGTTATAATCTGTAGTTTTTAATAAACGTTCCGCTTCTTCTAATCTTACGTTTCTTATATAATCTGTTACTGTTCTACCGTGCATACTTTTAAAGCCTTCCTGCAACTTCACTACAGAAAGCAATACTTCTCGACTTAATGAGGTTACAGTAAAATCTCTATCTAATTCACTTTTAATCAATTTGGTGGCTTCATAAATTTTTTGCATTTCTGTTTGAGTTAATGAACATCCCCCCTTATTTACAGAATTCATATCATCTAACAATTGTTGGTACTCCATGGCTAAAATCATTCTAATTTTTCCAGCCATAATTAATTTCCGCACAATGCCTTCTTCCTCTAGATTATTTAAATCTTCTAAAGCAATTGAGATTCTTAAATTTCTGCTACATATGTTATTAATGCGTGCATCATTATCCCCATCTGTGATTAAATATGTTAAGCTTTGAATAACATCTGAGGTGTCACCTTCCAAATCTGAAAACTCTCTATCAATCATAATCATAGTAAGCTTACAGGACTCTTTTGATGTAATTTCCAAGGTCACATCTTCATCTCCTTGACCAGATATTATAGCAGTTTGAAACTTTGATAGCCGTTGAGATTTACTGTTTTCGGAAAACACAATATCTGCTTCACCACTATGGCAATAAATAAAACTCAAAGGTTGTCTCTTCCCTTTAGACAAAATAATATCGTGTTCGCCTGACGCAGAAAGCTCTAAATTGAAAAGATATATTTGCTTAGAAACATTTTGACATGAAACGCTACCTTGAACTGCAGCTTCATTCACAGTAGTACTTTTAATATCTTCTACAGTATTGTAATGACTGGCAGGTAAATTGTTAAGATTTGAATTTTTGAACTGTTGTAAATCAATATTTAAAGTTTCCATTTATTTATCTAGTTAGTGTGAATAATTAAAAAATATTTTTTGATGAACCCTTATAGGAACATGACTTGCATTACTAAATTTTACCACCTGTAAACCCAATTGTTCTTGACATAGAAAAATTTGAAGTTCCTCTGCTACCTACCTTTGAGAATTGATGATTATATTTTGAAAGGTTTGCTGGCACGGTTTTTCCTACTCTTGAAAATTGTTTTGTCATGGTTAAAATTGTTTTGGTTATTGACTTATACAAAGATGACACTGTTTTCTTGTTTTTGTATTACATAATTTTGGCGATCTGTTATAAAATTTTATAACAAAAACTAATCGTGAAGCTTAAAACGATTGTACAAAATACCTAAAAAAAGAGCGTGTTAAAAAAATAAAGCCTCCGTTTATAACGAAGGCTCTATGCTGTTCTACTAGTAATAATTCTATTAGGGAGAAGGAAAAAAATTTATAATTATTCTATTTATTGGGTAACAATTCTATTTTTAAGTTTTAATGTCTTGTCTAAACTGGTATACAGTTTTTTGTTAGCTTGAACGGCCAATTGTTTAAAATCTCTATTATTAGTATTAGACGATAATGTATTTAGTACATCAATCTGCTTATTTAGCTTAACACTTATAGTATGTAAAACATCGTTCACAGGCACAGACTCCTTTGCCAATATTTCTTTTTTATTAATGTTAGGATAGTTTGGAATAGAAATCACATTCTCTTTTGCTGTTTTATTATATTCCTCAATAATTTCCAATTGATTTTTTTCTATAATTGAAGCGATATGCTTTGAAGTAGAATCTGTTTCAACTTCTTTAACAACATTAATCAATTCTATAATGTCTAAATTATCTTGGGCAGCTTCAACTAATAATTTCGCTTCGTCTTTTTGTATTGCAATTTCATTATTTTCAATCCGCTCTTCATCAGTGGTCTTATTATCATCTGTAAATATAAAATCACATCGAGTAAGGGTAAGCATAGCAACACATACAAATATGCTTTGTATTATTTTCGGTGTTACATTATTCATCATATAATTATTTAATTACCAATAAACTTTATAATGCAAATATAAAACCAATTCAAAATGAATTAATTATAAGATTATAATGAAAGCTTATACAATTTTCATATTCTGAAGATTTACAACATATTAAAATAATAGCAAAATTTAAAAAATCGCTAGATTCTAGGTAAGTAAATCGTGAAGATGGCACCCTTATTTGGAATCCCGTCTGCAAAAATATAGCCTTTATGGTTTTCAACAATTTTTTTACAAATGGATAACCCTATTCCCGTACCAGTATAATCATCCTTGTTATGAAGTCTATTAAATAGGATAAAAATCTTTTCAGAATACTCATTATCGAATCCAATGCCATTGTCTTCAAAGGTGAACTTATGATAAAATGTGGCACTTGCTTTAGAAGGCAATCGCTCCTCGTCAGAAGCCAGGACTTTTGTGTATAAAATTGATATCACGGGAGACCTTTCAGCAGATCGGTACTTTAAGGAATTTCCCAATAGGTTTGTAAAAAGTTGCTGTATTTGGAACGGAATGACTTTAATAACTGGTAATTCTTCTACATTTATAAGTGCCTTTTCATCTTCTAAAACACTAGATAGATCCTGCTTTGCGTTTTCCAAAAGGGCATTCAAATCGGCCATTTCCAAAACCTTATCTGTTTTATTTGTCCTGGAAAACTGAAGTAAATCATCAATTAATAAACGCATTCTAGCCGCCGCCGCATTAATACGCTCCATATACTTGAAACCAGATTCTGAAAACTTGTCGCCTTCCTTATCTTCTAAACGAGATAAAAAGGTTTGTATTTTTCTAAGTGGTTCTTGCAGATCATGACTGGCTACATAATTAAATGCCGATAATTCTTTGTTATTTCTTTCTAATTCAAAGTTTCGTTCTTCCAGTCTTTGTAAATTATCAATTTCGTCAGTTATATCGGTTGTCGTTCCTAAAAGACGTTTTTTACCATCTTCATTCACAATCGTTTTTCCGTAAGCTTTTAGGTGTTTGATGATGCCATCTTTATGAACGACTCTATAATTAATATACGGCAGGTCTTCTTCTGTAAGCATTTTGTTGACCTCAGCATTTAGATATTCTAAGTCTTCTGGATGCACGAATGCCATAAAATTTTCAATTGTGGGTTCAAAGGATTTTGGGCTTTCTCCTAACAGCCTATATAAATTATCGGAATATTCAAACGTATTTTCTTCTACATTCCAAACCCAGCTACCGTGGCGACTCACTATCTCCGCCATACTTGCAGATTCTTTGAAAATTTCCAATTGTTGATTGGTCTTTTTTAATTTTCTCAGATTACTCGCGATTTTCGAATACGCAGCAAACATGAGTATTAAAGTGAGCAATAAAACAAAAAACAAAAATTTAGGAGTCAAGCTTAGGTTATCTTGATGCGCTTTTTGCAATTGAATCGACCGTTTATTTTCATAATTGATCATGTTCTTAACCTTGGCACGAATGGCATCCATGATGATACTGCCATCGATAAGGTTTGCTTTAAAACCTTTGCTTTCTATACCTTCTGTAGAGGCTAATTTATACGATTTTTGAAAACTCTCCATTTTCAAATTAATCAGATTGTTTAAAGCCTGTAAATTTTCCTTCTGCTTAGGGTCGTCCTTTGTCAGTGTTTTTAATTCTGCAAAAGAGTTATTAATATTTTCCCTTCCTAGTGTATAAGGTTTTAAAAAACTAGAATCTTTAGTTACAACGAAACCTCTATGCCCAGTTTCTGCATCTTTTATATGAGAGAACAGTTGTTCTATTTCTACATTTACTTCAAAGTTTTCTCGAACTAATTCTGAAGACTCAAACAAGGACTTAACATTAACATATGCGATAGACCCTACAAATAATATGATTAGTGTACAAACGTAGAAAACGGCTTTTATAAACCAAGATTTAAAATATAACTTCTTAAACATGAGAATTTACAATCTTAATAAAAAATTATCTTTATTGAGTCCGTTAGTGTGGTATTGCCAATTAATGGTGACCACTTCTGATAATACTTTTTTAAGTGTTTTGAAATCACTTGGCTTTTTAATGTAGATGTTGGCACCCAAAACAAAGGTTTTTTCAATGTCTTCTTCTGAGGCCGATGTTGAATAAATGGCAACTGATATGTCGTTAAACTTAGGATTATCCTTAATCTCTTTTAAACATTCTATCCCATTTTTTCTTGGCATGTTTAAATCTAGAAACAGAACATGTGGTAACACGACATCGTCTCCGTTTAAATAATCCATTAAATAAACCCCATCATTAAAGGTGTTCACTTTAGTAGTGATCTTTAATTCATCGAATGCATCGGTAAAAAATAATCTATCGTCTTCATCATCATCTGCTAAAATTACTTTTATATAATCTGAATCCATAACTTTGTTTTATTACTGATTTAGTTCACGCCTTTTAGTTATAATACGCTGAAATGCCGAAGGTGTTATGCCTGTCGTGTTTTTAAATTGTGAGCTTAAATGTGCTACACTAGAATAATTGAGCCTGAATGCAATTTCGGTAAGACTCAAATTTTCCTTAATAATAAGTTGTTTTGTGCGTTCTATTTTTTGAAGAATGGTAAAGTTTTCAATAGATGTGTAAGTTACCTCTGTAAAAAGGTTTGAAAGATAGCCATAACTATGCCCTAATGCTTCTGCTAAATAAGCAGAACTTTTCACATTTACCACCGTATCATCGTTAAACACCATATCTACAATAGTGTCCTTGATTTTCTGCACGAGTATACTTTTTTGATTTTCTACAATAGTAATGTTGTATTCGTTTAAAGCACTAACAAAGGCATTATAGGTTTCTGGTGAAATTTTTTGTAGCAACTCTACTTCTCCAAAACCAATAATTTTGTGAGGTATGTTAAACTCGTTGAGCTTTTCTTCTAAAACCGCTTTACAAACGGCATTAAAATCAAATTTAATGTTTATTACCATGCTAACATTTATGCCGCAATTTAGCATAAAAAAATGATGTAAAAAACAGGATCGTTATAATGGGTTTAAATGCAGACCCTTAAACGTAAATCATAGTTTAGACAAGCTTTTAATAAGTGCTTTATCTTTTTCTTCTAAAATTGTTAATTCAAAAGTCTCTCCTATACTTTCTCCCTCTATCAAACGGAAGTCTTTTACCACAGATGTATCTGTAACATAAAGCGTAAGAGGTTCATTGTTTTCTGTATTTGTAAAAAAGAATATTTCCCCTTCGTAGGCATCAAATACTGCAGTAATGGTTGATGTTTTATCAGTATCAACAGATACATCTTTAGGTTGAGTAATGGCAAGGGTAACAACACTCATAAGTATTAAAATTGATTTCATAACGATTAGGATTTTATAATTAACATTCTCATACAAAGATAGAAAGACATCCCTCTTTATTTGTTACACAATTAAAGAGGCTTATTATATAATTATAATTTCGATAGAGTCCTTTTTAATAGATTGAATGCTATAGTTTTGTAACCGCCCCTAATAACAAGCAGATGAATGGCTTAGATGGATTTTATACCGAATTGCCAAAACATTCTATAAGTCTTATAGATTTATACAGAAATGAAAGTTTCTTTAAAACCGTGCCAGAAAGTTGGCATGTTATCCATATCTGTGTGAAACCAATTTCAACAAGCCTAACACAAAATCATTATAAAGACGTAAACGTTACTACTACTGGAACAATTATTACAGTGCTTAATACATTGAAGCGACTTGATATCAATTTAACTATTCCTTATTTTTTTAGCGGAAGCTCCTCTACCTTTATAATTCCAGATACTATATTAGCTTCCATTTTAAGCGCCCTGGAAAGCTATAAAAATCACATTAAGAAAATATTAGATTTCCACTTAGATTTTGGACATGCTCCAAGTTGTGAGGTTTGTGATGAAGATCATTCCATCAGAATTGCAAAACTAAGACATAATGAATTTCTAACCACACCGGTAATATTAGGAAATGGCTTAAAACTAGTGGAAAATAAAATTAAAGAAGGATTTGAATTCTTTAAAAGAAACGAAAACAGTAGAGAAGATTTAAATTTAGATGGTTTAGAATGCAGATGGGATGAAATTTTACCCGCTAATCCTGAAAACAAAATAATTTGTTTACTGGTAAAGTGCCACGATGAAAAAGAGCAGGCAAAAACATTTGGAAAAATAATTGGCGAAATAGATTATTTGTTTGGTGATTTAAACACAAGAAATCCAATTACTACATCTAATTTAAGATTAGATAAATCTATTGGTAAGATAAAAAAGGAGATGCTGGTTAGAATAGGACATAATAATAATTACCTAGTAAGCAATTGGTTAATTACCTTCTTTAGTACCTATTATTTTAAATTTTTCACCAAGGGAAAACATTATTTGCACAAAATAACACAGTTATCCGACACTTTAAAACTAGATGGCACCATTAGTACTGTTATTTCTGGTCATCCAAAACAAATAAATAAGCTCACTATATTTTTGGATAATTTAGAATCTAAAAATTCTATTGAATATAGCATGCACATTACTCGTGCATCCATCATGTCCTGCTATGTGCAAGATAGAAATGAAAACCATATTCATTTTATTGATGGTGCAGATGGAGGTCATTCAGCCGCCGAATTACATTTACTTAGAAAATTTAAAAATAAGAACACCTACTTTTAAGGCAACTACCCCACTAATAATGGTGTGCTATCTTCTAGTTTAAGATATGTGTTAATTTTGCCTAACTGTTTATTCAATATGGCATAGGTTTTAGAGTTTACTGTATTGGTAGCCATTTCTGTAATAACAAGACGCCAAAAACCTTCATCAATTTTACCGCATTCGCTCTCAATTACTTGATCATGTATTGAAACAGATAAGGTTTTAGGAGAATAACTTTCATTCTCTAATTTCTGCCTATTAGTAGGTCTTAATGAATACACATCTGTTAGCTCTTCCAAGTAATTTAAGGCTGATAATATAAAATCTGTAGTAATGTCTTGTTTAATGTCTAGCCAATAATATAAGCGTGTATTATCCGTCTTTAACTTCAATGTTTCGTAAGCAAACTCAGCTTCCATACTTGCATTGATAACGTTCTGCAAAGACTTAATTTCCTGTTTTACTACTTTACTGGTTTTCATAAGGCTATTATTAGTTTTATTCTAAATCTAGATGCAAAGTTTCTTTAAATATGGTCTTAATAACTTTAAAAAGGAACCATCCCAATAGCATCCCAATTGCTACATTAATCATAATTATAAAATTTTAAGTTCTATGCTTTGAGGACATATATTATTTGATACAAATCTAGTACAAGTTACCGTTCGTCGATTTATATAGTTTTAATTGAAAGTTATAAGATTTTAAGGTTTTTGAAAAAAAGTTATAATCAATTGGCATTATAAAAAGTCCACTGCAAGTCATCAATTCAAGCACGTTAAAAAATAACTTTCTGGATATAAATGTTGATTTTCACTCTGGGCTTTAAAAAATCCTATAATAATACTCATATTATGTTATAGCATCCACATAATAGTTTGATAAAGTCAAACGCCCTAATAAATCAAAAATACATTACCAAGATTGGAGTAATCCGCTAGTTTTTTTTAATTATTCCTAATAAGAATTCATCAAACCAAAAAATTCAATAAATCTTTTACACACCTGCGTTCCTTAACCTAAGCTTTACTACATTTATAGTTAATTTTCATTAGATTATTACCATGTCTGTAGAGCCAAAACTAACACGATTTAAGCAAAATGTATTGTCTAAATATCAAATATACAATAGTATATTTATGACCTTACCTTTTGATACTATTACCAAAACCGGGGTACTTTTGCCGCTATTTCACGAAACCTGTAAAAATGGATTTGCAAAAGGAGATGACCCGACAACTATTGTAGACACGTTTTTCAAAAAATACCAAGCCAGACGTAACGAGGAGAGCAAAATAAATTTGTTGTTTAGATTCATTCAGTATATTGAACGTCAAGTGGTTTTATTTGATGCCATTGAAGATGCTGCGTTTCCAGTTGTTAATAATATGGAAGGAATTGGCACGCTAAGGAACCTTAAAGAATCGGCTACCGCAGAAAACAAATTGGAAGATTTACAGAATTACCTTGAAGAATTTAAAGTTCGCATTGTATTAACGGCGCATCCCACTCAATTTTATCCAGGTTCAGTTTTAGGAATAATCACAGATTTAACTCAGGCTATTAAGGATAATAATCTATCTAAAATTAATAACCTTTTTGGACAATTAGGAAAAACACCTTTCTTTAAAAGGGAAAAGCCGACGCCTTACGATGAAGCAATAAGCTTGATCTGGTATTTAGAAAATGTGTTTTATGAGTCCTTCGGAAACATTTACAACTACATTCAACAAAATATTTATGACGACAGTAAAAAACACAATGAGATTATAAATATTGGTTTTTGGCCAGGTGGCGATCGTGATGGAAACCCGTTTGTAAAACCAGACACCACTATAAAAGTAGCAAAAAAATTAAAGCAAGCTATTTTGAAAAAATATTACGGCGACCTTAAAAATCTAAGGCGCAAACTTACTTTTAAAGGGGTTGAAGAACGCATTGTAAGATTAGAAACCATTTTATATAATTACAGTATTAATTTAAGCACACCCAATGCGATCTCAGCAAAGGAATTAATTAGGGAATTATTAAGTATAAGAAATCTTATTGTTAAAGAACATCAGTCGTTGTACGTTAACGATATTAATAACTTGATAAACCGAGTACATCTTTTTGGGTATAATTTTGCAACTTTAGATATTAGGCAAGATAGCAGAATACACCATGCCGTTTTTACCACCGTAATTGATCAATTGATTGAAAATGGCAGTAAATCGTTCCCTAAAAACTATCATGATTTAACTGAAGAAGCTCAAATTAAAATTCTTTCTGAAGTAGAAAATGAGTCTATCGATGTCAATATATTTAAGGATGAAATGGTATTTAATACCTTAAAAACCATTGAAGGCATTAAAGAGATTCAAGCTTCGAACGGTGAAGCTGGTGCAAATCGTTACATTATAAGCAACAACCAAACTGCTTTAAATGTGATGCAGCTTTTTGCAATGCTTAAAATAGTAGCATTTCAAGATGAATTAACGGTAGATGTTGTGCCGCTTTTTGAAACTATTACAGATTTGGAAAATGCACCAGCGGTTATGGAACAACTCTATTCAAACCCAACCTACAAAGCGCATTTAAACAATCGCGGCAATAAACAAACCATCATGCTAGGGTTCTCTGACGGCACTAAGGATGGCGGGTATTTAATGGCCAACTGGGGGATTTATAAAGCGAAGGAATTGCTTACCGGAATGTCTAGAAAATACGATATTACAGCAATATTTTTTGATGGCCGTGGCGGCCCTCCGGCGAGAGGCGGCGGAAAAACACATCAGTTTTATGCGTCTTTGGGGCCTACCATTGAGGATAAAGAAGTACAACTTACGATACAAGGGCAAACGATTAGTTCCAATTTTGGAACCTTGGATTCTTCACAGTATAACTTAGAACAATTAATAAGTTCTGGCATCAATAATCGATTAGGGAAAGATAGAACGGCCATGTTTTCAGACGATAAAGTAGTGATGACCAATTTAGCTGAAACCAGCTACCAAACGTATAAAGATTTTAAGAATCATCCCATGTTCATTCCGTATTTAGAGAGAATGAGCACCTTAAAATATTACGCTAAAACCAATATAGGCAGCAGGCCTTCAAAACGATCTAATAATTCTGAGGGCCTAGTTTTTTCAGATTTGCGCGCCATCCCGTTTGTTGGTTCTTGGAGTCAATTAAAACAAAACGTTCCCGGATTTTTTGGGGTTGGTACCGCATTAAAAAAGTATGAAGACCATGACGAATTTTACAAAGTAGAACAACTCTATCATAACTCGAAGTTCTTTAAAACCTTACTCGAAAATAGTATGATGTCTTTAACCAAATCCTTTTTTGATTTGACGAAGTACATGTCTAAAGACGAGGAATTTGGCACCTTTTGGAATATTATTTACGATGAGTATTTAACTACTAAGCGATTACTTTTAAAACTTACTGGTTATACCGAGTTGATGGAAAATGAACCCTCAGGAAAAGCCTCTATTGAAGTACGGGAATCTATCGTTTTACCATTGCTTACTATACAACAGTATGCTTTAAAGAAAATTCAAGAGTTAGAAAAAGCAGAGGTTAAAGATGACGAACAGATCAAAATATTTGAGAAAATTGTAACCCGTTCCTTATTTGGTAATATCAATGCCAGTAGGAATTCGGCTTAAATCATTTAACTTAAAAGAAGCCATCCAATAAACTTTTTTGGTTTTTATAAATTGAAGACCGAACCATCCTTGCTACTTGGAGTTCCCCCTGAGGTCGGAATCAGCGATTTTCAGAAATAATGAGCTAAGGGCAAAGTAAAACAGTTCAATTTAGGATGGAATACATAAACATCTTTAAAAACTAAAATCAAGCATGTACTGGCGAATGCTGCGCAGCAATTTCCCAATAAATCGTTTTGGTCTTTTGGTTCTTTAGCATCAAGGCAAAAGAACAAAGAAAAGTAATCTTGTAACTGAAATTGAATGTCAACTATTGCTTAGGGGTTAATCTGTCTCGGGTCTCGGGTCTAGAACTAACACCAATTACAATATAAAATTCGCTTAAAAATTCGACTATATTGCAAAACCTTTGATAGCTACCAGAAGGATTTCTATTGTTATCCCAAAAAGAAAAAGAACACCTTGTAATTAAACAAAGGCATCCTTTAACACTAACTAAACTAAATTTTTATATTTTAATGTTCATTTAATCTAAAATCTGGATAGGCATCCATACCGTGTTCGTGTGTATCTAATCCTTCTAATTCTTCTCTTTCAGAAACCCTGATTCCCATAGTTTTCTTAAGAATGAATATAATAATGAATGACGATACAATACAAAATGCAGCATAGCATCCAACCCCAATTAATTGGCTCACAAATTGATCCATGCCTGCCAACTCACCAAATATACCAACAGCTAATGTGCCCCAAATACCACAAATTAAATGCACGGCAATGGCTCCAACAGGATCATCTAATTTTATTCTATCTATAAAACTCACCGCAAACACTATGATTGCCCCAGCTATAGTACCAATTAAAATGGCATCGGTTGGGCCCATTTGATCTGCTCCTGCAGTAATACCGACTAAGCCTCCAAGAATACCATTAAGGAACATAGTTAAATCCAAGTTTTTATATAGCGCTGTTGAAACCAGCATAGCTACAACACCACCAGCGGCGGCGGCTAAACACGTGGTGACTAAGGTCAATGAGGTTAACGCAGGATCTGCCGATAGCACAGATCCACCATTAAATCCGAACCAACCTAACCATAAAACAAGTACGCCAGCAGTAGCGATTGGAATATTATGCCCTGGTATGGCTTGTGGTTTACCATTTTTAAATTTTCCAATTCTAGACCCTAATAACCATACAGCTACCAGCGCTGCCCATCCACCAACGGAGTGCACTAATGTAGATCCTGCAAAGTCATAAAACCCTAGTTCATCTAAGAAACCACCACCCCATTTCCATGATCCGGCAATTGGGTAAACGAATCCTACGTATACGACTGCAAAAATCATAAATGGAACAATCTTCATGCGTTCGGCTACAGCCCCAGAAACAATGGTAGCTGCAGTTGCCGCAAACATCCCTTGAAATAAGAAATCTGTCCAATAGGTATAGCCTTCATTATAAGTTAAATCTGCCGCTGCGGTTGCATCCAATCCAAAACCTGCAAAACCTAAAAAGCCGTTAAATTCACCTGGATACATTAAATTAAAGCCTACTAGGCAATATAAAAGTAGCCCTACGGTAATAATAAATATATTTTTAAAAAGTATGTTAATTGTATTTTTTTGCCTCGTTAATCCTATTTCCAAGAACGCGAATCCTAAATGCATAAAGAATACGAGTGCCGTACAGATCATCATCCATACATTATTTGTTGTAAGTAATTCCATGTTTATAGTATTATGTTAGATGATTATTATTTTAAGGTTTCTCCGCCTTTGGCTCCTGTTCTAATTCGGTAACATTCGTTTATATCTGATACAAAAATTTTACCGTCTCCTACATCTCCAGTTGCAGCTGAACTTAAAATGGCTTGAATAGTCTTTTCTGCAAAATCATCATTCACTACTATAGAAAGGTATCTGCGTTGAATATCGCTAGTGCTGTAAGTCACCCCACGATATACATGTCCTTCCTTTTCATTCCCTAGACCGGTAACATCCCAGTAGGAGAAGAAATTCACGCCAACATCGTGAAGGGCTTCTTTAACCACACGATACTTTGACTTCCTAATGATTGCTTCAATTTTTTTCATAATGTTAATGTTTTATAATTTTTAGCGTTAGTATTTAAGAGCATAGAGCCGCAAGGCTTTATGCTCTCTCTTTTTTATTTTTTAGAATGAGTAGATAGCAGCTAATGTAAAGGCAGCTAAACTCTCTGAAGCAGCACCATCAGAATCAAAATATGGTTCATCATTACTCCAAGAATCCAATCTAATTTCTGGCTTGATAATTAAGTTTTCCAAAGTATAGCTACCTGTTAAGGTGGCAGCAAATACACTTGGTAAATCATCAACATCTTTTGCATGATATCCAAAGAGCTCTCCTCTTAATCCTATACTAAAAGCATCAGATGTTGCAAATTGAGGATATAACGCTGCGCCATAGAAACCAGCATCGTCGCTCGTTTGATATGCACCATTAATACCTAAGAAGAACGCATCAGATAAATCGAAGCCACCTGTGTAATCTATTTCAAAACCTAAAACCTCGTCATCATCATAATAAAGATTTAAGAATTGTCCTGCATAGCCTAGTTGCGCTCCTAAAGCGTAACCACCAGTCATGTTATTATTAACATCCGTTGGATTCATAAAAGCAAGCATCAAGCTAAAATCTTCACTTAAAGAAAAATCAGCTTTTAATCCAACATGCGAAAATGGTCCGCTTGAAAACAAATAAGATGTACTGTAGTTGAAATTTCCAACTGGAGAGATCACCTCATACCCTAAAAACGTATTAAAACGTCCAATAGTTAACGTCGTTCCTTCAGACACATTCCAGTAAGCATACAATTGGTTTAAATAGTAACCTTCATTTCCCATTCCTAGATCTTGACCAATTGCAGCATCGCCTCTTGGTCCAAAAACCACATCAGCAACAACGCCTGTTTTTTCGCCTTCATAAGAGGCAATAATATTTGCCATACCTAAAGCAAAACCAGTTTCATCTGCAAATGAGGTACCAAAGGATTGTCCAGAGGTATCTGGAGCAGTCAAAAGTGTTTGGTAGTACGTATCTACACTACCGCTAATAGACACTTTTTTTGCTGGCTCCTCTTCTTGAGCAAATAATACTGTCGCCATGAGAAGCATTGAAAGTGTAATAATTTTTTTCATAATCTTAAATTTTAGTTAATTAATTTCTTGGTTATCATACTTAAGAATGGCTCAAAACTATATCAAAAACATTTAACCCCCATAAAAAATAGGGGTAATTGATTAATTTTTATAGATTTTATATTTTTTACCCTAATTTTTTATAGGTATTATGTTTATTTGTTTGTTTATTGATTTATCAACAACAATGGAATATGAATTATTGTCAGTCTTTTCCATTTTTTAATAGCTTTCTTTTTAATAAATTCAGCTTTCTTTCAATTTAATTCACAGATTCATAAATATTGTTTATTATTTCACGTTTGAACATTTATCAAAAAACCGCAAAAATTTTAGCAGATAATTACTAATCGCTTGACTTCACTTTAAAAATCGGAATAATGAAATGGCTATAGCTATAGTTTTAAATCTCCTGCATATCTTAGCTGTAGAGTCGCTTTTTTGAATTAAAATACTGATGATTATGCTGAAGAAACAAGGAATGTATCTGCCTGAATTTGAACACGATAATTGTGGCGCAGGTTTTATTTGTAGCTTAAAAGGAATTAAGTCCAATGACATTATACACAAGGCCCTTGAAATTCTAGAAAAACTAGAACATCGAGGAGCGGTTAGTGCTGATGGTAAAACGGGTGATGGCGCAGGTATATTAATTGATATTCCTCATGATTTTTTTGTAGAAAATTGCGGTTTCAAATTACCAAAAGCAGGTCAATATGGTACGAGTAATGTTTTTTTACCAAAAAAGGAAAATCAACAAAAATATTGTATTGATGTCTTTGAAAAACATATTGAAGCGCAGGGGCTTACCGTTATTGGTTGGAGAAATGTGCCTGTTGATGAAACCGTACTAGGTGAAATTGCAGCTACTACACAACCCTTTATAAAACAAATATTTATTGGAAAAGAACATGCAGAGCAGGACGATTTCCAATTCAATCTAAAAATGTTTATCGCTAGAAAAAAAGCAGAGCATGAAATTCTAGGCTCAAAACTTTCTGAAAGCTCATACTTCTACCTTCCTAGTTTATCGACAAAAATAATTATTTACAAAGGGCTTTTAGTCCCTGAGGATATCAAGCTTTTTTATAAAGATTTAAATGATTCTTCCTTTGTAACCAGATTGGCTTTAGTGCATCAACGGTTCTCAACAAACACCTTCCCAACTTGGGATTTGGCGCAACCGTTTAGATACATGTGCCATAACGGTGAAATAAATACGCTTAGAGGTAACATTGCAAGGATGTACTCACGTCAAGAGCTTATGCAGAGTGCGTGGTTTGGTGATGATATAAAAACTATTTTACCAATTGTACTTCCTGGTAAATCAGATTCTGCTTCTATGGATATGGTGGTAGAATTATTACTTATGACAGGACGTTCTTTACCCGAAGTTATGATGATGTTGGTACCAGAAGCCTGGGAAAAAAACCCGGCCATGTCTGAGGCTAAAAAAGCGTTTTATGAGTTTAATTCCTGTCTTATGGAACCCTGGGATGGTCCTGCTTCTATTCCTTTCACAGATGGCAATTATATAGGCGCTGTATTAGATAGAAACGGATTGCGCCCTTCGCGTTATACGGTGACTAAAGGCGGTTATGTTATTATGTCTTCAGAAACTGGAGTGATTGATATTGAGCCTAAAAATGTGGAATATCACGGCAGATTGGAACCTGGTAAAATGTTTTTGGTAGACATGAATCAAGGACGCATTATTAACGATGAAGAAATTAAAGAAGAAATCGCATCAAGACATCCCTATAAAAAATGGCTAGATGACAATTTAGTACATCTAAAAGACATTCCTTATAATGATTGTCCGGTGTTTTTTAATGAAGAAAACTTAACGAAGCGACAAGTTATTTTCGGGTACACCGAAGAAGATATAAACACAATTATTCTACCGATGGCACAAGGTGGCAAAGAACCCATTGGCTCCATGGGTAACGATACGCCACTTGCTGTTTTGTCTGAAAGACCTCAACTTATATATAACTACTTCAAACAGCTGTTTGCTCAGGTAACCAATCCGCCATTAGATGGTATTAGAGAAGAATTAATCACAGATATTAGTTTAACTCTAGGTAGCGATGTGAATATTTTCGATTTCAATGAAGATCACAGTAAAAAGCTCAAAATTAATAATCCTGTTATTTCAAAACAGGATTTAGACAAAATAAAAAGCTATCATAATCCCGACTTTAAAGTCACCTCGGTGTCAACACTTTATGATATCAATAAGGGACACAATGGTCTAGAAGAGGCTCTAGAAGATACATTGTCCTGTGTTTCAAAAGCCATTGATAAAGGTACTAATATCGTAATCCTTTCAGATAGAAATGTGAATAAGGATAAAGCACCAATCCCCGCTTTATTAGCATGTTCCTATATCAATAGTGCGCTGAGAACCTTAGGGAAGCGCTCTCGGGTAAGCATCATTATTGAATCGGCAGAACCGCGTGAGGTGCATCATTTTGCATTACTTTTTGGTTATGGAGCCAGTGCCATAAACCCCTATATGGTTAATGAAATTATAGAAGACAGAATTAAAGATTTAAACACTTCGATGGAACCTTTGGAAGCGGTCGAGAATTATAACAAAGCTGTTGGAAAAGGTATTTTAAAAGTGATGAACAAAATTGGGATCTCAACACTTAACTCCTACAGAGGTTCACAATTATTTGAGTGTATTGGAATTAATACCACCGTAGTAAATACATATTTCCCTAATACAGCCACAAGAATTCAAGGGATTGGATTGCATGAAATTGAAAAGGAAATTAGTAAGCGTTACAAAAATGCTTTTAAAGAACGGCAAATTGCTGCAGATTTAGATTTAGAGGTAGGCGGACAATACAGATGGAGAAGAAACGGTGAGCATCACATGTTTAATCCGTTAACCATTGCAAAACTGCAAGAATCTGTTAGAACCAATAAACACAGTTCTTACAAAGAATACTCAGAATTAATAAACAATCAATCTAAACAGTTAATGACGATTAGAGGCTTGTTTGAATTTACAAATTACGATCCTATTTCTATAGATGAAGTGGAGCCTTGGACAGAGATCGTAAAACGATTTAAAACGGGCGCCATGTCTTATGGATCCATCAGTAAAGAAGCCCATGAAAATTTGGCGGTTGCCATGAATAGAATTGGCGGAAAAAGTAATTCTGGCGAAGGAGGTGAAGATGAAGATCGTTTTTATAAGGATGCTAATGGTGATTGGAAAAATAGTGCCATCAAACAAGTGGCATCGGGACGTTTCGGCGTGACGTCAAACTATTTGACAAATGCTTCAGAAATTCAAATAAAAATGGCGCAGGGAGCCAAACCCGGTGAAGGCGGACAATTGCCCGGACCTAAGGTGAATCCTGATATCGCAAAAACCAGAAATTCCACACCTTATGTGGGATTAATCTCCCCACCGCCCCACCATGATATTTATTCTATTGAAGATTTGTCTCAATTGATATATGATTTAAAGTCTGCCAATCGTGAAGCACGCATTAATGTGAAACTCGTTTCTGAAGTTGGCGTAGGAACAGTAGCTGCGGGTGTTGCGAAAGCAAAGGCTGATGTGGTATTGATTTCTGGACATGATGGCGGTACAGGAGCATCTCCATTAACCTCATTAAAACATGCTGGATTACCTTGGGAATTGGGCTTAGCTGAAGCACAACAGACCTTGGTAATGAATAACCTGAGAAATCGAATTGTAGTCGAGTGTGACGGTCAGTTGAAAACAGGAAGAGATGTCGCCGTTGCCTGTCTACTAGGCGCCGAAGAATTCGGTTTTGCAACAGCTCCGTTGGTAGCTTCGGGTTGTATTATGATGCGTGTATGCCATCTAAATACTTGTCCCGTAGGTATCGCCACTCAAAATCCAGAACTACGTAAAAAATTTCAGGGTAAGCCAGAACACGTTGTAAATTTCATGTATTTCATCGCTCAAGAGCTAAGGGAAATCATGGCACAACTCGGTTTTAAAACGGTAAATGACATGGTCGGACAGGTACAAAAACTGAATCGAAGTAAAACCATTGAGCATTACAAAGCTGTGGGTATTGACTTGTCTCCCATTTTGCATCAAGTGACTGTTCCAGAAGGAACCGTTTTGTATAATACAGACCAACAAGACCACCAATTAGAAAAATCATTGGATTTCAAAATTATAAATCAAGCACATCCTGCCATTTTCAGAAAGGAAAAAATAGTTTTAGAATCCAAAATCAATAATATGGACCGTGCTTTTGGCGCCCTTTTAAGTAATGAAATCTCGAAGATATATGGTGCACAGGGACTGCCAGAAAACACATTGAAGGTAAACTTCTCTGGTTCGGCAGGACAAAGTTTTGGGGCATTTTCCACAAAAGGCCTAACTCTAGTGGTAAGCGGAAATACCAACGATTATCTCGGAAAGGGATTGTCTGGCGCCAAATTGATTATTAAAGTACCCGAAGAATCTACTATTATTCCAGAGCAAAATGTTATTGTGGGCAATGTTGCGCTTTACGGAGCTACCGCTGGGGAAGCTTATATTAATGGAAAAGCTGGGGAACGTTTTTGTGTTAGAAATTCAGGAGCGAAAGCAGTTGTTGAAGGGATTGGCGATCATGGTTGTGAATATATGACTGGTGGTATTGCTGTTATCTTGGGAGAAGTTGGTAGGAATTTTGGTGCTGGTATGAGTGGTGGAATCGCCTTTGTCTATGATACCAACAACACTTTTAAAAGTAACTGTAATAGCGAAGGCCTAAACCTAGATCCTGTAACAGAAAACGAAGACATTCAGACATTAAAAGATTTAATTGAAAATCATTATAATGCCACATTAAGTCCGCTAGCACAACGCATACTCGAAAAATGGGAAACGGAATTGCCAAAATTCATAAAAGTACTTCCAGAAGAATATAGACAAGCCTTGCTTAGATTAGAAGAAGAAAACCTTATAACACTTTAATACTATGGGAAAGATAACAGGATTTATGGAGTTTCAAAGAGAGGTTGAGCAGTATGACGCTGTAGATAAGCGCTTAACGAATTATAAGGAATTCACCCAACCCATGGACGAAAAAGCGTTGAGAAATCAAGGTGCTCGGTGTATGGATTGTGGGATTCCGTTTTGTCATAGCGGCTGCCCATTAGGAAACCTAATTCCCGATTTTAATGATAATGTTTACAAAGGAAAATGGAAAGAAGCAGCAAAAATTTTGCATTCTACAAATAACTTCCCAGAGTTTACAGGCCGATTATGTCCGGCACCGTGCGAAGAAGCGTGTGTTTTAGGTATTAATGAAGATCCCGTAACCATTGAAAATATTGAGAAAAATATTGTAGAACAAGCCTTTAAGGAAGGTTGGATTACAGCACAACCACCACTTAATAGAACAGAAAAATCAGTAGCTGTTATTGGATCAGGCCCTTCTGGTTTAGCAGCAGCACAACAATTAAACAGAGCGGGACATCAGGTGACTGTGTTTGAGCGCGATGCTAAAGTAGGTGGCTTATTACGTTATGGCATTCCAGACTTTAAACTTGAGAAGCATATTATAGACAGACGTATTTCTGTTTTGGAAGAAGAAGGTATTATTTTCAAAACCAATGCCCACGTTGGCAAGGATATTAGTATAGACACCTTAAGAGAAGAATTTAGTGCTATTGTGCTTTGTGGTGGCGCAACCATAAGACGGCCAATCCCTGTTAAAGGTGCCGAATTAAAAGGCGTGCATCAAGCTATGGATTTCTTAAAACAAAACAATCAGCGTGTTGATGGCCTGACTGATTTTGAAGTTATCCTCACAGCAAAAGATAAAAACGTTATTGTTATTGGTGGTGGTGATACAGGGTCTGATTGTATAGGCACATCCAATAGACACGGTGCTAAATCGGTTACAAACTTCGAGATTTTAAGCAAGCCAAGTACGGGCAGACCAGCAAACCAACCATGGCCCTATTGGCCGATGCGTCTACGCACGAGTTCTTCTCACAAAGAAGGGGTTGAACGGTTTTTTAGCATATCCACTAAGGAGTTTTTAGGTGATAACGACGGTAATCTAACCGGGTTAAAAACAGTTGAAGTTGAATGGATTTTTAATAAAGGGCAACGCCCAGAATTAAAAGAACTTCCTGGCACTGAAAAAATATGGGATTGTGATATGGTATTACTAGCCTTAGGTTTTACTGGGCCAGAGAAAACCTTAATAGAACAACTGGGCTTGGAAACAGATTTTAGAACCAATGTAAAAGCCACCACGCATAGTTATGCAACCAATGTTCCTGGTGTTTTCGCAGCAGGCGATATGCGCAGAGGTCAGTCACTAATTGTTTGGGCCATTTCTGAAGGTCGTCAAGCGGCTCATTATGTTGATGCGTATTTGATGGGATCTTCTGATTTACCTCTTAAAGATGATAACGATTTACCACGAGCCTAAAGCTTTCAGCCTCTAAAAATTATTGTTTAAATCCCTGTTATTTTTGAGCCAGTGAATTTTGGTACATAAATTCCTCACATTTCACTACCATGTTTTTGCTTCCGCAGATAAATGGTACACGTTCGTGAAGCTCTGTGGGCTGAATATCCATAATTCTGGTAAATCCATCACTGGCCTTTCCGTTAGCCTGTTCAGCAATGAATGCCATGGGATTACATTCATACAACAATCGTAGTTTACCATTCGAATTTAATGAACTTTTAGGATATAAATAGATTCCCCCTTTAATCATGTTTCTATGAAAATCTGACACTAATGATCCGATGTACCTAGAGGTATATGGGCGATCACCTTCTTCCTGCTGGCAGTATTTAATGTAGTTTTTAACGCCTTGTGGAAAATGAATATAATTGCCTTCATTAACCGAATATATATTTCCATCCTCTGGAAACTCCATATTGGGATGCGATAAATAAAAGGATCCGATAGCAGGGTTCAATGTAAAACCATTTACACCATCTCCCGTTGTATAAACCAACATGGTAGACGTCCCATAAACCACATAGCCCGCAGCAACTTGCTGACTTCCTTTTTGTAAAAAGTCCTTTAAGGACACAGGAGTACCAACAGGTGAAACTCTTCGGTATATAGAAAAAATAGTCCCCACAGACACATTCACATCAATATTTGAGGAACCGTCCAAAGGATCTATTAAAACAATATATTTATTTTGGTGATTTTCATCTTGACTGTTAATCGCAATAAAATCATCTTCTTCTTCACTAGCAATTCCGCAAACAATATTTCTATTTGTTAACGTTTGAATAAATTTTTCATTCGCATAAACATCTAATTTTTGTTGATCCTCACCTTGAATATTCACATCCCCTGCAACACCAATAATGTCTACAAGGCCTGCCTTATTAACTTCATGATTTACAACCTTTGCCGCCAACCTAATGGAGTTTATCAAGCTTGATAATTCCCCAGAGGAATACTTAAAAGAAGCTTGATTTTCAATAATAAATTCTCCTAAGGTTTGCTTTTTATGGGTCATAAGTGTATTAGTTTGCTTTGTACAAATATCTGTTAATTTTTAATGAACTACAACGTTTTCGCAAAAGATTAATGCCTTTAAATATTGAACTTTAAACTATATTTGAAATAATTACACGCCTTATGGATTTTAAAATTAGAAATGCGAGACAAGAGGACATGCCACAAGTGCTCCAATTAATTAAAGAATTAGCGGTTTTTGAAAAAGAACCCGATGCGGTGGAGGTGACCATAAAGGATTTGCAGCAGGATGGTTTTGGAGATCACCCAAGGTTTCATTGTTTTGTTGCAGAAGTAGCTGGGAACATTGAGGGTATTGCGCTGGTTTATAATCGTTATTCAACCTGGAAAGGAAAGGCGGTACATCTAGAAGATTTAATAGTAAGTGAAAACATGCGCGGTTCTGGCTTAGGCAAAGCCCTTTTGGATGAGGTCATAAAATACGCCAATAATCTGGGCGTCAAACGTGTAAACTGGGAGGTTTTAGATTGGAATGAACCGGCAATAAAATTCTATGAAAAAAATGGCGCTCGTGTATTGCGTGACTGGAATGTGGTGCAACTGAATGAAGCAGGTATTAAACAATATATTTCAAAATTATAAATGCAAGTATTTAAATTTGGGGGCGCCTCTGTAAAAGATGCCAATGGTATTAAAAATCTAGCGTCGGTACTTAAAAAAGTTGGGTATCAAAATACACTAGTTGTTGTGTCTGCCATGGGCAAGACTACCAATGCCATTGAAAGGGTTGTAAGGAATTACTTCAAAAATAAGAAAGAGCTTCAAAGTGCTATTCAAGACGTTAAAAAATACCATAATGACATTCTATTGGATTTATTTGATTCCGATATCCATCCCGCTTTTAAAAAAGTATCCACGTTTTTTGATGAATTAAATAGTTTTTTAAAAACAAACAAATCCCCCGATTATAATTTTGTTTATGATCAAACCATTGGTTTTGGGGAATTGGTTTCAACAACCATTATAAGTGAGTATTTGAATGCCATTGGGTTAAAGAATTCGTGGATGGATGTGCGCCATTATATAAAAACCGATAGTTATTACAGGCGCGCCAATGTAAATTGGGAAGCCACGCAAAGTGAGATTAAATCCCGTTTTAAAAGTTCTGTTTTAAACATTACCCAAGGATTTTTAGGCAGTGATGCCAACAACTTTACTACTACGCTTGGCAGAGAAGGGAGTGATTATACCGCAGCTATTTTTGCCTATTGTTTAAATGCTGAAAGTGTCACTATTTGGAAAGATGTCCCAGGCGTTTTAAATGCAGACCCCAGATATTTTGAGAACGCCCAACTGCTAAACACGTTATCGTATCGTGAAACTATTGAGTTGGCCTTTTATGGCGCTTCGGTAATTCACCCTAAAACCCTACAACCACTTCAAAGGAAAGAAATACCACTATATGTAAAATCTTTTTTAAACCCAGAGGATGTGGGAACTACCATTGGTAAAAACAAATCTTTAGACCCCAACGTGCCTTGTTTTATCGTTAAGAAAAATCAAGTGCTTATTTCATTATCTTCATTAGACTTTTCATATATCGTAGAAGAGAATATTAGTGAAATTTTCAGTTTGTTGCATGCTTATAAAATGAAGGTTGATGTTATTCAAAACTCTGCCATCAGTTTTTCAGTTTGCGTAGATAATATGTATGACAATTTAGAAGCTTTATTACTTCATTTAAAAGCAAAATTTAGAGTGACCTATAATGAAAATGTATCGCTTTATACCATACGGCATTACAATGCCAGCGCGTTAAGCCAAATTGAAACAGGCAAAAATGTACTTTTAAAACAATTAACACAAGAAACCGTTCAAGTAGTAACTAAATAAACTATTTAGTACATTTACAACCATGACCAAACAACAAGATACAGGACTGGTAACCGCTAAAGAAGTCGCAAAAGCCATTCAGCTAGAAAAGTATGGTTTTATAGGCACTTTTATAGGTTGGATTCTTATGAAAGTTCTAAAAATATCTACAATTAATAAAGTATATAAACGGCATAAGCATCTTAGTGAACTGGACTTTTTAGATGCAATATTAGACGATTTTCAAATCAAGTTCGAAATACCAGATGAAGATTTAAAACGGCTCCCAAAAGAAGGCGCTTATATTACAATTTCCAATCACCCACTAGGTGGCATTGATGGCATTTTATTGTTGAAATTGATGCTTGAACAGCGTAAGGATTTTAAGATTATAGCCAACTTTTTACTGCATCGTATTGAGCCCATGAAACCTTATATCATGCCTGTAAATCCTTTTGAGGATAGAAAAGATGTGAAGTCGAGCATTACGGGTTTCAAGAATTCTATTCTGCATTTAAGGGATGGGCATCCTCTTGGAATTTTTCCTGCGGGCGAAGTTTCCACGTATAGAGATGGGAAATTAGTGGTCGATAAGCCTTGGGAAGAAGCCGCCATCAAACTCATTAAAAAAGCCGAAGTCCCTGTAGTACCTATTTACTTTCACGCTAAAAACAGCAAACTTTTTTATAAACTTTCAAAATTAAGCGATACGTTTAGAACCGCTAAATTACCTTCGGAAGTATTAACGCAAAAGCGACGAACCATTAAGGTTAGAATAGGGAAACCTATTTCAGTTTCCGACCAAAAAGAACATGCGACCATTGATGAGTTTTCAGAATTTCTAAGACGAAAAACGTACATGCTTTCTAATGCCTATGAAAATAAATCTAAGATTTTAGATAATATTTCATCCACATTAAAAACACCCAAAATACCAAAACGCATTGTGACGCCTATTAATACGGCCGTCATGTTAAAGGAGATAGAGACGCTGCGTGAGTTTGATTCGCGATTATTAGAAAGCAAAAATTACGAAGTCTTTTTAGCACCCGCAGATAAAATCCCTAATATTCTTAGGGAGATCGGGCGCTTGCGCGAAATCACCTTTAGAGAAGTTGGTGAGGGTACTAATGAAGCCATAGATCTGGATACGTTTGACACCTATTATCACCATCTGTTTTTATGGGATAACGAGCGTAAATTAATTGTCGGTGCCTACAGAATGGGACTGGGTTCTAAAATTTTTGAACGCTATGGGATTGATGGGTTTTACCTTCAAGATCTGTTTAGGTTTGAGCCCGAATTATATAAAATGATGAGCCAGTCCATAGAAATGGGGCGCGCTTTTATAATTAAGGAGTATCAGCAAAAACCCATGCCGTTATTTTTATTATGGAAAGGTATCGTTCACATTACATTGCGCTACCCAGAACACAAATTTTTAATTGGAGGTGTAAGTATTAGTAACCAGTTTTCAAATTTCTCAAAATCGTTGATGATTGAGTTTATGAAATCGCATTACTACGACCCGTATATTGCGCAATATGTGCATCCCAAAAAAGAATTTAAAGTTAAACTAAAAGACGCCGACAAAGATTTTGTTTTTGATGAAACCGAAGCCGATTTAAATAAGTTTGACAAAATTATTGACGAGATAGAACCTGGAGCTTTGCGCCTACCGGTACTCCTGAAAAAGTACATAAAACAGAATGCAAGATTGGTTGCGTTTAATGTAGACCCCTTATTTAATAATGCCGTAGACGGCCTAATGTATATTAAAATTGCTGATTTACCTGAAAGCACCGTACGTCCTGTTATGGAAGAGTTTCAAGAGGAACTGGAGCGTAAATTCTCTAATGGAAATGGACATACCTAAACACAGTTTTTTTTTGATGTTGTTTGCCCTTTTCTCATTTTCGGGAAATTCACAGGCGATTACTTCGACGATATTGGAAGAATATTCTAAACAACCTCTTGAAAGTGTTTCAGTATACTATGATGGTACAACTATTGGCACAGTTACCAATCAATTGGGTGAATTTTCCCTTTCAAATGATATTCCAACACAAGCAGCGATAGTAATTAGCTACTTAGGTTACGAGACGCGCTATTTTAATCAAGAACAATTAAAGGAGCGTAATACCATCTTTCTGAGGGAAAGCGCATTAAGTCTTGATGCAGTTGTTTTGGAAGTCGATCCTTGGTCAAGGAAGAAAAAATTAAACATTTTTAGAAGGGAATTTTTAGGAAGGGAAGTCTCTGCAAAAGATTGCAGAATTTTGAATGAAGCGGATATCAAATTGATTTATCAGCCTTCATATAATCGGTTAATCGCACATTGTGAAAATCCAATCGTAATAAAGAATCGCTATTTAGGATATGAGCTCAGATACCTCTTGGTAGATTTTGAAGTGCAATTTGCCAGGGGCACTTCTGGACTACGGTTTACTGAGAGTGTTTATCTGGTTGGTTCTACAGCATTTAAAGAACTTAACGACAAACCAAGAAAACGCCATTTGAAGGCTAGAGAAATCGAATATTTGGGTTCCTCATTGCAATTTATGAGAGCGCTTACAAGAAAAAATTTGGAATCTAAAAAGTTTCGATGCTTTATTAATGATACCGTCGCAAAATCTGAACTCTTTTTCCCGGTGAACCCTTACGATTATTTATTGATTAAAAATGATAACGCTGAGTTTACAAAAGTGAACATGAACTTTAAGAAATTAGTTGTTCAATATGATCAAAACAGGCAATCTGCTCTAATTCCACAAGACGGTGCCTCCGAATTTAAAATTGACGGCTTCGGAATTCATTCACCGCCTACAGCAGTTTTGTTTTCTGGTGATTTTGGAGTTAAACGCATTGCAACCCTTTTACCCTTAGATTACGAACTCGAAAGTCCATAATTTATATGTGTTTTTGTACAAAATCCTTAAAATATAGTTTAATTTCCTCCCGTGCTTTTAAAAAAGCGACATGCTTTTCTTTATCGGTGCCCACTAACTTTGAGGGATCGTAAAAATTATGATGTAAAAAATCTAATAAAAGAATTTCTTGAAACCAACTATCCTTGAGGTAGAGCCATAGAGAAACCAGAGATAACACCGCTTCGCTACAAGAGTCAAAAAACTAGAGTGTTTTTGTTTTGGCTCTTGATTCTAAAAGTCTTGAATCTGTTTGCTATACCCAACGTAGAGCCTCAGGGAATTTCATGGATTAAGCTTTTCCCCTAAAACCAGGGCTTATTGCCAACTTGATAGGTTGTATAAAATTCCTCATCTGTTTTAGTTAGGTAAATAATCCCCTCTACAAATCCGATCACCCATGCTATACCAGATGTAATGCCACAGGTTACAAAACCTAACAGCCCTAATACGAGCAAAATTATCCCTTCTTTATTATAGCCCAAAACGAATTTATGAATGCCAAAATAGCCTAATACAATCCCCAAAACCCCAGCTAAAACCTTTTTGTTCTCGCCCTTGGATTTATCAAAAGTATCTCGAGCACTTTCTGCAAACTCTGCTGCGCTTTCCTTGGCCTCGTGTGCAAATTCCTTGGCTTTTTCACCTGCTTTTTTAGCACCTTCCTTAGCATCGCCTAACATATCATTTAGGTCATCGCTTAAATTTTTATCATCAGACATGGTTATGATTTTTAATTTCAGCATTAAAGGTACAAAAAAATCAAATCCAATAGATAATTTGACTGTTATCCAAACAACATAAGAATTCCACCAAAAGCGGTTACGATGAGAATAAAACGCCTATAGTTAATATTGGAGACTAACTTAACGATCGCTACACCAACAAAAAAACCTACTATAATGACTGGTATTAAAATGCTATTTAGAATCAAGGTCTCCTTGGTAACCGTTTTCCAAGCGAAGATGTGAAATGGTAGTTTAAACACATTGATAATGAAAAACAACCAAGCGGCGGTTCCAATAAATTCATTTTTTGGAAAGCGCATGGCCAAAAAATAGATATTAGAAATAGGCCCTGCTAGGTTTCCAATCATGGTCGTAAACCCCGCCAAAAAACCTGTAGAGATTGAAAAAAATGTGTTCTTAGGTACGGATTGGGATTTTCTGTTTTCAGAATAAAACATAATCCCTACGGATACGATAATGATGATCGCCATCATTTTTTTAAAAACAGCTTCCGAAATATCATTCCCTACCCAGACACCAACTAAAACCCCCACAATCATCCAAGGCATCAGTTTTTTAATTATGTTCCATTGTGCATGCCGGTTATAATATATCACTGCAAAAATATCAGCACAAATTAACAAGGGCAATAAAATTCCAGTGGACGCCTTTTCCCCAAAAACAAACGCAAGTATCACAACAATAATAATGCCTATCCCTTTTATTCCTGATTTTGATAGGCCCAATAAAAACACGGCAACCCCAATGGCCATCCATTGTATTGCCGTTAAATTATAAGATTGGAGTATATCTAAAAAACACCAATTACAACATAAAATATGCTTAAAATTAGTTTCTATTGCACCCATATATCAATATAAAATAAAACCGTAGCTAAGGCCATGCTTAGATTTTCTATCTCATCTGGGCACACTATAATTCAAATTTTTTCAAGCCCATTTTAAATTATAATTGGTATAATACAATTATTTTTGGTTAAAACGCTAATTGCCAAAGCTACAAAAAAGCGGCATCTACAGGTTCCCAAAGCTCAATTTTATTCCCGTCGTTGTCTAAAATCCAACCAAACTTACCGTATTCGTATTCTTCCACATCACCAATAATGGTCACCCCTTCGTCTTTTAAAACTTTTAATAGTTCATGCAGATTTTCTACCCGATAATTAAACATGAACTCTTTTTTCGAGGGTTCGTAATATTCAGTATCTCTAGGAAATGGAGCCCATTGGGTTGAACAATCATTCCCGTCTTTGTCCTTCCACCAAAACGTACAGCCATAATCATCGGTATTGAACCCTAAATGTTTTTTGTACCATGCTTTTGATGCTTTTGGGTTGTTGCTTTTAAAGAATACTCCGCCAATGCCCGTTACTCTATTTTTCATCTGTTTATATTCATTGTTTTTTATCTGTTAGATGTAACATCCATATAATCATTCCGCTATGTGTCGAAAATCTAGTAATGCATGTTTCATTTACTTATTTTTAATTGTAGATTCGTAAATTTCTATCCATTCTTCCGTGCTCACCTTAGCCGTTAATTCACCTATAAGCCCAAATGGAATATCGTCCATTTTTTTAAAACGGATGCAACTTTTGCCCATATCTAATTTGTATTTACAACATGTAGTATATTCAGATGTAAACCAATTTAAGAGTTCATTTTTAGTATAGAGCGTCATACTATAAACGGCGATAAAGTTTTTTTGAGAGGCTAAATTCATAAAAGGTAAGGGTAATTTAGGATTGCAATGATAGCCATTGGGATATACGGAATGCGGAATAACATAGCCCAACATCCCATAGCTCATGGCTTCCTCAACCCCTTTTGGGAGATTATCTAAAATTTGCTGTCTTAGCTTTTTTACAGGTTCTTTTCTGTTTTCTGGCAATTCATCAAGATACTGCTGGGGTGTTGTGGCGTTTGATTGCATAGAATATTATTTTTTTTGAAGGATTAATCCAGAAATCAGGGAGATAATAAAGCCAATGAGCACTACAGTAAACCACATTAGAAGGGCCATAAAACTCGAACTTCCGTAATCTTCCATTTGTTTGGTGAGTTCCACTTTTTTAACCTGAAACTCTTCTGGTGGCAAGGTGTTTTCCATCATGCTTAAGTTCGCCTCCAAATATTCGGAAACAAAGTCTGGATTAATCATGGTGGTATATATATAATCTGTAATGCCAACACCAATACCCACTAATACGGAGATGAGCAAACCAATCACTAAGGCTTTTCCTAATGATATTTTTCCATGATTTACTTGATCTCTATAATGCTTTATTCCAAAAAAGACAAAAGATAAAGCAGCTACCATGGCCGTGTAACCAATAACTTCCTGTGTAGAATAACTTAGACCTTTACCAAAAAAAACAGCAGCTGCAAAAACAAGCAATCCCGCTAATAAGCCAAAAAAACCATACTTAATAATTGTGTTTTTCATTTTAATTTTATTTTTGGTTATACGTGTTGATCAATAAGAATCACATTATTATCTGGGTCAAATAAAACCATGCTTGCAGGACCAGTGGATGTTTCGTCGGCTTCCCTGTCGAGTGCAATACCCTTACTTTTTACATGTTTCTGAATTTCCCGAACATCCGTAAAATCACCTAAGGCATTTGCACTTTCATCCCAACCTGGGTTAAAGGTTAAAATATTCTGCTCAAACATGCCATGGAAAAGACCAACTAAGGCGTTGCCATTTTTCATAATGAGATAATTCTTTTCCATATCGCCAGCAAAAACGCTAAATCCAAGATTTTCATAAAACCTTTTGGACGTTTTTAGGTCTTTTACGCTTAAACTGACTGAAAATGCTCCTAGTTCCATATTCCTATAATTTAAATTAATATCCTATTCAAAGCTACAAATACGAGTGATATAGCGCTCATACTAAAGTACCAAAACATATGTGCAACAGTCTAAAAGTATAAATAATTTGATAATTTGATAATTTTTGGCAATTTGAAGGGCTTGCGTTCTGCGTTTGGCATTTAGTTTTATCAACAGATTGGACACGTGGGTTTTTATTGTGCTTTCTGATAAAAATAGTTTATCAGCGATTTCTTTATTAGAAAGCCCTTCTGAAATAGCCTGAAGCACTTCATATTCACGAGTAGTAATATCTAACTCACTAATTTTTTGTTGATCAATTTCTTTTGAAGCATCTGTATTTTTATGAAGACTTTTTTTATTGATATAAATTCCAATTATTAAAAACACCAGCGCCACAATAGCTACTGTGATTTCCGTTTTCAAATTTCCAGAAGTAATGGAATACGTGCTGATTTGAAACAGGAGTACAAGCGCCAAAATGAGTAGTGAAAAAACAATGATCGTTTTCTTCATGGCTTAAAATTAACAAAATTATGCAGTTTTTAGATTTTATTTTATTTATAATTAAACGCAACCTTTTAGATTTTTTGCATCTATACTATACAGTGCCAAAACCATTAACCATGAAATTAGCCAACATTTTTTCTTTTTTAATTCTAACATGTATTATTGTTTGTACATCCTGTAGCGCAGTAGATGAAACCCCACTAAAATCCTTTGATTCAGTTGCCAAAGGACGTGAAGTTGTTGCTGCAAATAATCAATTTGCTTTTTCCTTGTTCAAGGAAATATCCGAAGCCGAAGCCGAAAATAATTTCATGATTTCCCCTGCAAGCGCCTCACTAGCTCTGGGTATGGTTTATAATGGTGCCGCAGGCGAAACCCAACAGGCTTTTTCGGATGTATTTAACTATGGCAATGTCACTTTGGAGGAAACTAACTTGATAAACCAAAACATCATAAATAACCTTATTAACACATCTTCTGGAACAATATTCGAAATCGCGAATTCGATATGGGTCAACAATACCTTTCCCGTAAAGGAAACTTTTATTGAAACCAACAAAGCATATTATTTTGCCGAAATACAAAACAAGGACTTTAATGATCCAGAAACTTTGGAAACCATAAATAATTGGGTTTCCAATAAAACTTATGGAAAGATTCCTAAAGTTCTAAATGAAATTTCGCCAGATGCAGTCCTGTATGCCATTAATGCGCTTTATTTTAAAAGTGATTGGAAGTATCGTTTTAACCAAGAAGACACCAAGTCGCTACCTTTTCAACTAGATGATGGCACTGTAAAGCAAGTAGATATGATGTCTATGGAACAAGATTTAGAGTACTTTTCCAATGCGGTATTTTCTTCAGTTAAAATTCCCTATAAAAACGATAAATATTCTATGACACTAATGCTACCACATACCAATAAAGCTGTCAATGACATGATTGGAACCATGAACAATGAAAACTGGAAAGCGTGGCAAGGCAACTATAATGTCCAAGGCTTAAAAATGACCATGCCCAAGTTTACATTTTCCTATGAGAAACTATTTAACGACGCTCTAACTAATTTAGGTCTTGGCATCGCTTTCACTGGAAGCGCAAATTTTAGTGGCTTAAGCGATATGGGTACACAAATTTCATTTGTATTACAAAAAACGTTTATAGATGTCAATGAAACAGGTACGGAAGCTGCTGCAGTAACAGTGGTAGGCATAGAAGTTACTTCTACCAACGGCCCTAAACAGTTTTTATTAGATAGACCTTTTGTATTTGTTATAACAGAAAAGGAAACTGGCTCCATTTGTTTTATGGGGAAAGTGGCGATTCCAGAGTACGAGGAATAAAATTGTCATGGGTTCAATTTAAAGGGTTTTCATATTTTACAATCATTGTTGTCCGATTAAAAATAGTTCATTTAAAGAAAACCTTTGCGAACACAAGGTTTTAAAGGCTTATAAAAAAGAGGGGCTTGCTTTTTGCGATTACTGAAAAAATTTATTTTTTAGAAAGTTATGAATTTAAAGGTTACTGTTTATCAATTAGTTACAATCAAGTCTTTGTTCTTGGTTCTAACAGCAAAGCGGTCTTGATTCTTTAATCAGACAATAATGTTTTATAATTAACAAAATTTCGCTATAATCTTATCAACTATGGTTTGTGCCAATTTTTCTTTGCTTTCAATGGTCCAACCTGCAACATGAGGTGTTAATAAGACTTTTTCTGATTGAATTAAATATTGAAACGCTTCTGGTAATTCTGAAGAAAACAAGTTTTCAAAGGATGCTTTTTCGTATTCTAGAACATCCAAGCCAGCACCAAGAATTTTACCGGATTGCAAGGCTAAAACCAAATCTGAAGTCACTACGCTTTTACCCCGCGCCGTATTTATAAACCAAAATGGCTTTTTAAATTGATCAATAAATTGGCTATTAACCATATTTAATGTCAATGGAGTCTCAGGAGTGTGCAGACTTACCACATCCACTTTTTCTTGAAATTCTGATAGACTGACTTGTGTCGCTCGGGCATCTCCAACTCCCGCCTTAATATCATAACACAGCACTTCAATATCGAAACCTTGTAATTTTTTCGCAAATGCTTTGCCCATATTGCCATAACCAATAAGTCCCACCGTTTTACCATCAAGCTCTATGCCTCGATTATCTTCTCTTAGCCATTTGCCTTGTCTAACCTCAGCATCTGCTTTGTTTAGTTTATTAAATAACGATAGCAACATACCCAGAGTATGCTCGCCTACGGCATTTCTGTTGCCCTCTGGTGCTGCAATGAGCTGTACGTTTTTTTCTGCTGCATAGTCACAGTCAATATTTTCTAAACCAGCACCAACACGGCCGATAAATTTTAGGTTTTTTGCGGCATCTAAAAACCGTTTATCAATAGAAAAACGGCTCCTGATAATGATGCCATCATAAGGTTTAATTTTTGCCTCAATCGCTTCTTTTGAAGAAGTATAGTCTTCATGATTTGTAAAACCAAAACTGTTTAACTGCTTTATTAATAACGGGTGGTTGGTATCTAGATGAAGAATTTTCATTTAAATTTTAGGATAGTGGGTTTGGGTTTTCTCATGTTTTATCTGCCCTGTATGTGCTGTGCTCAATTTTTCGAATAGCAAAACATGAACTTCTTCGTCATTTTTTGTATATGGATTATGTGCCACACCTTTGGGAACTACGATAATTTCACCTTCATGAACCACCTCGGTTCTATCTGCGAATTGCATATACAAAGTGCCTTTAATGACTTGGAAAAGCTCATCCTCATCATCATGAGTATGCCAAACAAACTCACCTTTTAATTTAGCCAGTATGACTTGCATACCATCCACAATGGCGATTTGATGCGGGTGCCAATTTTTGTTGAATTTGGAAAACTTCTCTTTAATATTTATAGCATGCATATTGTAAAATTACAAAGTTTTGCGTTAGGGATTGTAGTGGAAATCCTTTTTATGAGGCACGAATAAAAAGATTGTAGCGGAAAGCCCGACCGGTTTAATGAATAGATTTCATTAAACGGGGAACGCCCAAAATATTTAAAACCCGATAATAGCGCCAGCAATGACAAAAAATAAATAAATACCCAGAATGTCATTACTTGTTGTTATAAAAGGACCGGTGGCAATGGCGGGATCAATCCCGCGTTTATCTAAAATGATAGGCACAAAGGTACCTACTAAGGCGGCTACCACAATGACCGTCATCATGGATATGGCAATGGCCAAACTCTCTGTGACATTTTGCCCGATAACGAAGCCAAACAACATGACCAGTAGTGCTAGTGCAAAACCGTTTATTAAACTTAATCCAACCTCTTTTAGCAGCCTATTTATTAAACTTCCTTTCACATTGTCGTTGGCTAAACCTTGAACTATAATAGCGCTGGATTGCACCCCGACGTTTCCTGCCATGGCGGCAATTAACGGTGTGTAAAAAAATAATGAGGGCACGGTTTCCATGATGTGCTCATAGTCTTTCATGATAAAAACACTACCTAAACCACCAAAAAGCCCTAGCACTAACCATGGCAATCGTGCTTTGGTAAGCTCCAGAATACTATCATCTGCCTCAACATCCTGTGTAATACCTGCTGCTAGTTGGTAATCTTTATCGGCTTCTTCTTTTAAAACATCTACGATATCATCAATGGTGATGCGACCTAAAAGAATTTGGTTATCGTCTACCACTGGGATGGCTTCCAAATCGTACTTTGTCATGATTTTAGCCACTTCTTCTACATTTTCACTCACATTTACGGAGTCGACACTTGAAATGAAAATATCGGCAATTTTTTGTTCACTTTTGGCAACAATAAGATCTTTTAAGGATAAACGCCCAATAAGTTTTTCTTGCTTATCTACCACATAAATTGAATGCACCCTTGTCACATCCTTTGCCTGCCCTCTAATTCTGCGTAAGCATCCAGCCACCGTCCACGTTTCATAAACCTTTACGAGTTCTTTTGCCATAAGGCCTCCGGCGGAATCCTCATCATACGCTAAAAGCTCTGTGATTTCTGCTTTGTGCTCTTCATCTATAATATTAGAAATGACTTCTTCCTGACGCTCATCTGAAAGTTCAGCAAGAATATCGGCAGCATCATCGGTATCTAATTCTTCAATTTCCTCTGCAATTTCTTTGGATGAAAGATTTCTTAATACTTTTTCTCGATTATCTTCATCGAGCTCCATTAAAATGTCTGAAGTCGTGTCTGAGTCGAGCAATTTAATGATATAAACCGCTTGGTCTAAATCTAACTCGTCTAGAATTTCAGCAATATCTGCGTAGTGAAAATCGTCTAATAATTTATGAAGTGCCTTATCATCGTTAGTCTCAAGAAGTTGTTCTACTTGCTGAATAAGTGCATCGTTGAGCTTGAATTGTATGTTCTCTTTTTCTTCTAACAAATGGCGTGGCATTTTATTATTCTACACGTCTTTTTCAATCAATTTTGTAAGCTCAATAAACTCTTGAACACTTAATTGTTCTGGACGTTTGCCAAATATAACATTTGCTTTTAAATTATCTGATAAATTGAAGGTTTTTAAACTGTTTCGAAGCGTTTTTCGACGCTGTTGAAACGCTGTTTTAACGGTCTTAAAAAATAGTTTTTCATCACATGGCAAGGTGTAATTTTCCTTTCGAGTAAGCCTCAAAACACCTGATTCTACTTTTGGTGGCGGATTAAAAACGCTTGGTGGCACGGTAAATAAATATTCGGCTTCATAAAAGGCTTGGACTAAAACTGATAAAATCCCATAAACCTTACTACCTTCTTTAGAACAAATGCGTTGCGCCACTTCTTTTTGAAACATCCCAGAAAACTCTGGGATTTGGTTTCGCATGTCTAGGGTTTTAAAAACAATTTGAGTTGAAATGTTATAGGGAAAGTTCCCAATAATACCGAACGGTTCGTCTTTGAAAACAGTGTTTAGATCATATTTTAAAACATCTTGTTCTATTATTCTTGGGGCTAGATTTAAATAATTGGCTTGTAGATATTCCACCGATTCTGTATCAATTTCGATGACGTAGGTAGTGATGTCTTTTTTAAGTAAGTATTTAGTGAGCACACCCATACCTGGACCAATTTCCAGAACGGTATCATAGCCTTTTAAGGTTAGGGAATCGGCTATGTTCTGCGCGATGCCTTCATCATTTAAAAAATGCTGCCCTAAATATTTTTTTGCTTTGACGTGATGCCGGTTGTCGTTGTTTCTCACGGAATTTTGAATATTTTGAATACAAAAGTAACCTATTAAATATAGATTGTTACCTGCACAATTAGGATTGGCTATTTAAAGTCCACCGTATACTCATCGATAATTTGAAGTTCTGTTCTAAAGGCGAGCATTTTATCGGCGAATTTTTTCATGCCTTCATTTCTTAATTTATCGGCATCTTCTTTATAATACGCATCCAGAGCTTCACGAGAATACGACCTGTACTGAATGGAATAAGTGACGCCACCCATATCTTCTTCTACCAAAACTTTTGTAAGTGTGGCTTTGTCAAATTTTCCAGTTGCCAATACCTGAGGAATATGTTTCTTGATCCAAATTAACCAGTCGTCTTTTATCGATTCTTCAATATTTACGGTAACGTTGTATATGTACATTTAATATTGATTTGTTTTTTGTTGATTTGTTTAATTGAAATATGCTCTAATTAATCTAAAAATCTAACCTTCTAATTAATCGCATCGCCACGTAATGCCCTATATTTTTTTCTAGCTTCAACAAAATAAATACTATCGGCATAGTTGAAAATAATTTCTTGATATAAATCTTTGGCTTTTTCTGGTGCATTTAAATAGCTTGTATAAAGTTCGGCCAGTTTAAAATAGGCATCATCGGCTAAAATACCTTCTCTATAGTTGGCAATTATAGATTCGTAATTATGTTGTGCTTTTTGATATTGCTGTTTATTTTCATACAATTGCGCCTGCATAAACAAGGCTTGTGCTACAATAGGCTCGGTTTTATGGGTTTCAAGAATTGTATTTAATATGGAAATCGCTTCGTCGTTCTTATTCTGAAATGCCAACAAATCTGCTTTGGCATATAACTTTAATGCGGTTTGTAAAGAATCTTCGTATTTGTTATCTGATATAAGCAGTTTTAAATAAAGCGCATCATTGGCTATAAGTTGCGATGTGGATGCTTTTAGAATTTTAAGTTGAGATTCTGCCCATTTAAAATCGCCTTTATAATAACTCGCTTTGGCAACTTTAAACCTCGCTTCTTGAGAAATACTACTGTTTTTAAGATTCCGTTGAATTTGGGTGTAGTAAATAAGGGCTTGATTAAAGTTTTCTTGCAAGACCAAAATATCCCCCAGTTCTAACTTCACCTCTGCTTTTTGTAATTCTGTTAAGGGAAGCATAAGGGTCTTTTCTAAGAAGTTTTTTGCCCTTTCTGTTTCATTCATATAAAAGGCCAAGAAATGCGCATAGGCAATTTGCAGTTTTAAAGTCTGCGAAAATGTACCAAACTCTTTAAATAGATTCAAATACTTGGTATCTATGTCCTTGTAATTGTCTTTAGTATTAGACTTTATTTCTAATTGTAACAAAGCATAATGTGCTTTTAAAAGTGTGTCTGAATCCTGTGCGGTATCTATAATGAAATTGAAAATTGTTTTGGAAACCTCAAGGTCATTTTCATGAGATGCCATGGTTCCTAATTCTACAATTCTGCTTAAACTTTCTGGTTGTCTATTAAAAATAGCTTTCTCTTGAATAAATGCTTTATTAAAATCTTTTTGTTGAATAAATAACCAACTCAACATTTCATTCCAAAGGATGTTTGGTTTTTTTTGATTTTTTTTAAGCAACATTTTCCTCAACATTACATTGCTCTCACTTTCAGCATTTTCACTTATAAAATCATTCAAAGCACGTTTGATGTTATTAATGGCAATGGGATTGGATTCTGCAAAATTGAGATAGCTGTTAAACATTTTTTCTACATGTCCTTGTTCGCCATAGATTTGTGCAAGCTGTAAATAGAAATTAAAGTCTGGTTTAATAACCATGGCTTTTTCATAAGCAATAATGGCTTCATTTAAAAGGGAATGGTTCTGAAAATTTTTAGCTACTGAGAATACATTACTCACATTATTATCAATACTTTCTAAAGCTTGTTGGTAATATATATTAGCATTTTTTAAATCATTTTTAAGTTGGAAATTATATCCCAATTCCACAAGAAAAGCTGGATAGTTGACACGTTTTAACAAGGTGGTTAGAAATGTTTCTGAATCATCATATTGCTCTAACTGCTGATGGGAACTAACAATTTGGTTTATATAAATAATATTGGATTGTGACTTCGCGTAAAGTTTTTTATATTCTAATAAAGCCTTTTCATAATCTCCATTTTTGAAGTATTCCTTAGCAACAGCATCTTCCTGCGCCCCGAGCTGAAGCGCTATTAATGTGCAAAAAAGAATTAAAAATTTCATGAAATAATTGCTATATGTTAAATGCTTTGGTACAAACCGATCTAGTTTTGACGAATTGATATGCCTTTATATGGTAAATATAACACTTAGAGTTTGCAGATATTGCAAATATTTTGATAAAAAAATGCCCGAATATAATTCGGGCACTAACCAACCAAAATAGTTTTTCTATTAACCACCGTTCTATAAAAAACGATAAATCACTCGATTGGGGACAGTCTTAAAAAATTAAATAAATCCCTATTTACTTCTAATTGCTGCGGTCTTATTTTCAGGTTTGACAATTTCGAAATCTGAAAATAAGATTTTACTAGCGCAAAAAATAAGAGTAATTAAGATCAAAATGCGTTTTACATTTTTCATGGTTAGTAGGTTAAGTAGATTTTGGTCCTGCTAACTTCTATAATATATGTCGAAATGCAAAAGATTTTTAATAAAAATCGTTGAACAACGTTTTTTATTTACACTTTATCGGATAAAAATTCAAATTTAGATATATTATGTAAGATTTTTATCAATATTTAATCAATTTTACTAAATCCTGTATAGGCTTGTAAAACCTCTGGAATAACAATTCCGTCAGCGATCTGGTAATTCTCTAAGATGCCTGCAAGCACTCTAGGAAGTGCTAATGAACTGCCATTGAGCGTATGCGCCAACTCATTTTTACCATCGCTATTCTTGAAACGTAATTTTAAGCGATTTGCTTGAAATGTCTCAAAATTAGAAACCGAAGAAATTTCTAACCACCTATCCTGTGCCGTAGAAAACACCTCAAAATCGTAAGTCAATGCAGCGGTAAACCCTAAATCCCCGCCACATAATCTCAATATTCTATAAGGTAATTTTAAGTCTTGTAAAATGGACTTTACGTGTGCGACCATGCCATCTATAGCCTTATAAGAATTACTTGGGTGCTCCACGCGAAGTATTTCTACTTTATCAAATTGGTGTAATCTATTCAAGCCTCTTACGTGTGCTCCGTAACTACCTGCTTCCCTTCTAAAACAAGGCGTGTAGCCAGTAATACCAATGGGTAACTCGATTTCATTTAGTAAGGTATCTCTAAAAATATTAGTCCCCGGAACCTCAGCTGTAGGAATTAAATATAAATTATCCTCAGTAACGTGATACATTTGACCTTCCTTATCTGGCAATTGTCCTGTACCAAACCCTGATGCTTCATTTACCAAAAGTGGTAACTGATATTCGGTATACCCAGCTTCAGTATTTTTATCTAAAAAGTAGGCAATTAATGCGCGTTGTAATCTTGCACCTTTGCCTTTATATACCGGAAAACCAGCTCCTGTAATCTTGTTGCCCAACTCAAAGTCGATGATATCATATTTCTTTGCAAGCTCCCAATGCGGAATGGCACCATCAAATAATTTGGGAATCTCGCCTTCTCTAAAAACCTCTTCGTTATCCTCCTCTGTGTTGCCTGCTGGAACACTTTCGTGTGGCACGTTGGGGATTTTATAAAGTATCTCTGTCAACGATTCCGATGTTGCATTAAGTGCTTCATTAAGCGTTTTCGATGCTTCTTTCAACTGACTTGTTTTTTCTTTTAAAAGATTCGCCTTTTGTACTTCCCCACTTTTGTACATCATGCCAATTTCCTTTGACAATGCATTAGATTCTGCCAAGGTATTATCTAATGCTGTCTGTATACGGCGGCGCTCTTCATCTAAGGCAATAACCTCATCAATGGTTTCAGTAACATCTATATTACGTTTTGCCAATCGCGTTATAACCAAATCTCTATGTTCTCTAATAAATGGTACTTGTAACATTTGTGGAAAATTTAAGCCACAAATTTAGCGAATTACAAAGAGAGTCAAGCACTATTTTTTACTTTGATTACCGCCTTTTATATAACAGCAATCTTAGAAGACATATTCCTGTAGAATTTATGAAGTATCAATTTTTAACAGGGCCTTGATTGTAAGGCAAAATCCAAGTATTGTGCTTAAAAATTTCCCATTTCGCATGAGCTAAATCCACTTCTGAATCAATGAGTTTTTTATAAGGCCTCCCGTTTACTTTTACTTGGCAGTCTACATAGACCGATATCTCCTGCCCTTGCGCCTCAAATTCCTTTCTAAGGTATTGTGAGAATTGCCAAATCGCGTCTGGTTTTACACTTGCGGTGCGTATTTGCTTTTTAGTTAAATACTCATCCAATTTAACATAGCTCGTCTCACCAGTTGTTTTATTTTCAAGCCTGTAATTGGCAACTCCACTTTTAGATCTCAGCATCATGCGCCAAGACAATCGGTGGCCTTCTTCGGTCCAAAGCACATTACCTTTAATAACATGCTGCCGCAAAGGCAAAAGCATTTGAAAAATAAAATAGATTGAAAAACCCAGAACAAGACTGTTTCTATAACTTGGAACGATGATTTCATCCGCGTTGTAAAAGGGTTTCTTCTTTAAAAATAGTTTTTGAATGGTTCTTGGTTCGAAAAAGAACAATGTAAATGCTAATGACAAATAAGGAAAAATACCGATTTGAAATATGAAGGAATTAAAGAGATGAAAGAAAATAGATATTATAAAAGCATATTTTCTCGTGCGCTTATATAACAGTGCCGGAATTATCAAGCCGTCAAATAATATGCCTCCATAGGCTAAAATATAATGCACCCATTTTAGTTGAAGCACATCGCCCACTACATAATAATCAGCTTTGCTTTTCATCAGAATCTCCATAACAGTGGTATCCAACCAATCTGGATAAAACTTGGCAACCGATGCGTATGTATAAACAATAAACAATTGAACCACAAAAATTAATCGGCACCATTGTGGCATAGAAATACTTCTTAATTTTGGATTTTGTTTTACATCTATTGAAGCGTATTTATTTGCTGGTAAAACCACCATAATACTACTTAATAGCATCAATAAATAATAGTGGTTGTTATAGGATGATTTCTGCATTAAATACGTTGCCGACCACATGACAGTAAAACCTATCATGCTCAATCGGTATTTGTAGCCTACCATGATCATCAAACCGAAAACACCCATTATAGCATAATAGATGTACATGCCGTTTCCAGGCAACGGTTGCAACCATTCGAAGCCTATAAATGAAAATGTGAATTCTGGAATTATTAAGGTGCGTTTTATCCATCCCGTAAAGATCGCGCCAACCGACTCTAAAAAGCAAAGCAGCCCAAAAATAATACGAAATACAATTAAAGCCGAATTGTCTATATGTTTAAAAAGCCATTTATTAAGCATGGTGCAGCGCGATGTATTTAAGTGCTATTTCCTTATCTTTTAACAATTGATATTTTAAATCGTCCACATGGTCAAATTTTTGCTCATCGCGAAGACGTTCTAACAGTTCTACTTTAATAAACCGTCCATAAATATCGCTACTAAAATTAAAAAAATGGATTTCAATAGTTTCCTTTTCTCCATGTACTGTTGGATTAACCCCAATATTCATCATTCCATAAACAAGCTTATTGGCTATTGTAGCCCTCACAATATAGGAGCCTTGTTTTGGGATCAATTTATAGTCTTCTTTAATGTTAAGATTCGCCGTTGGGAAATCTAATTGTCTCCCTAAACCTTTGCCCTTAACCACCTCCCCATGAAGCATAAAATTATACCCCAGGAAAGCGTTTGCTTTAGAAATATCGCCAATGCTTAAAGCACTTCTAATTTTTGTAGAACTTACAGCAACTGCATCAATGTCCTTAGCTGAAATTTCTTCAACTTCGAAATTATAGAGCGTTCCAAAATGCTTTAAATCTTTAATACTAGCGTTTCTGTTTCTTCCAAATCTATGGTCGTACCCAATAATCACTTTTTTAGCATGAAGGGTATCTACTAAAATTGTTTTAACAAAATCTTCTGCCGAGAGCCGTGAAAATTCCTTGGTAAATTCCTTGACCAATAAATAATCCAATCCTAAATCATCCAAAATATCGCGACGTTCTTGAATGGTATTTATCAATTTGATATTGGAATCTTTTTGAAGCACCATTCTCGGGTGTGGAAAAAAAGTAAGGATAACCGACTTCAGGTTGTGCTCCTTGCCAGTAGCAATTAAACGGTTAATTATTTTTTGATGGCCCACATGAACACCATCAAAAGTACCAATGGTAACCACGGTAGCATCCGAGGCTTTGTAAGTTTCAATATTTTTTACTTCACTCATAAAAAACGTTCAATTGCTAATTTCACCAAAAAAAGTTAGATTTGTCTTAATAGTGTAAATAAAATTTCCCTAAATGTCCATGAAAGCAAAATTACATCATGTTTTATTACTAGCCATAGTTTTAATGACATCTTCAGCGATTTCGCAAAATAATTTATGGAAAGAAGTCAATAGCACGAAGGACGCAAAAGTCATTGAAAAATTAAATATTAATTCAAAAAAAGCACATGTTTTTGAATTAAATACGGCATTATTTAAAAATGAGCTTTCCAAGGCGCCATTAAGAAATAAGCTTTCAGAAAAAAGCCCTCCTATTGTTAACGTACCAGGTCTTAATGGGCAAATAGAATCTTTTAAAATCTATGAGACACCTGTTTTTTCTCCGAGTTTAAGCGCAAAATTTCCCGAGATTAAATCCTATATAGGTATAAGTGCCACTAATTCTGGGGCACGACTACGTATGAGTATGTCGCCTCAAGGATTACAGACGATGATTACGTACAGTGATAGGCCCACAGTTTTTATGCAACCCGTAGTTAAAGAGAGAAACAACTATGTGCTATATAATAGAGAAGAAAAAATATCGACCAAAAGTTTTAAATGTTTAACTGAAAACGAACTAAACTCCAATTTTAATAAAAATGCTACATCTTCAAAAATTGATGAAGGTGGCGCAAATGATCAAACGCTTCAAAAATTTAGAATAGCTATTTCTGTAACAGGCGAATATACAGTATATCATGGCGGAACGGTTATGGGTGCTTTGTCTGCTATCAATGCCTCATTAAATAGAGTTAATGAAATATTTGAAACCGATATGGCTGTTAGATTTGAACTGGTAGATGCGCTGGATATAATTTATACCGATGCTTCGACAGATCCTTATTCTCCAGCAAGCACAGGTGTTGATGGGGCATGGAGCAATGAAATTCAAAGCACTTTAACTACCGCTATTGGAGAGGCAGCGTACGATATTGGCCATTTATTTGGAGCCACTGGAGGCGGTGGCAACGCGGGTTGTATTGGTTGTGTGTGTACTGACGGTTCTAAAGGTAGTGCCTTTACCTCTCCTGCAGATGGTGTCCCTGAGGGGGATACTTTCGATTTAAATTTTGTAGCACACGAAATAGGACACCAAATGGGAGCCAACCATACTTGGGCTTTTGAATCTGAAGGATTCGGTGTTAATTCAGAACCTGGTAACGGATCAACAGTCATGGCCTATGCTGGACTTGAGTTGAATAGCCCAAACAATGTAGCGTTAAATAGCGATGATTATTTCCATTACCACAGTATTAAACAAATACTAGATAACTTAAGTACAAAAAATTGCCAAACAACCGAAGCTATTACTAACAACCCACCTATTGCTAATGCTGGAAGCAATTATAATATTCCTGCCAGTACACCATATATTTTAAAAGGATTTGCCACTGATGCCAATGGTGGTGACAATCTCACCTACTGTTGGGAGCAAATTGATAGTGGTAAAACCGACTATTTAAATTTTGGTCCTAATTTATCTTCTGGATCAATAAACAGATCGTTGCCTCCAACAAGTTCTCCAGACAGATATATTCCCCGTTTTAGTAGTGTATTAGAAGGCAGCATAACGCAAACAAACCCTACTTTGGGTAGTGATTGGGAAACGGCATCATCAGTTGCGAGGGACTTAAATTGGGCATTAACTGTTAGAGATCGAACACCGATATTACCAACAGGTGGGCAGTCAAGCTATGACCGGATGCGAATAACCGTTGAAAACGTGGCTCCCTTCACAGTATCTAACCCAGTAAGTTGGCCTCAAGGTTCTACCCAAACAATTGAATGGGAAGTTGGACAAACTACAAATGGTACTATTAATTGTCAAAATGTAAACATTAGATTATCAACCGATAGCGGTATAACGTTTCCTACTACCATAGCAAATAATACACCTAATGATGGTTCTTTTATGTATACTGTTCCAAGCATTTCAAATACGTCAAAAGCACGACTATTAATAGAAGCAGCAGACAATATTTTTTATGATGTTTCCGATTTTGATTTTTCAATATCACCAAATCCAGATTTTTTTATGGTTGATGCAGTATTAGATCCTATTTCATGTCAAGGCACCACAGCAACCTATAATTTTGATTATGTTGCGTCCAATGGTTTTTCTGAAAATACAGTGTTTAGTTTAAGCGGAAACCCAGGAAGTTCAACAGTCACTTTTTTACCAAGTAATTTAAATTCTTCGGGCAATGTAACCATAGTCATTAGCGATTTGGGTTCTGTAGCTCAAGGTGATTATCCTTTAGTTCTCACAGGAACCGCAATGTCAAGAGTGAAAAATGAAACTATAAATTTTCCATTTTTTAATCAAGTCTGTAATTCTGAAGGAAACACTGATTATGCAACAAGTACAACGCTTGTACAATTTAACACCATAAATAATGCTTCAGGAAAACCCTCTGGATATAGTGATTATAGATCAACTTCAACAGATGTAAATAGAAACAGTTCTTATAATTTAACCGTGAATGTTAATACCGCTGGAGCCTTTACAACAAATACCGTGGCTTGGATAGATTGGAACAAAAATTGTAGCTTTGATAATGTGGATGAACTTTATGATTTAGGTTTTGCCACTAACGTAACTAATGGACCAACCTCTAATTCCCCTCTATCGATAACTATCCCTGCTGACGCCGTTTTAGATAATATAGTGATGCGTATTTCCACAAAATGGGATGGTGAAGGTGTTCCTATTTCATGCGAGAGCGGTTTTGACGGAGAAGTTGAAGATTATGCCCTTACAGTTTTATCGTCAAATTTAAGCTATGATACTTCTATAACTTTAGTTAAGTTCAACACTATTAATCAAGTATCTGAAAAACCTTCAGAATATAGTAATTATACCTCTATACCTACCGAGGTTAGTAGAGATGAAGAATATGATTTGACAGTAAATGTTAGTACCGAAAGAGATTTTACAACAGCTACAAAGGCTTGGATCGATTGGAATCAAAATAATAATTTCACAGATCCAGGTGAAGAATACAATTTAGGAGAAGCAACCAATGTTAACAATAACCCATCTAGCAACTCCCCATTTACAATCTACATCCCAATTGATGCTGTTTTAGGAAAAACAACCATGAGAATTGCTACAAAATATAATGGCGATTTTCAAAACCAAGAACTTTTACCCACTGAAAATGGATTGGAAGCTGAGGTTGAAGATTATAGTTTATATATACTACCAACCAAATCTATTGAAGCAAACGGATTTGAAAACTTATTAGTATTTCCGAATCCAAATAATGGACAATTCACTATTAAATTAAATGGCTCACTTACAAGAGCCATTACCCTTGAAGTTTTTGATATAAGAGGACATTTTATAGGTAATATAAAACTAAATGGCACAGGAGATTTAAAAGAACAGGTGGATTTTTACAATTTAAGTTCGGGGGTTTATGTATTAAAAATAAGTGACGGTACTAAATCTGCCATTAAAAAAATGGTTGTGAAATAATTCCCTTTTACTTTCCGTTAAAAGTATTCATAGTATTATTGACACCGGAAAGTGCAAAAGATTTTATAAGATCACAGGAGAGGTCAAGACGTTCTTTTAGCTTGCTATTCTCATCATTTGTCCAATCTCCTAAAACATAATCCACTTGGCGTCCTGTACTAAAGGCATCACTAATCCCGAAGCGGAATCTGTTGTATTTGGTGGTGTTCAATTTGTCTTGAATATCTTTTAAACCGTTATGGCCACCATCACTTCCTTTTGTTTTAAGTCTAATATTTCCGAATGGGAGATTAAGGTCGTCTGTAACGATAAGTAAATTTTCTAATGGTATATTTTCTTTTTGTAACCAGTACAAAACGGCCTTTCCACTTAAATTCATAAATGTACTTGGCTTTAAAAATATAAACGTTCTTCCTTTTAGTTTATAGGTCGCTATATCACCAAGTTTTTGGGTTTCAAAATTTAAATCTTCTAAAGATGCAAAATGGTCTAAAATCTTAAAACCTATATTATGCCGTGTATTATGATATTGAGCACCAATATTTCCTAAACCAACAATTAAAAATTTTTTCATAGCATCTGTTTCTTCTATATACCGTTTCTTCTTAAATAAATAGCGTAAAAACCCGCACATAAAAGTTTGTTTTTGTAAAAATAAAAAAGCATTCTTAATCCCGATAGCTATCGGGACAGAATGCTTTTAAATATTATGAATTAAGAATAATTTATTCTTTTACTGCTGCGACATCATCCGTTTCAGTTGCTGGAACATCTCCTGCTTCTGTTGCTCCTTCAGCTCCTTCAACACCTTCTTCTTCATCTTCTTCATCAACAATAGCTGTTCTTGCTGTTTTGATTTGACAAACTACTGTGTTGTCAGTATGTAAGAACGTATAGTCTTCACGTGGTAAATCGCCAACTGCTACTTTATCACCTACTTTCAAAGGCGTAATATCTATTTCGATAAAATCTGGCAAGTTTGCCGGAAGCGCCTTAATACGTAATTTTCTGTTGTTTCTTCTTAAAACACCACCATTTTTAACCCCTCTTGAGTTTCCTACAAGATTAACAGGGATATTTAACGCAATTTCTTTATCTTCAAATAATTGATAAAAATCTACGTGTAAAATTCTGTCTGTTACTGGGTGAAATTGAATGTCCTGTAATACGGCATTTAATGTTTCACCATTGTCTAAAGCAATCACAACTGTATGCGCATTAGGCGTGTATACAAGTTTTGAGAATGCTAATTCGTTTGCTGAAAAGTGAACTGGCTTATCTCCTCCGTATAATACGCAAGGAACCTGACCAGCATTACGTAAGGCTTTTGTTGCTTTCTTGCCCACGCTTTCTCTTTGAGATCCGTCGATTGTAATTGATTTCATTTTAAAAATTTATAGTTAACTATTATTATTCATTATTATAACCACTCCTTCCCTTTGGGAATCCCGATAATTATTGGGAGAGATGGGACTACATTACAAATTGTGAGCTTATTGATTTATTGTGATGCACTTTGTCCATAACATCTGCAAATAAATCTGCACAACTTAAGACTCTAATTTTATCACTTTCCTGTGTTACAGGAATAGAGTCGGTTACTATAAGCTCTTCCAGTTTTGAGTTTTTTAATTTTTCATAGGCATCCCCAGATAATAAAGGGTGTGTACAAATAGCTCTCACGCTAAGTGCGCCTCTTTCCATCATTAAATCCGCTGCTTTGGTTAGTGTTCCTGCGGTGTCCACCATATCATCTACCAATACCACATTTTTACCAGTAACATCTCCAATAAGTTCCATATGCGAAATCACATTAGCCTTGGCACGTTGCTTATAACAGATAACCACATCTGAACCTAAAGCTTTAGAATAAGCATACGCTCGTTTTGATCCACCCATATCTGGTGACGCAATAGTTAAATTATCTAAGTTTAGACTTTTTAAGTACGGCAGAAAAATAGTGGATGCATACAAGTGGTCTACAGGCTTTTCAAAAAATCCTTGAATTTGGTCGGCATGTAGATCCATAGTGATAATCCTCGTAGCACCTGCTGTTTCCAACATTTTAGCTACTAATTTTGCAGCAATGGGTACTCTGGGTTTATCTTTTCTATCTTGTCTAGCCCAACCAAAATAGGGTAAAACAGCTGTAATATGTCTTGCAGATGCGCGTTTTGCAGCATCTATCATCAATAACATTTCCATAAGGTTTTCTGCACCTGGGTTGGTTGAACCTATGATGAAAATTCGAGTTCCTCGAATTGACTCTTCGTAAGAAGGTTGAAACTCACCATCACTATAGGTCGATGTTATAACATTACCTAAATGTGTACCATAAGCCAATGCAATTTTCTGAGCAAGTACTTGACTCTGTCCGCAAGAAAATATTTTTGCATCTGTATTAACATTTGGCATACCTAATGTGTTGTTTTATAGCGATAAACACTATCTAATTTTTAATTGGGTGCAAATTTAGACATTTATTTTTACCTAAAAAGTATAAAGTGTTCTAATTTTAGGTGATTTGAATAAAAAAAATTATTTTTGCAGTGCATTAAAATGCTCAAGTGGCGGAATTGGTAGACGCGCTGGATTCAAAATCCAGTTCTTTCGGGAGTGTGGGTTCGATTCCCACCTTGAGTACGAAACGAATAAAATCTTTTAAATTACTTATAATGAGTATTTTAGAGGATTTTTTATTTGCATAATCCCCACATATCCCCCAAAATAAAAGATTTTATGATATTTTGAAAGCCTTGCCCTGTCTGGTTTGAAGGTTAATTGAAGTCTTTGCAAGTTATAATAAAAAATCTTATCTATCAAAGAAAATTTTATTGTTTGGGACTCCTAGTGTTTTATATGTATGAGGCAAGGAAAACTCTATAAAACGAGGGGGTTGGGGAACAAAAAAAAGACACCCCCACCCATAATTATATTTCAGAATAAGGTAAAAATAAATGTTTGTTATTGCATATCCGTTTAATGTCCATTAGCTGTAATGCTAGCTATTACAAGTCTATCGAAAATATTTTCACCAAAATATCTTCTATTGAGCTTATAAATGAACTCATTTAAATAAAGCTGTAAATATTTGGCTTTAATCTTGTGATATGTTCCCACGAAGTTCCTTTTTGCATTGCTTATAGCAATATGCACCCATTTCAAGGTCTCTTTTGTTGTTCGTTCGTTTGACTTTTCGCTGATATGTATATCTACATAGTCGGCGATGTTCACATATGATGTGCTCTTATCTGTAAAAACTATAGAATCATCATTATTTATTGCTTTCTGTAGTGTTTATCCAATTTATAAACTTATTGTACAACTCTAGGGACATTATAGGCTCTTTTTTACTCCAATTATATTGTGGCTTTATGCCTTGCGCATAAATTGGATTATTGTTTTTTATCTTGTCGTCCATTCTATTTATAATTCGTCCTTTTTAGTTTGAGAGCTGGTAAAGTGTAAACTAAAACAACTATAAAATAAAACACTATGACCTGTCCTGCACTAAAAAACAATTCAACAAACTAAATAAATACTCTTAATACTCCCATCTCACGAAAGCTTCCATAGCCGCATAATGTGATAATCCTAATTCATCGTATAGATCAGCGGTTTCTCTGTTTCTGTCTTCTGCACGTTGCCAGAACTCTCTGCTATCCGTTCCTTGGAAGACAACACCGTCTTTTTGTGATTGGTGCTTAAAAATACCTTTTCGCTTTTCCAGAACTTGGTCTGGACCCATAGGTACTGCCATGTCTATCTCATCTATTCCCCATTCTTGCCATGCGCCTCGGTACAACCAAACCCAACAATCTTTCATGAACTTTTTAGGCTTTAGTTCTTTTACTGCTGCAAAAACAGCATCCAAACATACTTTATGCGTATCGTGTGGGTCTGCTAAATCGCCTGCCGCATATATTTGATGTGGTTTAATTTTCTCTATTAAATCTGAAGTTATTTTCACATCCGCTATCCCTACGGGATTCTTTTTTATGGCGCCCGTTTCATAAAAAGGCAATTCCATAAAATGGATCTGTTCATCTGGAATGCCTATAAAATGGCAGGTGGCTCTTGCCTCCCCTTTTCTAATCAAGCCCTTTATAAATCGTACTTCTTTAGAATCAATTTCACTGGATTTTTTATTTTTTAGAAAAGTGACTGCTTTTTTATATATGTCTTCGGCTTCTTCGCTCTTTATCCCGAACTTATCATTATAATCACACACAAAACTTGCAAAACGTAATGCTTCATCATCGGTCACAGCTATATTTCCAGAGGTTTGATACCCTACATGTACTTCATGACCTTGTTCATGCAACCTCTTAAAGGTACCTCCCATGCTAATGATATCATCATCTGGATGTGGGCTAAAAATAAGTACACGCTTCTTTGCGGGCTCTGCACGTTCTGGACGTTTGCTGTCATCGGCATTGGGTTTACCTCCCGGCCAGCCTGTAATGGTATTTTGAAGTTTGTTGAATATTTTGATGTTGATATCATATGCTGGACCAGCATCTGCCAATAGGTCGCTCATACCGTTTTCAATGTAATCGGCATCCGTTAGCATTAAAATGGGTTTTTTTAGATGAAGCGCTAAACTTAGTACTGCTTTTCTAATGGATTTGTCTGTCCAAACAATTTTTTCAACTAACCAAGGCGAATCTATTCGTGTTAATTTTGAAGCTGCTGCTTGATCTAAAACAAAGGTGGCATTGTGATGTTCCTGCAAGTAAGATGCCGGCACACGACTAGTGACCTCGCCTTCTGTCGAAGCTTTAATGATGTTAGATTTTCTTTCTCCCCAAGCCAAAAGAATTACTCTTTTAGCCTCCATAATTTTTTTAACTCCTAAAGTGATGGCTGTTCTGGGTGTATTTTCCAGACCTGAAAAATCACCGCTGGCCGCCACTCTCGTTATATGATCCAAAGCGACCAAACGTGTTTTTGAATTTTGAAGCGAGCCCGACTCATTAAACCCGATATGACCATTGCCTCCAATACCCAAAACCTGTAAATCAATACCACCCAATGCTTCAATCTTGGCCTCATATTGGTCACAATAATCAGCAATGGCCTCTTTGGATAATAGACCATCTGGAACATGATAGTTTTCTGGTAATATATCTACATGGTTGAATAATTGCTCTTTCATGAAACGAACATAACTATTTACAGAATCTGGCTCCATAGGGTAGTATTCATCCAAATTGAATGATATTACGTTTTTAAAGCTCAAGCCTTCTTCTTTATGCAGGCGTACCAATTCGGCATACAAACCTTTTGGAGAACTTCCTGTTGCTAACCCCAATATACAAGGCTGCTTTTGAGATTGTTTAACCTTGATAAGGGATGCTATTTCTTTGGCGACGGCTTTAGAGGCGGTAGTTGAATTTTCGAAAACTACGGTACCTATGTTTTCAAATCGTTTTTCGAAACCTGTTGCTTTATCTATATTACTTTTTAACATTTTTATTTTTTTTAATTCTATATTTTTATTTTTTTCTATAAATTATTTTCTTGACCAACTTTTGTATTTATGCCCCCATACAGCAAAAATTAGAATGATGGTATAACAGGGGATTAAAATCCAATAACTGCTTGTAGCTGCTGACGACAAAGCATCAGCCTCATTTATTCCATTAACCATAAGATCATGCTTGTTGGCATCTACCATCCTTCCGTATAGTGGTGGTATAATAGCGCCTCCTGATATCGCCATTATCAACAAAGCAGAAGCAGTTTTAGTAAATTTTCCTAATCCTTCCAAGGTTAAAGGCCAAATTGCTGGCCATACCAATGCATTTGCAACGCCCAAGGATGCAACGAATATTATTGACGTAAATCCTGTGGTAAACAAAATGCAAAAACTAAAAATAATTCCTAAAACCGCACTAACCTTTAAGGCTGTTCCTTGTTTGACATACTTAGGAATTAAAAACACTCCTAAAGCATAAGTTGCTACCATAGCCATTAATGTAAACGTGGTAAAGAATTTTGCCTTAGCGGCCGAAAACCCAAGTGAGATTCCATATGCAATAATAGTATCTCCTGCAATAACTTCTGCGCCTACATATACAAACAATGCTAAAACACCTAGCCATAAATGTGGAAATTGAAAAATGTTTGTTTTAGTGCTAGCACCTACTACTGGTTCATCAACTTCTGCTGCTTCAACGTGTGGTAAGGGCGCTTTTCTAATTAACAATCCTAAAATCAATAGCACAGCAGCCATAACCAGATAAGGCATAAAAACACTGTCCGCCATGGTGTCCAAAAGAACACCCTTTTCTTCTAATGTCGCACTTCCAATTTTTTCTTTAACATCATCAATTCCCGAAAGTAGTAATGCACCAAAAATTAGTGATCCCAATGCACCGGCAATTTTATTCGCTATCCCCATGATAGCAATACGTTTTGCACCACTTTCAATAGGCCCTAAAATGGTAATGTATGGATTCGCTGCCGTTTGCAATAAGGTCATTCCTATGCCTTGAATAAATATTCCTGATAAAAACACCCAATAGGTTCTTGCTTCAGCTGCTGGAATAAAAACCAAAGCGCCTATAGCCATAATAATCAAGCCTAAAGACATTCCTTTTCTATATCCAACCTTTGTAATAATATAAGAAGCAGGAATTGCCATTACTACAAACGAAATATAGGACGCTGATGCTACTAAATAAGACTGTGCGTCTGTCAATTCGTTTATGGTTTTCATGAAAGGTATTAAAGCTCCATTAATCCAAGTAACAAAACCGAAGATGAAAAATAGTCCTGCAATTATGCTAATTGGAACCAAATTATTGGTTGTTGGTGTTTTTGGTTTATCATTCATATTTTATACTAGTTAACTTATACTTAAAACTATTATTCATCAAAATAAATTCTACACAAGAGCTTCTCTTAAAATACTAACTGGATGTTTTGAATTTTTACGTGTACCATCCATTATTTGATGCCTGCAACTAGTCCCTGCAGCAACAATAACGATGTCTTTATTTATATTCCTGATTTTTGGAAATAAAGTATCTTCTCCAATTTTCATACTTATATCAAAATGCTCTTTTTCATAACCAAATGATCCTGCCATACCACAGCACCCCGAATTAATAATCGTTACTTTATAATTTTCAGGAACTGACAATACTTTAAATGTGGGTTCCATACTGCTTAAAGCCTTTTGATGACAATGGCCATGTATTTTTAAAACTCTTGACTCCTTTGTAAATTGGTTGGGCAAAATATTGTTCTTTTTGAACTCTCGTAACAAAAACTCTTCAATTGTGAATGTGTTCTTTGCAATTTTTTCTGCAGAAGCCTTATCAGTGGCTAATCTCAAATACTCATCCCTAAATGTTAATATAGCAGAAGGCTCTATTCCTACTAATGGCTTATCTTCAGTGATATGGTCTTTAAAAAAATTGACATTAATATCTGCAAGCTTTTTCGCCTTATTTAATACCCCTTTAGAAATAGCACTTCTGCCGCTTTCTTCATGGTTGGTTATATTCACTTTGTAGCCCAATTTTGTTAAAAGCTCTATGCTATCTTTTCCAACACCAACATCATAATAATTAACAAATTCGTCAATAAATAGAAATACTTCACCCTTTATATTTTGAACATCTGTAAATCTCTTTTTATTCTTTTTGTGCCATTTTTGAAACGTTGAATTAGATAATTTTGGAATACTTCTTTTTGGTGAAATACCCAATACTTTCTTGGTGATGTTGGCATTCAATATATAATTGGTAAGCCCAGGAACAAGACTTCCTATCTTGTTTAATTTTACACTATTTGCAAATATTTTAGATCTAAATGGAACACCGTTCTCTTTATAATATTGATGCAAAAATTCTGCTTTTAAAGTGGCCACATCAACGTTACTTGGGCATTCACTTGCACAGGCTTTACAGCTTATACATAAGTCGAATACGTTATGGAGCTCTTTATGATTGAATTTATTCTTCTTTTCAGAATTGGTCAAAAACTCTCTAAGTGCATTTGCTCTGGCACGTGTTGTGTCTTTTTCATTTTTTGTTGCTCTATAACTAGGACACATAGTACCGCCAGATTCGGGAAGTTTTCTACAATCACCCGAGCCATTACATTTTTCAGCAGCTCTTAAAATCCCTAAACTATCTGAAAAGTCTTGAATGGTTTCAATTGCTGGTTCTTCTCTATCAATTTCATATCGAAGATTTTTGTCCATTGGAAATGGATCAATGATTTTACCTCTATTAAAAATGTTATTAGGGTCAAAGGACTGCTTTATTCTTTTTAGAAGGGCATAATTTTTCTCACCTATCATTTTTGGAATAAATTCTGCTCTTACAATACCATCACCATGTTCTCCACTAAAAGACCCTCCATATTTTTTTACCAGTTGCGCCGTCTTATTTGTTATTTCTCTAAACAGGACAACATCTTCTTGCTTTTTTAAATTAAGAATAGGGCGTAAATGCAATTCGCCTGCACCAGCATGGGCATAATAAACAGCTTCTTGACCAAATTCTTTCATCATATGAGAAAATTCAGATATATAATTTGGCAAATCCTTTACTTCAACAGCCGTATCCTCAATGCAGGCAACAGCTTTATTATCACCTATAATATTTCCTAATAAACCTAATCCTGCTTTACGAAGTTCTAAAGCCCGATGTATTTCAGTGCCTGTTAGTTTTGGAAAAGCATAGCCTAATTTGTTTGTTTTTAAATCTGCAATTAATGCATTAGCCAACATGTTAGATTCGTCTTCATCATCTGTACAGATTTCAAACATTAAGATGGCTTTTGGGTCACCTTCTACAAAAAACCTATTTTTAACCTGTTCTCTATTATTTTTAGTGCAGTCTAAAATGGTTTTATCCATTAATTCACAAGTATACAGATCGTGTTTCATAGCAATAACTACTGCCTCCATACTTTCCTGAATACTATTAAAATGACCAGCAACGACGATGTTTTTTGAAGGTGGCAATTCATCTAATTGTAATTTGATTTCAGTTGTGAATGCGAGCGTCCCTTCACTCCCAGTTAATAGCTTGGATAAATTTATGAACGAATCATTTCCTCCAAATAATTTTGATTTCAATAGTTCATCAACTGCGTAACCATTATTCCTTCTGTGAATGGAACTCTTTGGGTACTCCCTTTTGATTTCCAATTGATTTTCAACATTACTAAGTTCGTTGTATATGGTTTTATAGATATTGCTCTCTAATGAATCGCCAATCATTTTTAACAAAAAATCTTCACTTTTTAGATCATTAAAAACAACTTCAGAACCATCACTTAAAATAGTTTTCAGTTCTATTACTTTATCTCTGGTTACACCATATTTAATGGAGGTAGTTCCTGAAGAATTATTTCCTACCATACCCCCAATCATGCATCTATTGCTTGTTGAGGTATTGGGACCAAAAAAAAGATTATAAGGTGCCAGGAAATTATTTAACTCATCTCTAATGACTCCAGGTTGGATGGTGACTGTTTTACTTTTTTCATCAAAACCAATTATTTTTGTGAAATGTTTTGATATATCCACAACAAGACCATCTCCCACACATTGACCAGCCAAAGAAGTACCTGCCGCTCTGGGAATAAGAGGAATTTTGTTATTTGAAGCAAAATCAAATAATATTTTTAGGTCTTGATTATTTTTTGGATAAGCAACGCCTAAAGGCAATTTTCTATAAACTGAAGCATCTGTAGCATAAATGGTTCTGTGCAGTAAATCATTAAAAAGATCTCCTTCCAAAACACTTGATAATTCCTTAAAATTTTGTACTGCACTGATTTCCATATTTCCTTTAGTTAATTATATAACAAATACTTTTCTCTAACCTTACTAAATGTATTTAATCCTGACTGCCAAGTTTCTCGTATTTCTTCAATTGATAAATCGTTTTCTATTTGTTTCTGTAATTTTTTAGTTCCCGCTAATTTTGCAAAGAATTTATTAAAAAATATTTCTTTTTGAGGCGCTAATTTATAAGCCTCCATTAACCAGCTTAAATTAACTTCACTTAACTTTTTTGTCTGTGTTAAATTCCTACCAAAGCATAATTGTCCTTGATACTTAGGTGTTTTTGCTCCAAAATTTGGTTGAGGAGTAAAGCTAAAATCAAAAGATTGTTCAGGCAAAAAAGGCGCGCCAAATATTTGAAACTGCATTTCTGTGCCTCGTCCACAACTGACATTCGTTCCTTCGAAAAAACATAAGCTTGGGTATAGATTAATGGAGGTTGCATTTGGAAGATTTGGAGAGGGGATTATTGGTAAATCATATTCAGAATCATGCATATAATTTTTTAATGCCACTACTGTTAAATCACATTGGATCCCATTTTCTAACCATTTTTCACCATTGATCATTTTTGCATACTCGCCAATTGTCATGCCATAAACAATAGGAACAGGGTGCATCCCCACAAAACTTTTAACATCTTCCTCCAACATAGGGCCATCGATATAATGTCCGTTAGGATTAGGTCTGTCTAAAACTATAACGGGAATATTTAGTTCAGCACAAGCTTCCATAATATAATGAAGTGTGGAAAGGTAGGTGTAAAAACGGACCCCAACATCTTGAATATCAAATAGCATTACATCTATATCTTCTAGGTTTTTCTTTGAGGGCTTACTGTTAACGCCGTAAAGTGACACAATAGGTAAATTGGTTTCTAAATCTACACCATCGGTTATGTGTTCACCTGCATCAGCCTTACCACGAAATCCGTGTTCTGGCGCAAATACTTTGGACATATTTATTTTCAATGAAAGTAAAGAATCTACCAAGTGCGTGTAGTCGTCACTTGTATTTCCCTTAAAAATAACACTCGTTTGATTAGCGGCAATACCGACAGTCTTACCCTTTAACTTAGAAAGATACCCTTCGGTTTGATTTGCACCAACCATAATTAGGCTATCATTTTTAACTTCTTTTACAACCTCATTATTAGGAGTTGTCTTTTTTTCTGAATTTGAATTGCACGAAAACAAAGCAAAAACAATTAAAATAATTGCGTATTTCATAATGGCTATTTTAGTTAGATATTAATATTTTTAAATTTTATTTGATTTTACAATTTTATAGGTTGCTTGCTTGCCCAAGTTATCTTGAACCCTTAAAAAATAGATTCCTTCGGTTAAATGACCTATATAAATAGATTCAGTTTCAGGATGAGATTTTATGATGGATATACCTAAAATATTAAAAATTTCTATATTACTAAATTTTAAATCTTGAGCGTTGGATAATTTAATAAAATCTTTAGTTGGGTTTGGATAAACTCGAATATTGTTTTTAATATATGCATCATTTACCGAGGCAGTCGCTCCAAATTTTGTGTTTATTAATTCCCAAAGTTCTGGACGAACGCCATCATAATTTAATGCCCACATGCCGACACCTCCTAGGTTATTGGTCAATGCCAAATCGAACTTTTTTGAAATACTTGCTTCATTATCTGTCCATACTTGATTCCAATCAGTACCATCATTCCACGTGTACCAAGGATATTCAAAATCTGAATTCCAAATAAAACCTCCATGAGTATCAGCTTCAGTGACAGTATTTCTATATCTTGTAGAGCTAACATGCGAAATTGTCGCTGATTCAGAAGCATTAGTAGCCGTTGTCCAGTGCTGGCCATAATAAGGTACTGCCAAAATCAATTTTTCAGGTTTATTTACGGTTGGCGTAGCATAAGTTCCTGTTTCAATGGTTCTTTGAACAAATCTTTTCCATGATGTGTGATGTGTCAAAGGAGCAATGGGACCAGAATTAGTACTGCTTGCAGACGTATAGTCGTACGCCATCACAATAAGATAGTCTACACTATTTACCAAATCATCCATAATCCATCCGCCCCAATTTACGGCAGGTCCGTCAAAAGACACTTCTTTACCGGGAAGTTCGGCATGAATATAAGTCGTTAAATTTTGCATCATCGTATTTAATTCTGCACCTCTGTGAGCTGATGTCATGCCTTCAAAATCCATATTAACGCCATCCAAATTATACGTTTGGATTATATTTTTAATATTGGCAAAGAATATGGTTTGCTTAGCAGGATTAGTCATCATTTCCCAGGCTACGGCGTCTGCTCCATCTGTGCCACCAAAGTTAACTACAGACATTACAACTTTAACACCTTGGGCGTGTGCTGCGTTAATTTCTGTTGCCCATGGCCAACCTGGGGGCGTATTTATAGAAGCATCCAATTGTACTAAAAAGTCAAAACATGCTAAGTGTGATAGTAAATCGTACCTAATGTTGGCATGTGCTCCATTACTTTGCTCCCAATAGGGCAGAAATCCAAAAACCATTTTATTCAAAGGCTTAAATTTCCTTTTTTGTAGGCTCGTGATACTTTCTCCTTTATTTGAAGATTCCATATAGCTATTACTTGAACTACCAAATTCTTCCTTTTGTAATTGGTGAGCCCCTTTTAATAATGACTCCTGTGATAACACATCTTGACTTACAAGTAGTCCAAAAATAATGTATACTAGTATGAGATATTTTTTCATTTTATATTGTTTGTTATTTAACCTGATTCCTATATGTTGTATCGATGCTAATCCGTGATTTTAAAGTTATTGTTATGCTGGAACTCATCATTTATAGACGTGGGCAACTTACCAATAGCTTCTTTTTTACCTAAAATAATTTGGGCTGAAATATTTTGAGCCAATTCTGAATTTTCATAAGAGATAATTATTCCATCGATATTTCCAAGCGAAACGTCTTTTAAACTATACTGACTCGCAAATACATTTAAAATGACTTTGTTATTTTTTGAAATATTCTCAATCAGATTTTTATCTTCTTTAGATATAGCTTCAGTCTCTCGGTAATTCAAGCGATGATATCCAATGATAACTTTATCATATCCCTTAAGTTCCTTTAATATCTTTTTATGAGAAACATCTGAAACTTCGTAGATACTAATACCTGATTTTAGTTCAGATAAAAAAGCATCAGAATCGCCATCTCCCAATTTTAGTAATGCTATTTTTTCTTTATTATTTGCGTAAATTGGTAAAATATGTGCTTCATTTTTAATGACGGTAATGGCATTGCTAATCGCTTCCTCATTTAGAAGAAGATTGGTGTCTCCATTTAAATCTTCTATCAGTCCTTTTAATTCGATAGGTTTAAATTGATTTAAATGAACGTCGTATTTAGCAGCAAGTATTTTTTTTACCGAATATGATAACCGTTCCTCTGTTATTTCATTGTTATCGTAAGCTTCTATGATTTTTGAAATCGCTTTTGGAGCGTCTTCTGTAAATAATAGCACATCATTACCTGCTTTAAATGCCGCTAAGTCTATATCTCCCGGTTCTTTATAATTCGCAGCACCTTTCATGTTTAAAGCATCTGTAAAAATCAATCCTTTATAGCCAAGTTGTTTTTTTAAAATATTTGAAACAATTTTATAAGATAACGAAGACGGCAACCCATCGGTAGGTTCTAAACTTGGCACATTTAAATGTGCAACCATAACCCCTGCAACTTCTTTTTTAAATAATTCTTTGTAGGGATAAAGCTCCACAGCATCAATTCTTTCTTTTGAAAAAGAAACTGTCGGCAAAGCTTTATGGGAATCCATATCTGTATCGCCATGCCCAGGAAAATGTTTTGCACAAGCCAACACACCCTCACTTTGCAACCCTTCAGTAAATGCAAGTGCTTTGTTTGTAACGTTCAACTTATCTTCTCCAAATGACCGCACCCCTATAATGGGATTTTTTGAATTTGTATTTATATCAACCACAGGTGCAAAATTTAGATGAACTCCTAAGCGTTTACAGTGTTTCCCTATTTGTTGCCCTATTCTTTTTATTAAATCATCATTTTTTATCGCTCCCAAGGTCATATTATATGGAAATCTAGCGGTACTATCTAACCTCATATTCAAGCCCCATTCGGCATCCATACCAATCAATAAAGGCACTTTGGCCATAGATTGATAACTGTTTATTAATTTAGTTTGGCGTACTGGCCCTCCCTGAAAAAATATGAGTCCACCAATATTGCTATTTTTAATAAGGTTTTGAATGGAATCTATATGGCTGTTATCTCGATTTGAATATGTAGCCACCATAAATAATTGTCCCACTTTTTCTTGAATAGACATATTTTTATAAATACTATCTACCCATTGAGTCTTCGGGTTTTTATTCGTAATACTTTTTTTACAACTATAAGATAAAAACCCCAATAAAAATAATGACAGGATACCTATTACTGTGATTTTATTCATTATTTAATTAAATTATATGCGTCAATTGCTTTTCTAACACTTTTATGTTTTAGCAGTAATTTATTTGCCGTTTGCTCATCAATATTAAGTTCATTGATAATCATTCTAACACCTCTGTCTACAAGTTTTTTGTTTGAAAGCTGCATGTCTACCATTTTGTTTCCCTTCACTCTTCCCAACTTTATCATAACCGTTGTAGAAATCATATTCAATGCTAGTTTTTGAGCGGTTCCAGCTTTCATTCTGGTACTTCCAGTAACAAATTCAGATCCAACTATCAATTCAATAACATGGTCGACTTCTAATGATAAAGGGGAATTCTCATTACAAGTAATGCAAGCTGTAACGATATTATTTTCTCTTGCCTTTTTAACCCCTCCAATAACATACGGTGTGGTGCCTGATGCTGCAATTCCTATAAGGACATCATTTTCATTAATATCAAATTTTTGTAGATCTTCCCATGCTAATGTGGTATCGTCTTCAGCGTTTTCTACAGCTTTTCTGAGTGCTATCTCTCCCCCAGCAATTAATCCAATAACCCAATCATCTGTAACACCATAAGTCGGTGGGCATTCAGATGCATCAAGCACTCCCAATCTACCACTTGTTCCAGCTCCTATATAAAATAAACGCCCCCCTATATTCATTTTACTATGAATGATATCTACTAGTTTTTCAATGGAAGGAATAGCCTTTTCAACTGCGTAAGGAACTGTTTTATCTTCGGCATTCATATTTGAGAGCAAATCTAATGTCTTCATTTTTTCCAAATCATTATAAGATGAAGCTTGCTCGGTTGTTAGGTTGTTGTCCATATTAATTAAAATTTTATATGCTTTGTATTATTTCCACAATACACAATTGTTTAGGTTGAAGTATGAAATCTATTTTAACTTTTCCATCGGTGTATGTTGTCAAAAAATTTTCTCCATCCTCATTAATAATATTGATTTTACCAGAAGCAGAAAGTGCATAGTCTTTCGTATCCATACTAAAATCAACACGATAAGGATGGTCGCTAATACTTGCTATTGGGATTCCAATTTGATTATCATCAGATTTCCAAGCTCCTGAATATATTAATGGATACTCTTTTTGAAATGTGGTTACCGATTCTCCTGTTTTTCCTGCATAGATTGATAATCTAGACATATGTAATTCTTCTTTTGGAAATTCCATAACTGGAGGTCGCAAGAATTTTCCATGCAACAAATATTTTAGTCCTCGATATCTAACCCTGGCCAGACTTAATAAGTAATCTATTTCTTCTTTTCGTTCTAATGACAAAAAACTTTGATAATTAGAAATTGTTGGTTGCAAACCCCATACAAATGATCTGGCTTGCTCCATTAAAAATTGTTTACTATAACTCTCGTCTAAAAGTTTTAAAGGTTCTTTTGGCGCATATTCTTTAGGCCAAAGTTCATCATAAGGCGGAATAAGAAGAGATGAATAATTCCCATAAGTAATAGCGAATTGATGATACACAGCCTGAAAAAATGGTATGGGCTCCCAGCCACTATCACCTGCATAGCGTTCCATACTCACCTGCAAGGTTAAAAAAGCATCTAGATAAGGAAGCCATGCCTCACTTACACCTTCGCCAGCTAAGAATATATCTTTTCCCTTAGGAAACTTCGAACGAATTTGTTGGGTAAGTATAGCAAAGTTTTTTAACCAATAATTACCGCCTCCAACATCATGCCCATGGGTATCGTCATAACATAAAAAACTAAAACAAGCTTGATCCATATATACACCATTAGTTTGGTAGGTATTTACAGCCGTATCACATAGAGACGTATATCTATCTTTCCAAAATTGTGTACCCATACACATAGTGGTTAAAGATTTACCAGTAAATACGTTGTACAAATGCGTGTTTAAATTTCCGTTTATATCTTTCACGGCATAGCGTTCTGCATGTTCTTCTTCCCAGCTTTCAGTATTAGTTCCCCACTGCATTTGATTCATGTAAACAATAGCTCCAACATCTTCTTTATGTGCAGATTTCATCGCCTTTATAAAAGATTCTTCACCTTCTCTAGGCGGAAAATATTCCGGAAATCCATCATCGTAAGAACACCCATGCCACCAATGCCAAAAAACATTTACAGGTAGGCCAAGTTTTTGTTTTAAATCTTCAGCAGGTTTAAGGACATTATCAGACTCACCTCTATTCCATTCCCATAAAGCAGTTTTTTCTAAACTCTGGGGAGTTAATCCTTTTTTAAATCTACTTTCTGATGCCCATTTTTGTTTTGAGCCCCATTCTCTATATATATCGGCTGCACTTATCCAATCGCCGTCAAAAGAACCTATTATGGCTTCATAAGGAGGGCTATAACTCTTTGCCTCTTTATCTATGGAAGGATAATTAGCTATTTTATAGGTTAGATTATTAATGCTATCTAGTGTGTATGAAAAACTTTTTTTATAAGCTAAAGAATCATTACAGGATGTATACAATCCGAATTTTTTAGAATCATTGTATAATGCAATACATTGCATTGACATTCTACCTGGATACTCCCATTGGTATTTTTTTTCTTTACTCTCTAATTTTAAAAGTCGATCTCTTGGATTCTTTGCTTTAACACCCATCCAATTCGGTACAGCCAAATTTTCATCACCTAAATCTTTAATCCCACTAATTATAGGAAATACTACTTTACTTATTTTTTTACCTTTTGTGCCTTCAACAGTTATTTTCCATGATGACATGGTTTTGTCTTTTTCAAGCTTAATGTTTGCTATAATTTTAAAATCTTCATTTTTAATTTCTTTGAACTTATCCCAAGTTAAAACCAAATTGTAGGCGTCTCGCTTTTCAAAGTTAAAATCGGAAGCATTTGTCATATCAATGGTTTTAGTTTCTGAATTATTGAATAATTCAACTTCCCAAAGGGATACAGGAACACTTTCCGAATCAAGGAAATTATATGAATTATCTATATTTCGAAAAACAAGTAACGCTCCAGTATGTGCATCAAAACCGAGTTCTATCTTACCATTTTCTATGGTTATATTTTGTTCTGAATGAGTTTGCTTGCAAGCGAAAAAGCAAAAAAATGCCATACAGAAATATAGTATTAAGTGTATTTTGTGCTTTTCAGTTTTCATTCTTTCTAAATATTATTTTATTGTTGGTCTATCAAGATTCACCGATTTATTATCCCTAAAAATAATGAGGCATAAAACAGTTAACAATGCGTTAACAAAAATGTTCATAAATCCAAAATCAAACTCATACCAGATGATGAAGTAATGATTTAAAAAGTACGTCAATATTGGCATTAGGATACATATAAATGGAACTGCGGCATCTTTTATCTTTATTTTGGTAAAAATCCCAAATAAATAAAGTCCCAATAAGGGCCCGTAAGTATAGCCTGCTACTTTAAAGATCATTGAAATAACATCGCCTTTACTTTGAGAAAAAAGCATAATGATTGTAAAAATTATCACTGAAAAGCCAAATAAAACACGATTTTTTAATTTCTTTTTTTCTTTTGAACTTTTATGTTGAATATCTAAAAAATCATGTGTAAAAGATGTTGTTAAGGCTGTTAAGGCAGAATCCGCACTTGAAAAAGAAGCTGCTGTTATTCCTAAAATAAAACTAACACTGGCAATAGTTCCAAAATGATTTAAAGAAAGCATCGGAAACAACGTATCGGTATTAATAAATTTTCCATTTTCTATATCCAATCCAATGCCAAACTTTTCAGCATATAAGTACAACATAACACCCAATCCTAAAAACAGAAATTGAGTAATTGCTAAAATTAAGCTAAAGGTCAAAATATTTCTTTGAGCTTCTTTTTTGTTTTTACATGTTAGCGTTTTTTGCATCATATTTTGATCTAGACCAACCATGGCAACGGCAATTAGAACCCCAGAAATAAATTGTTTAAAAAAGTTGTTTCCCGAGTTAAAATCCCAATTAAAAATTTTAAAATATTGATGGTCAACAACGGATGAAATTGTTTCAGAAAAGCTTAAATTCAATGAGCTCTTAACTATATATATAGTGACTCCTACCGCCATTAATAAGAAAAATGTTTGAAGTGTATCTGTCCAAACAATTGTTTTGATACCCGACTTATGGGTGTAAACCCATATTAGGAAAAGTACAATAAGTACCGTTGAAAAGAAGGGAACTCCTAGAGCATCAAAGACAGCATACTGTAAGATTTTTACGGCAAGCAACAATCTTAATGCTGCGCCAAATGATTGTGATATTAAAAAAAATAATGACCCCGTTTTATAGGCTCTAATTCCAAATCTAGTTTCTAAATAGGTATATATAGAAACTAATTTTAAATCGTAATAAATAGGAATAAGAACATATGTTATAAATACATACCCAACCACGTTCCCAAAAACAAACTGTAAATAATAAAAATAATTGGTACCAACCATCCCTGGGATTGAAACAAAGGTGACACCAGATAATACCGCCCCAATCATTCCAAAAGCAACTATTTGCCAAGGCGATTTTCTGTCGCCCGTGTAAAAGGACTCATCACTTGAATTTTTTGAAACCACATGTGATATCAACATTAACACCCCAAAATAAGATGCTATGATTATTAAAATTAGTGTTGCGCTCATTTATGTTATTTCTTTATTTTCAATTACTTTATTAGGAGCCAAAATAGTTAGTGATTGCTCTTTTAATCAGTATTATTTTTTAATAAATTTTTATTTCGTCAAGTTTTAATTTATAGTCGTCTAAACATTCCAAAGCATCTAATATTTCTAGTGGTTCATTATTTACTACCCAATGTCTCAATTTGTCAGTTCCATTTATAATATCAATTGGTTCATGAGTGTAATTATACTCATAAGGAGGTTTTTTCCATTCAAACGCTTCTCCTAAATTATTATATAACTCCCGCATTAATAATTGTCCCACGCGCCAAGGCTTGAAAGTGGATTTATTGGTTACATGAATTTGAAAACCGCCACAAACTTCATTCTCCTGTTTTTGAAAAGTTGGCAGAAATGTGATGGGTCTCAATTTAAATCCTTCCAGTTGTGATTTTTTTATGACGCTTGCCAAATGATTTTCATAAAATGAAAAAGGTTCAATTTTTGGATGCCCAACAATTTCCAAAGACTGCGTAGTACCTCTTCCTTCACTTAAAAGGGTTCCTTCAAATAATACAGTTGCTGGAAAAATTAAAGGAGTGTCTGTCCTTGCAATATTTGGTGAAGGCAAAAGCCATGGCAGTTCAGTATCTTCAAAATACATATCACGTTCCCAATATTGCATTTTTATCACTCTTAAATTTGTTTGATTTTTAGTCCAAAATTTTTGATGCATTAATGCTACTTCACCAATGGTCATGCCATGGCGCACAGGAATAGGATGTCTCCCGATAAAAGATTCAAAATCTGACTCTAAAATATTTCCTTCTATTTCAATTCCGTTAATGGGGTTAGGTCTATCTAAAACAATGACCTCAATGTCTTTATCAATACATTTTTCCAGCAAAAGGGTAAGTGTGTAAATATATGTATACATTCTGCATCCTATATCTTGTAAATCGACAAACAAATGATCAATTCCTTCAAGCATTTCATCTGTTGGAATTCTTGTTTCAGAATACAAAGAATATACAGGAATATTAAAGTACGGGTGTATGCAATGATCTGTTTCAATCATGTTGTCTTGAGCATCCGTTGCAAAACCATGTTGAGGTCCAAATAATTTTACAAAACGCTCTGAAAATAAATGCTTAAATTTAAGAGCAGCGTGTGTATAGGTGCTATCAACAGATGCGTTATGGCATAACAGTGCTACATTCCCTTTAAAAGTTTTTTGTAGTTTGCTGTTAGCAGCCAATATATCGAGACCAGTTTTTACTTTTTTCAAAACAAATGACTTAAGTTCAACAAAATATTTTTAAAATAAGAGGTGAGAGTCATGCATTGATTTCTCTCACCTCTAGAATTAAAACTAACTCAAACTAATTTAAATTCATAAAAATTTTGATGAGGATTTATTAGATGTATTATTACCTAGCATCTAATTTTCATCCCACCACATTCGGGTTAATAAACCGTCACCTCCTTGTTGCGCAATGGCTGCTTCTACCGCATCTGGATTATTTAATTTTTCAGAACCTGGATATGGCAATCTTCTTGGTATTTTTCCGTCAGTAAGAATATTTGCAACATCTGCGGGAACCAATACAGGATACCCTGATCTCTTCCAATTTGAGAATGTCTCTAAACCATTGCCAAAAGTGGCTACCCAATATTGCTCGTTAATCATTTTTAATGCTTGAGCTGGCACAAATGGATTTGCCGTTAAGTAATCATTAATTTGGGTAAGTGTTATATTTACACCATGCCCATAAAGAGATAAATAATCCATTGCCGCCGTCACCCCAGCGTTATAGTGAGCTTCAACATTCCCACCTGCTAATCCCCAGCGTTCTGCAGCTTCAGCTAGCATAAATTCTACTTCAGCATAGGTCTGGAAGAAAAAAGGTGCATCATAAATAATAATTCTAGATAAATCGCTTAATTGTCCTCCGAAAATGTTGACATTTGGTTTTGAATTTGCAGCAGCTCGGGTAGGGTCATTAATATCTTGACCAAATTGTAATGCTGGATCTGTATCACCATCTGTAGTTGAACATAATACAGAAACACGTGGGTCATTTCTATCTTTCATAAAGTCCATAAATGTTTTAGAAATTTTTACTTGCCTATAATCTCTTGAAGTAAAACATTTTGTAAGGGGATTAACGTTGGGACCACCATCATTTGCAGAGTTTTCATATTGTGTATAAGCAATATCGGCATTACTTGTCATAACACCACCATTAATGGCTTTAGTTGTCCATGCCTGTGCTCCAGCTTCATCAACATTAACCATACGCATAGCTAAACGTAGCATTAATGAATTGGCAAATTTTTTCCATTTTAGAACATCGCCACCATACAACAAATCAGCAGAACCAAACGAGCTAGCTCCACCTGAACTTAACGTTGCAGCAGCACTTTCTAAAGTTGCTAACATATCGGCATAAATATCACTTTGCTTGTCATATTTAGGGAAACGAATACCCTCTAAAAACCCTTTCCCAGCTTCGCTATAAGGAATATCTCCATAGGCATCTGTAATTCTACTAAATATAAGAATTCTCTGTATTCTGGCTATAGCCAAATCTGTAGCAGCGGTAGATGCATCACTGGCCTCTAATTGAGCTTCTAAGTCTACAATATTCTTAACCGTAGTTTTAAATTGTTCCTCAAATAACCAATGGGTGTTCCCTTCTTTGTACAGAAATGAAATATATGATGTATTATTAAGATGTTGAACATTTTGCATTAAGTGAATAACATTCCAAAATAAATAAGCAACATAGTTACTACCTCCTGTATATAGCTGAACGTATGTCAACTTTGTTGATGGATCAAGTTGTGTGGGCTTTGTAGGATTAACATTAAGTTCCTCAAAGCCATTATCACACGATCCAAACGATAATACTATTATAACTAGTAAAATAAGTGTTTTTTTCATTTTCTTTTTTTTAAAATTTAACATTTACAGAAAAACCATAGCTTCTGGTTGATGGAATCCCAAATCTCTCTATACCTTGCGAGTTAAGATTATTTAGAGCTGCCTCCGGATCTACATTATCAATATCTTTTTTGATAAAGAAAAGATTTCTACCAATTACTGATAGTCTTAAATCTTTAATAAATATGTTCTTTAATATGTTCTGTGGTAAATTATAAGATAAGCTTAATTCCCTAAACTTTATAAAATCCGTACTGTATACAAATTCTTCAGATATACCAGCACTTTCTTCTCCAATAAAACCATAGTAGGTTCTTAAGTTCTCAGGCGCCACTGTCATAGTAAATGGGTCGCCTGTGGCGTCATCAACTCCTGACACAACTAAACCATTCTCGCGCCCTTCAAGTGTTTTTTTGTGCAAGCCTCTTAACATCAGTTCTCTATTGGTACCAGAGTGTACACTACCACCAAATTTAGCATCAATTAAAAATCCTAATGACACATTTTTATATCTAAATGTATTAGAGAATCCCATGGTGTAAGGCGCCACACCTTGTCCTAATATTTTGTTTTCCCCTTGTATGGGTTTTGGTACAGAACCTGTAATATTATACATGATATTTCCGTTCTCATCTCTTTTATAAGATGAACCCCAAATAACACCATAATTTTCACCTACAATATGAGAAATAATAGCGGTTCTAGATCGTGTTTGACTGCCATCAACATTAATAGGTGTATCCTCATCATCGGTACTTATAATTTCACTATCATTATAACCTATGTTGAATGACGTATTCCATGAGAAATTTTCATTTTTAATCGGTGTACCCCCAATTAATAGTTCTATTCCTTTATTTTCCAGTTCACCTATATTTAGTATTGATGAAGTAAAACCAGATGATTGAGAAGCTGCTGCTCTAACAATATCATTTGTTGTTTGATTTTGGTAATAAGCTACATCTAAATTAAAACGATTGTTAAAAAATCGACCATCAAAACCTACTTCAAATTCATTTTTTTGAAATGGTATTAAGTTTGGATTAGGTATGGAGTTTCCATTTAACTGTCCAAATGATTGACCTTGAAATGAACCAGTAACCGCATAGTCTAAATTTAATGCATAGGCATTTCTTGCACCACCTGCTACCTGCGCGTAACTTGCCCTTATTTTTGCATAGTTTATTGATTTAGGTAAATTCAACGCTTCGTTTAATAATAAACTACCGCTTAATGACCAGTAAAAGTCATTGTTTGGTGTTGTTTTACCCGGAAAAGAGAGTGTAGAAAACCAATCGTTTCTTCCTGTATATGTTAGGTATAAGAATTTACCATAATCTACTTCAAATGAACCATATAATGAATTCGTTTTTGTTTTAAAGTAATTATTATCAGGTTCTGGTAAAGTGGTGTTATTAATATCTTCTAAGCCTATTACAATAAAACCTCTACCAAGTGCACTTAACTGTTCAAAAGTTGATGTTCTGCTATTTCCACCAATTATAATATTTGTTGAAATTTTATCTGTTAGCGCTTTATTAACGCCCAGCATAATATCAGAATCAAATGACGTAAAGGTCGATTTACTTTGAGACATTTGACCACCAGGACGATACGCTGTTCCAAAAGGGGTTACATTTCTTCTAGAGAGATCATAGGTGTCAATACCTGCTCTACCTGTTGCATATAACCAATCTGTGATATCATATCTTAACGTGGTCGATACAGTCAACCTGTTTTTCTGATCATCATTATTAAAATCATTAACCGCCCAGTATGGATTTGAAATAAACTGACTTGGCTGAAATAAAAGCTCTGTTCCTTCTTCATTAGAACCAGGTCTTAAATCATTGATATCCAAACTTCCCGGCAATACGAAAGCAACCGTGTTTGCGTTTCCTGGAGTATCACCAATATTAATACGATTATGGACTTTTTCAATAACATATTTTGCATTAACTGTAGAGGCTAATTTTGGATTTATTTTTGCAGAAGCATTTAATGATAATGACTTCCTGTTTAACGTTGAATTAGGGAAAATATCTTTATTTTCTAAATTAGAAAAAGAAAATCGATAGCTTAGATCATCACTTCCTTTAGTTAAAGCAAGCGTGTTTATAGCTGTTGTTCCAGTATCATAAAATTTATCTAGATTGTTACCCATATATGAGTAAGGTCTTCTAGCACCATCCCAATTATAAACCAGCGAACCATCATAACGATCACCCCATGATTGCAATGAGCTAACAAAAGAATCATCAACAGCAAGAGCAGGATCTGTTATTTCTACTGCATTGTTATTTATATCATATTCATAACCAGGTCTTAGCCTATTATTACCTTGTCCATACGAAGTTTGGAAATCCTGAAGATCGGTGTTTATTCTATCAAAGGTATAGGAGCTTGAGTATTCAATTCCTAAACTTCCTTTGCCCTTACCTGTTTTTGTAGTAATCATAATGACACCATTAGAGGCCAATGAGCCATAAAGTGCTGCCGCTGAACTACCTTTTAATACAGATACTGATTCAATATCATCTGGGTTTATGGTAGATATATCATCACCACCATCTCCTGTTCCATCATTAGTCGGACCAACAACAGATCCATTGGTATTGTTTATAATAGGAATACCATCAACTACATAGAGAGGCTGATTGTTACCCGTCAATGAACTTGCTCCCCTAATAATAATTCTACTAGATCCAGCTGCTCCTGTGCTACTTGTAGAAATATTTACACCCGCAACCCTACCTTGCAACGAATTAACAGCACTTGCAGTTTTTACTGTAGACAATTCATCGCCATCTACTTGGGTTAAGGAATACCCTAAAGCTTTGGCTTCTCTTTTAATTCCCAATGCCGTAACTACGACCTCGTCAAGGCTAGTAGCATCTTCCTCTAATGCCACATCTACTACTTGACTCTTACCTGTCAATGCAATTGAAGTCGTTTTGAAACCAACAAAACTAAAACTTAAGACACTTCCTTCCAATTGACTTCCAGAAATCGAGTAGTTTCCATCAAAATCAGTAACAGTCCCATTCGTAGTGCCTTCAATGACAACATTTACGCCTAACAAAGGAATACCACTTCCTTTATCGGTAACTACACCCGAAATAGTGGCTGATTGCGCAAAAGAACTCTGCACAAAAAGCAACACTACCAGAGTGACTAATTGCAAATAATAATTTTTCATATGAGTTATAGTTTTAGTTAATGAATATAAAAATATAAATAAAAAATAAAACACGCAAGAAATATGCATTAAAATGCATGTTTTATTTCATAATGTCGAAAAATTATTCGAATTACTTGAATTCTGCATGAAGTAAATCATATTTTTATAAATATTCTATTTTTATACAGAAAATAACAAATAACCCAATAGACAGCTATATGAGCTAAAGCAAATAACAATGAACCGTTCATATTGCCAGCAATTGGAACGAATACTTGACTATACAAGTATTGGTATCCTGATATCGTGCTATCTTTAAAAGGTATTTCAATTAAATAACTTATTGTTTTTACATATAAGCCGGAAAACACAAAAATAAAGAGTGGGTTAGTTCCAAAATGTACAAAAGGTTTTGCCCATTTGTTATACCCCTTAAAATCAATAACATAAATTAATAGAGCCAAAAACAATATTGCTAAACCCGCAGTATATAAAACAAAGGAACTCGTCCATAAAGCCTTGTTAATTGGAAACAAAAATCCCCATGCAAATCCTATTACGGTTAATAAAACACCATAAAGCACTAATTTTTTTATTTTTAATAGAATTCCCGTTTCAAGACTTATAAATTGCCCAACAAGGTATCCAATTATTACCGTTGCAATCGATGGGATGGTTGATAATAGACCTTCAGGATCAAAAGGAATCCCAAAACCTTTATATATATGCTTTTCTCCAAATACAAATAAATCAAACTTTCTGACAATATTTTCATTTAATGAATATGGATTTTCTGCCGAACAGAAATATAACAAAGACCAGTAACCTAAAACAATTAACCCTAATACAAATAAAAGTTTCTTTCTTTTAAAACTTAAACAAATAATGGCTCCAAAGGCATAAGCAATAGCTATTCGCTGCAAAACCCCCATTACCCTAACCTTCTCAAAATCAAAAAAGGGATACAAATTAAGCAAAAAACCCAATAGAAAAATAATGGTAGCTCTCTTAAGTATTTTAAATAGGGTTGTTCTAGATAGTTTAGTTCCATACTTTTTAAAGGAAAACCATGCAGAGACACCTACTATGAACAGAAAAAAAGGAAATACCAAATCTGTTGGTGTGCATCCATGCCATTCTGCATGCCTAAGTGGTGGATACACATAAGCCCAACTACCAGGAGTGTTAACCAATATCATCAATAAAATGGTTAAACCTCTTAAAACATCTAAAGAAATTAATCTGCCGGATGTGCTCATAATTTTATATTTTTATCGAAGTTTTTAGAAAAGCTTGTTCAAAAGTATAATATTTTTTTTATAAAAATGCGAACTTAGCTCCAAAACATGCAAAAAAATGCCTATTTTTAAAAAAAATCTGCATAGTGATTTTATTTAAACTTATTTTTGAAGAAATTAATTTATGAAAAAGAAGGAGCGACAAAAGAAAATTATACATGAAGTAAGCATTAACAGAAAAGTTAGTTCAAGCTTATTATCTGAAAAATTAGAAGTTTCTGAGGATACTATTAGAAGAGATATTCATGAATTGGATGGAAAAGGATTACTTACCAAAGTTCATGGGGGTGCTATTTCAACCATACAAAAGCTCTATCACTACAACGAAGACGCAATATATAATAGAGACAATAAAATCCAAATTGCACAAAAAGCGATTTCTTTAATACAGGATAGCATGGCAATAATCATGAGTGGTGGGACTACTAATTTAATGCTTGCTAAATTATTTCCTAAAGATTTAAAAGCTACTATTTACACCTATAGTTTACCAATAGCTATGCAATTAACGGAGCACCCTTTAATAGAAACCATATTCATCGGCGGCAAGATACATCGAAACTCTATGGTTACAACAGGCATTGATGTTATTCAATATTTATCCGACATCAGAGCGGATATTTGTTTTATGGGTGTTAGTGCCCTAAATATTGAACAAGGTATAACAGATGAAGGCTATGAAGTATCATTGGTAAAAAAAGCCATGATAAAAGCATCTGAGCATATTGTTTATTTGGCGACCTCAAACAAATTAAACGAAAAACTTAATTTCGATGTATGTAGTTTAAAACAAATAGATACGGTCGTAACCGATCTTGACTTAGATAACCCGAAACTTAAAGAGTATGTTTTAGCTGGTGTAAACTTGTTGTAAATAATTAATTTGCCAAAGAATGAATAGTATTCATTCTAAGAAATGATACAGCCTAAGGTGTAAAACTAAATAAAAATGAAAAGACTAGTTATTGTTAGTGCCTTTTTAGTATGTATTGTAGGCTACGCACAACAACAGGAACCACTACTTACTCTAGACGTAAAAAATCAAAAACAGTGGGTAGATAGTATAATGACAAATTTAACCATAAATCAAAAAATCGGTCAGCTTTTTATGGTTCAAGCCTATTCAAACAAAGATAAAAAGCATCAGAACTTCATTAAAAGAATGATAAGGAAATACCACATTGGTGGTTTAATTTTTATGCAAGGAACACCTGAAAAACAAGTGAGATTAACGAATATATATCAATCTAAATCTAAAATCCCTCTACTTATAGCGTTTGATGGTGAGTGGGGTTTAGATATGAGATTAAAAAACACTTTCCGTTACCCATGGAATATGACCTTAGGAGCCGTTCAAAACAATACCTTGATTGAGCAATTTGGCTACCAACTTGGAAAACACTGTAAACGGGTTGGCATTCATGTTAATTTTGCTCCGGTTGTTGACATTAATACTAATCCTAAAAACCCTATTATTGGAAATAGATCTTTTGGAGAAAACAAATACAATGTAGCTAAAAAAGCAATCGCTTTTACTAAAGGTATTCAAAGTATGGGAGTTTTAGCAAATGCTAAACATTTTCCTGGACATGGAGACACTTCAACAGATTCTCATAAAACACTACCTTTTCTAGATTTTGACTTAAAACGATTAGACTCCGTTGAATTATATCCTTATAGGCAACTATTTGATTCAGACTTAGCAAGTGTTATGATTGCTCATTTAAATGTCCCATCCTTGGAACCAAAAGAAGGCGTTCCAACATCTATGTCATATAAAGTAGTCACGGAGCTTTTAAAAAAGAAAATGAATTTTAATGGTTTAATTTTTACTGATGCTTTAAATATGAAAGGTGCTGCTAATTATGCCAAACCAGGTGATATTGATTTGGCTGCTTTTCTTGCTGGAAATGATATTTTGCTTATTCCTGAGGAGATAAAGCAAGCTGTAAAAAAAATAAAAAACGCGCTTAAAAATAAAATGTTCAGCCAAGAACGTTTAAATCAATCCGTTCGGAAAATATTACTGGCTAAATATCATGTGGGTTTAAATAATTTTGTCCCAATAAAAGGAGAAGGCATTAAAGATGATATTATTACTACAAAAGACAAACTGCTGTATAGATCTTTAATGAAAGAAGCCATAACACTTGTAAAAAATGATGATGCAACACTTCCTATTCGTGATTTAGCCAAAGCCAAAATAGCCTATATAAAATTGGGGGATTCCGACCATTTAAGCTTTACCAATACATTGAAAAAGTACACCCAAGTTGATATTATTTCTCATGAAAATTTAACTGGACTACTTCAAAGATTAAAACCTTATAACACTGTGATAATAGGTTATCATAAATCAAACAAAACACCTTGGGAAGGTTATAAAATGTCTAATGAAGAATTAATTTGGTTACAGGAAATTTCTAAAAACCACAAAATCATATTAGATGTTTTTGCAAGCCCATATACGCTCTTAGACATTAGTGATTTTAGTGTTATAGATGCTATTCTAATATCATATCAAAATAGTAATATATCACAAGAAATTTCAGCTCAAATGATTTTTGGAGCATTAGAAATTAAAGGAAAACTTCCTGTTACAATTAAAAACATGTTTCCGGAAGGAACTGGTATAACAACTCCTAACTTATTAAGACTTTCTTATTCTATTCCAGAAGATGTGGGCATGAACAGTAAATTACTTACTAAAATAGATTCTGTAACGAGAATGGTTGTTGACTCTTCAATGGCTCCAGGAGGGCAAGTTTTAGTTGCACGTTACGGTAAGGTAATCTATCATAAAAGCTTTGGCTATCATACATATAATAAAAAACAAAAAGTAAGATTAACTGATCTTTATGACTTAGCTTCAGTGACAAAAATACTAGGGGGACTTCCATTAATCATGAAAAGTGAAGAAATGGGGCTCTTTAATTTAAATACTACTCTTGGTAAAATATTACCTTATTTAAAAGAAACAAATAAAGATACAATTACTATAAAACAAGCGCTATCACATACTGGAAAAATGAAAGCGTGGATTCCTTATTATTTAGAAACTATAGATAGTATTACTAAAATACCTTTTAATAAATATTATAGTGAAATTAAGAACAAAGATTTTTCAATTAAAGTTGCTAAAGATTTATATTTAATTAATTCATACACAGATTCTATATACAAAAAAATAGCTGAGACACCGCAACGGGCTGAAATGGGTTACAAATACAGTGGCTTGGTTTTTTATTTATTTAAAAAATATATAAAAAATACCTTCAGTAAGGAAATGGATTATCTTGACAATGAGGAGTTTTACAAACCATTAGGAGCAACAACTCTAACTTATAATCCGCTAAATAAGTTTAATAAATCTGAAATTGTTCCTTCTGAAGTAGATAATTATTTCAGAAACCAAACTCTTCAAGGTCATGTTCATGATATGGGAGCTGCTATGATGAACGGAGTAAGTGGTAATGCTGGACTTTTTGGAAATTCAAACGATGTCGCTAAAATGATGCAAATGTATTTACAAGAAGGCTATTATGGCGGTAAAAGATATTTTGAATCAAAAACAATTCACAAATTTAATCATAGATATTATGAAAGTGATAGTATTCGAAGAGGGCTTGGTTTTGACAAACCTCAGCTAAATTCAGAAGACAAAGCGACTAGTAAATATGCTTCAACAAATAGCTTTGGCCACAGTGGCTTTACAGGCACCTATACTTGGGCAGATCCTGAAACTGGAATATTATATGTTTTTTTATCAAATAGGGTATATCCAACTATGTCCAATAATAAATTAGGAGAGAAAAATATAAGAACAGAAATTCAGGATTTAATTTATGAATCGATTATAGAATAATTGGTTTCGTACTTTTAATAAATTTTTATTTCATTAAGCTGTAATTTATAATCTTCTAAATCTTCAAAAGCCTCCAGCATTTCTATAGAATCATTATTTTCCAACCAGCATCTTATTTTTTTACTTCCGTTAATAATATCAATTGGCAATTCAGTATGATTATATTCATAAGGAGGTTTCTTCCATATAAAATCTTCTGCTAAGTAATGATATAACTCACGCATCAATATTTGCCCAACACGCCAAGGTTTATAAGTAAATTTGTTAGTAACGTGAATTTGAATACCACCGCATACTTGATTGGCATGTTTTTGAAAAGTAGGTAAAAATGTAACTGGCCTAAGCACAAAACCTTCTAATTTTGAATTTTTCACAACACTAAGCATATGGTTTTCATAAAACGAAAAAGGTTCAATTTTTGGGTGTCCTACAATTTCTAAAGACTGTGTTGTACCTCTTCCTTCACTTAAAAGCGTTCCTTCAAATAAAACCGTGGCTGGAAAGGTTAAAGAACTTTCTGCCCTAGGTAGGTTTGGAGATGGTAACAGCCATGGCAACTTAGTATCTTCAAAATACATATCTCGATTCCAATTCTGCATTTTTATAACTTTGAGGTTAGCTTGTTCTTTAACCCAATATTTTTGATGCATTAACCCAACCTCGCCAATAGTCATACCGTGACGCATAGGAATCGCATGTCGTCCAACAAAAGATTCAAATTCTAATTCTAATATATTTCCTTCAATATCAATTCCATTTATCGGATTAGGACGATCAAGTACAACAACTTGAATGTCCTTATCACTACATTTTTCTAACAAAAGGGTAAGTGTATAAATGTATGTATAAACTCTGCATCCAACATCTTGTAAATCCACAAATAAATGATCTATACCATCTAACATGTCATCAGTAGGAATACGAGTCTCAGAGTATAGGGAGTAAACAGGGATATTAAAATATGGATGTATAATATGGTCGGATTCAACCATATTATCTTGTACATCTGTTGCAAAACCATGTTGGGGCCCAAATAGCTTTACAAACCTTGCGCCAAATAGCTCTTTGAATTTCAATGCTGCATGTGTATAGTTAGAATCAATAGATGCATTATGACAAAGTAAAGCTACATTACCTTTAAATGTTTTATAAATCTCTTTGTCCTCTATTAATACATCAAGACCTGTTTTAACTGCCATATTTTTTTATTTAAAATACCTCTTCTCGCTCATAAATTTATTTAGGACAACAATATTGTTTCCCTAAATATTAACTAAACAAAAAAAAAACAAACTTAAAAATTGTTATAACAATATTTTAAATTGACGGATCTGTTGGAGTATTTGGATTATTCTCCCTCTCTATAGATGGATAAGGATAAAAATTTCTGTTCCTTTCATTAGTTGTATTGGCTGCAGAAGGAACTACAAAATCAGGATGAAACCTTTTACTGTCCTCAAATCTTAATCCTGTTAAAAATAGTTCTATACTTCTATTTTTATATATCTCTTCTAAAATATCGCTCTGACTTGTTTCATCTCCTGTCCAAGCTGGAAGGTTGGCATTTACGCCAAAAGGATCGTCATTCTTTTGTCTTACCAAATTTAATTGAGTAACCGCATCATCTAATTGATTTAATCTGGCATACGCTTCCGCTTTAATTAATAACATTTCTCCTGGAAGATATATTGGAATTGACGATGTACTAGTACTAAAGAAACCAAGCATTTCACTTAAAGCTTGACCGCCTGCATCTGCATTGGCAAAACCGGCATCGGCACCTAAATAGAAATCAACACGTCCATCTCCAGCCTCTGGAACATACGCCCCTAGTAAACCAAAATTAGTTTGAGGATTTAAATCAGCAGAATTAACGGTTCGATTCCAAATAGGGTTTTGATTATTAGCATCATAAACCCATATAGGCCTAGTAGCATCACTGTCATTTAATACGGCATTTGCAGCTGTAATTGAAGCATCATAATTACCTGCCATTAATTGATATCTTGAAAGATAAGCATTAATTATTTTATTTAGACTAATTGTTTGATCTACCAAAATAACATCTTTCCATAAAACATTAGATTTAAAATCATCTGACATAGGAGTTGTTGTGATCACATCTTTCGCTTCCTCTAACAATGCAATACAATTCGCTAATACCGTAGCTCTATCACTAAATTGAGCAGCACCATCGGCCGAATTATCTATAGGTACTTGTTCAAACATTTGAATTAAATACCCTAAACACATGGCTTTGATTAATTTTCCATAAGCTATAAGCCCACTTTTACTTCCTTGATTAGTAAACTCAACGGTATTAGCCCCCTCAATTAATGATTCAGCCATGCCTTTAGCTCGTAGAAGAGCTACCCAAGGATTTGTGATACCTCCACTTTCACTAGGCAATTCTGCTCCTCCTTTAGCCAATTCGTTAATATTTAAAAAGGTATTGGTTACCCCAAGTTCTCTTGTAGTAATTCCTGACGCTTCAATTATTTGTCTTAATGCCGTTACTGAATAATATTGCCTAATCCCAGTAGCTAATGCAAAAAGACCTCCCTTTGTTTTTAAAACAAGATTCTCGGTTGGACTGTTTGGATTTTCGAAATCAGTTTCGCATGCTGTAAACAACCCACTACCAATAAGCAGAACACTTACAATTGCATATATTTTTATATTTTTCATTTTTTTATTATTTTATTATTTTGATACTTAAAAAGTAGCTGTTACACCAAATTTAATAACACTCGGTATTGGAACCAATCCCATAATTCCTCCTCTAGAACCATTGCTCTGTGCATCCATATTTACTTCTGGGTCATAGCCTGAGAAATTATCAATCGAGAATAAATTACGCCCCGTTAGCGATAATTTAATACTGCTAACCCCTTTTAAAGGTTTTTTTAATAAATAGGAAGCCGATATTTCCCGAAGCTTGATATAAGATCCGTCTTCAATATAAGATTCGGCAATACCAAACTTGGCCGCCCCAGTTCCACGAACATCGTCTCCTCTTAATTCACTAGCCGTAGCAGGTCCACCACCAAAACGATAGAACATACGCGTATCCCAACTTAAAATATCATTACCTTGAACGGCATCCAGCTGCATTCTAAAAGAAAAGTTTTTGTATGTAACTTCGTTAATTAAAGAAGCTATAAAGTCTGGATTTGGATCCCCTATAACCTTACTTAAATTAGCTCCACTAGGCTGACCGGACCCATCTCTCTCTGGTACAGGATTTCCATTTACATCAAGGGATCCCTTCTCTCTTTGAGGAAGACCCCCAGGCGTTAAAAGCAAACTTCCATCTGTATTTCTTGCATAGAAACCTTGATAAAAAACCCCTAAAGGATTACCATTTTTAGCAACAGAGAATCCGAAATTTCCAATTCCAAATTGTTCACCTTCTATATTATTAACTTCATTTTTATTTGAGGAATATGTTCCAGTAATTGACCAGCTAAAATCATTAGTTTGAATTGGCGTGGCTGTAATTAATGCCTCAAATCCTCTGTTAGTCATTGTTCCAATATTTTCAATCCTTGTGCCTGCCCCAGTCGAAGGAGATAATATTCTATTTAATAAAAGATCTGTTATATTCTGTTTATAATAGGTAAGCTCAATCCCTATTTTATTATTAAACAATCCCACGTCAATACCGAATTCTAATTCAGATTGTCTTTCAGGTCTTAAATCAGGATTCCCAAGTTGAGTACTAGGAATAACACCAGAATTCCCGTCAATACCTCCAGCTACAAAATTTAGAAACCGATCAAAAGCACCGATAGCTAGAAGACTTCCTCCTTCTCCCCAAGCTGCTCTCACCTTAAAACTATTGATTGTGTTTCCAAAACTGTTTTCCCAAAAATCTTCATCAGAAATCAAGTAAGACATACTAGCTTTTGGAAAAAATTGATTCCTTTCATTCGGAGCAAATACTGAAGCACCATCTAATCTAATAGCGCCAGTTATAAAAAGTTTATCACTAAACCCAAATGTTTGCTGCAAAAACCCTCCCCAAGTTGTAATTTCACTTCTGTTTTCGTTAGTAGAAATTGAAGCTGCTCCATTGGTAGTTTTCACTCCTTCAGCTATTCCTGTGCCTGAAATTGAGCGCACTAAAGTCTTTTCTGATTGCCAAGCGAAGCCTGTTGTTGTTGTCGATTTTATATTCTCTCCTATCTTTTTATCAAAAGAAGCAGTTAAATCGCTATTGAATAGCTTAGTACTAATTGTAGATGTGCTTGCGCTACCTAATAAAACAGTATTGGTTCCAATAGGAACATATGTACTACCTATAGATTCCGCATTATCATAACCAAGAATGTAGTTCACTTTTAAACCATCAATAGGTTTCATATTAATTTGCAAATCACTAATATTTCTATTATTATTTTGATGAAAATCAAAGGTATTGATGTACTCCAAAATATTTGGATAAAAGGTCATATTAGGATAATTACCATCAGCGTCAGGTCTTGGGTCTATTTTATTATTAGTAAATAATATAGTTTGTAATACTCCAAATCCATAACCTCCATTGGGCATGTCTTGACTTTTGCTTGTAGAAAAATAGGTCCCTACAGAAGCAGACGCCCAATTATTAATTACTTGATTGACTCTAATTCTTCCTCCTTCTCTTTCAAAATTGGTGTTTTTGAGAATTCCATTGTTCTTTAAATAAGAAAATGAAGCAAAATAGTTTGTGTTGTCTTTTCCTCCTGATATAGAAACGTAATTATCGGTTCCTGTTGAATTTTCAAACACCATATCTTGATAGTCATACCTTGTTACTGGTTCTTTACTAAGAATGGTAATATCACTTGATGTCCAATCAAAAGGTTCTTGATTAAAATCACGCTTCTTTCTTAAAGAATTAAAATTCACACTGCTAGATAATGTAACTACAGGTTCTCCAGACTTTCCTTTTTTTGTAAAAATCTGTACGACACCGTTACTAGCTCTAGCTCCATATAACGCTGCTGCTGCTGCACCCTTTATCACTTCAATTCTATCAATATCCTGTGGGCTTATATCAGATAATCGATTTTGAACCACACTGTTTACATTCAAGACGTTAGTAGAGTTGTTATTGACAAATACGCCATCAATAATATACAAAGGATCTGAGCTTCCATTAACCGTACTCGCACTCCGTAATCGAACGCTAATACCACCGGCAGGATCACCTGAATTTTGAGATACTTGTACCCCAGCCAATTTTCCTGAAAGTGCTCCTGTAATATCAACGGATCCAGATTCGGCAATATCCAAACCACTTATAGTTGAAATAGTGTTTCCTAGTTGTTTCTTAGCTGTCAATGCTCCTGCCCCAGTTATGACCACTTGATCCAACCCCAGGATATCTGCAGTCATCTCAACATCATTTACCACTTGGGTCTGAGCGTTTAAAATAATTTTAACTTCTTTTGTTGCTAATCCAAGTGATCTAAAAACGAGTGTATAGTTACCCGCTTCAATGTTTGCTTTCAAATTATAATTTCCGTCAAAATCGGTAATTACCCCTAGAGCGGTATTCTTAACTTGAACTGTAACACCCATAACAGGATCACCAACATTATCAGTCACATTACCCTGTAATGTATATGTTGTTTGGCCGTGTGAGGTAAAGCTAAACATGATAAGCAACAAAAAGATACTTATAAATTGAAATCTCTTAATATAAGAGAGCATTTCATTAGTTTTTTTCATGAGAGTGAGTTTTAGTTATTTATGCTAAAAATATAAAAATTAAACCAAAACATGCGTTTTTTTTGCAAATAAATGCATGTTTTATTAATTTAACTCGAAAAAATATTTTAATAATTGCAAATTGTATATTGAAAGTTATATTTTATGCAGAAAACTGTTTTTATCGAATTTTTTTAGAAAAGCTTTTTCAAATGTATAATTTACTTTATAAAAATGCATATTTAGTTCTAAAACCTGCAAAAAAATGTCTTTTTATTTAATAAAAACTTATTTTTGAAGAAATCTGTTTATGAAAAAAAAGGAGCGACAAAAGAAAATTATAGATGAAGTAAGCATTAACAGAAAAATTAGTTCAAGCTTATTATCTGAAAAATTAGAGGTTTCTGAGGATACTATTAGAAGAGATATTCATGAATTGGATGGAAAAGGATTACTTACCAAAGTTCATGGAGGTGCCATTTCAACCATACAAAAGCTCTACCACTACAACGAAGACGTTATCTATAATAGAGACAATAAAATCCAGATTGCACAAAAAGCGATTTCTTTAATACAGGATAGCATGGCAATAATCATGAGTGGTGGGACCACTAATTTAATGCTTGCTAAATTATTTCCTAAAGATTTAAAAGCTACTATTTACACTTATAGTTTACCAATAGCTATGCAATTAACGGAGCACCCTTTAATAGAAACCATATTCATCGGCGGCAAAATACATCGAAACTCTATGGTTACAACAGGCATTGATGTTATTCAATATTTATCCGACATCAGAGCGGATATTTGTTTTATGGGTGTTAGTGCCCTAAATATTGAGCAAGGAATAACTGATGAAGGCTATGAAGTATCATTGGTAAAAAAAGCCATGATAAAAGCATCTGAGCATATTGTTTATTTGGCGACCTCAAACAAATTAAACGAAAAACTTAATTTCGATGTGTGTAGTTTAAAAGAAATAGATACGGTCGTAACCGATCTTGACTTAGATAACCCGAAACTTAAAGAGTATATTTTAGCTGGGGTGAACTTGTTGTAATGATGCAATTTAGCCTTAATTGACAATAAATATAGTTCAAATGTTAAAGTTTTCACAAAAGGAGTTCAATTCGGTGTCAGTGGAATTTTCATCCTCTGAAACCCCTTTAAAACTGCAATCTTTCAATATTTAACTAGTTCCACCTTGAGTACAGATAAAAAGGGAAACGATTAATCATTAATCGTTTCCCTTTTTATTATTTTTGTATATCCGTAAACACCCCTATATTGATTAATATTTTGTATATTTAATTGATTCAAAAACAGTTAGCTATGGATATATTTTCTTTTGGGGTTCATTTCACAGATGAAAAGAGTTGCAGGCTTCATTTCAAGGAGCAAAGGGACAAGCAAGGTGTTGTTTGTAAGCGTTGCGGATGTACAGACCACTATTGGCTGATCAATAAATGGAGCTATCAATGTAAATCCTGCAACTCAAGGACATCATTGCGCAGTGGCACCATAATGGAAAGCTCTAAATTGTCATTTCTGGTTTGGTACAAGACCATTTTTTTGATGAGCACCACAAAAAAAGGATTTTCCAGTAAAGAGATACAGCGCCAGTTGGGGCTAAAACGTTATGAGCCAGTTTGGGCAATGGTCCATAAACTGCGTAGAGCAATGGGGGATCGTGATGACAGGTACACATTGGAAGGAATGATAGAAATGGATGAAGGCTATTTTACTATTGAAGCCTCGGAACAAGCACACAAAACCCAAAAAGCAGGTCGAGGGAGCAAAACTAAATCCAATGTTATGATTATGGCAGAAAGCACCATACTGGAAGATATAGAAACAGGAAAAGTAGATAGACAATGCCGTTATTTTAAAGCTAAGGTATTAGAAGACCACAAGGCAGATGGCACAGACCAAAGCTTCAAAGACGCTATTGATGACGAGCAAACTATTATATTTACAGATAAGAGTACTTCATATGTAAATATTGCAGACTATGTAGAAATACATATGACAGAGAAATCAAACGAACAAACCACCAAAGAAACACTCAAATGGGTGCATATAGCAATAAGCAATGCTAAAAGGAACTTTGCGGGAACTTATCATAAAATCAAGAAGAAATATTTGCAATTATATCTGAACGAGTTTGTTTATAAGCTCAACCGCAGGTATTTTGGAGAACGAATCTTTGATAGGCTTATTATTGCTAGCATTACAGCTAATGGACATTAAACGGATATACAAATATTATTTTTAATATTTGCACGGTGCAATGATGTGTTTTGCTAGATATAAACATCTTGTATTTTCGAAATTTTTACTTTTAGCTCATAATCATAAAAAAATGAGCAAGGAAAAGCGTATTTAAATGTGCCAACTGCTTCTAAATTATTGTAAAATCTCTTCCCAAAGATGGATATAAATCAACTTTTGCTATTCCCAATTTGCCATAGAAGCATCCGTGAAAATAAGTTCTTTCTCAATTAGCTCTGTAATACGTTATTACTGAGACTGGACGATCAAAGCATATTGTAGTAAAACTTATATCATACTCATTAAGATAAGGTAGCGCTTAACCACATACTCCAACATAGCCCATATATTTAACAATCTGTTTTCTAAACCTTAGGATTTAACTACCTTTGCGCCATCTAATACACGAGTTTATGATACATTCAATGACAGGTTATGGAAAATCTGTATTGCAATTGCCAACCAAAAAAATAACCATCGAGTTAAAATCATTAAATAGCAAGAGTCTGGATTTAAACGCGAGAATGCCTTCTATTTACAGAGAAAAAGAACTCACCATACGAAAGCTATTAGCAGATAAACTAGTACGTGGCAAAGTAGATTTTTCTATTTATGTAGAAGCGACTGCTGAGGATACCTCAACACAAATTAATACACCCGTTGTTAAGCAATATATTAGGCAATTAAAAGAAGTTGTAGATGCTAACGATATAGAGCTACTAAAAATGGCCGTACGTTTTCCAGACGCTTTGAATACCGTTCGGGAAGAGATTGACGAGAGCGAATGGCGTGCTATTGAAGCCGAAATAGATAAAACGGTTATACTTATAAATGAATACCGCCGTGACGAAGGCAAAGTGCTTGAAAACGATTTTAATAAACGCATCGTAATCATAGATACATTACTCAACGAGGTGATTGCTATGGATCCCGATCGTATAGAAGGGGTTCGTGAACGGCTCTTTAAAGGTGTTGAGGATTTAAGAGAGAAATATGATGAAAATCGATTCGAGCAAGAACTCGTTTACTACATAGAAAAATTTGATATTACCGAAGAGAAAGTCCGTCTTAAAAATCACTTGGAATATTTCACCGAAAGTGTCAATTCAATCGATTCAAACGGTAAAAAACTCGGATTTATAAGTCAGGAAATTGGTAGGGAAATTAATACCATCGGGTCTAAAAGCAACTACGCACCTATGCAGCAACTCGTGGTACAAATGAAGGATGAGCTTGAAAAAATTAAAGAACAATTGCTAAACGTTTTATAATTACAGTGAAACTTCAAGACATGAATACCGGTAAGCTTATTGTATTTTCTGCACCATCGGGTTCAGGAAAAACAACTATTGTAAGGCATCTATTAGGTTTAGTACCGCTAAATTTAGAATTCTCCATTTCAGCAACCTCAAGGGAGAAACGCGGTGATGAAATCGATTGTAAGGATTACTATTTTTTATCAGCGAAGGAGTTTAAAACCAAGATCAAGAATGATGAATTTTTAGAATGGGAAGAAGTATATCGGGATAATTTCTATGGTACTCTAAAAGCCGAAGTAGAACGTATTTGGGCCAAAGGCAAACATGTGATCTTCGATATTGATGTATCAGGAGGATTACGCATCAAGCGTAAATTTCCAGAAGAAACCTTAGCTATTTTTGTTAAACCGCCAAGTATTGATGCGCTTAAAATTCGATTAAAAAAGCGAAAAACCGAGAGCGAGGATAAAATAAATATGCGTATTGCTAAAGCTTCTGCCGAACTTGCAACGGCACCATTATTTGACGTTATTATTGAAAATGATAATTTAGAACATGCTCTTTTTGAGGCCGAAGCCTTAGTGGACAATTTTGTGAATTCATAATTTCTTAAGATGAAGATTGGCTTGTTTTTTGGTTCCTTTAATCCCATTCATATTGGACATCTTGTTATTGCCAACCATTTAGCCGAATACAGCGATTTGGATCAAATCTGGTTTGTGGTAACGCCCCATAATCCTTTCAAAAAAAAGAGCTCGCTGTTAGATAACCATCAACGTTTGGAAATGGTGTATCGGGCAACCAAAGATTACACAAAACTCAAACCAAGTAACATTGAATTTAACTTGCCCCAGCCAAATTATACCATACATACGCTAACCTATTTACAAGAGAAATACCCCAAGTACGATTTCGCATTGATTATGGGTGAAGACAACTTAAAAGGTTTTCATAAATGGAAAAATTATGAGCTTATCATAGAAAATCATGATCTCTATGTTTACCCGCGTATTTCAAGTGAAACTATAGCAACACGGTTTGATGGACACGAGAAAATTCATCATGTAAAAGCACCAATTATGGAATTGTCTTCTACATTCATTCGAAAATCCATAAAAGAAGGCAAAAACGTGAGGCCCATGTTACCTGAATTTGTTTGGGAATATCTAGACGAAATGAACTTTTATAAGTAATAACCATATCGCTATTTCAGAATTATACCAATTATAATTTAAAATGAGCTTGAAAAAATTTGAATCATAGGAATCTTTATCTACTCCATTAGATAATTACGCTTATAAAGGATTTCACAAACTTTAAAGTGAGCGACATTAAGTTTAATTCACCACAACACAATCTTATTGCTCCAAATTTACACGAACTATTTATTGTAAAAATAGCCCAATTATGAAACCTCGTTGTTTATCGGTTAAGACAAATTAACAAGTTTTCATAAATGGGAAAGTATGAGTTCATAATAAAAAAATAAGTTTTAAAAAGGACCTCCTCCATCATCATCACCTTCGTCCTCACAATCGGTAAGATTAGCCTCAACAAACATTGCCCAGCTTTTTCCACCAAAATCTTCACCTTCAGCCCAAGCAGTTTCCTCTGATGGCCCACTGACTTCAGCATGAGCGGCAAAACAAAATGCATCGTCTATGTTAAAGTCGTTTAAATTAAAAATGTATGTAACCTCTGTCACTCCCTCTTCATGGGTACTTGAGTAATCAAAATTTCCAATTTTAGGATTATTAGCTCCTGTAACAGGGAAACCATCCGCTTCACAATTAGTAATGTGCAAGTGTGTTGCATCAATAGTCCAATCAAGGTTTATTTGATAAGTAATTATCATGTTACCTCCTTCAATATCTATAGTTACCGTACCTGCTATATGGTGTTGTCCGGCAATAAGATCTATTGTTTTACAATGCTCATCGGAGTATTCAGTGGAAGTGTTATCACTTTCTATGATAGTAACATCTTTGTTTTTATTATTGACTTTTGTACTGGCAATAGATTGATCCTCTAAAACGCCTTCTACATTACAACTAAATAAAGTAGAAATAAGGCATACCGTAATTAAAAAAATATTCTTATTCATAACATGCATGTTTTGTAGGTTAAGATTGTAAATATATCTTTCAATACATGAAACACCTAATATTTTCGACATACAGCATGCTAGGCGTGCATTTAATCGGCTAATTATCCTATTTCAATAAAATATTTCCTACTTCATGAGTGCAAACTTTTTAAATACAAACAGAATAAATAACTAGAAATTTAAGAGATATTAAAAAGCCAACTTATAAATATAAGCTGGCTTTTTAATGCGTTTAAGGTAAATGCCTATTTAGTCTAAGGCAGGAATACGTAACACTTGTCCTGGATAAATTTTATCTGGATCTTTTAACATTGGTTTATTGGCTTCAAAAATAACTGGGTATTTCATAGCATTGTCATAATACTTCTTAGCAATTTTACTAAGTGTGTCACCGCTTACCACAGTATGAAACTGCGCTTCCGGCTCTGTGTGCTCCACTGTCATTTGATCGTCCACTGTGGCAATACCAGCAGAATTACCCACAACTAATACTACTTTTTCTTTAGTAGCTTGATTGTAGGCTTTTCCCTTTATGGTCGCCTTGTCGTCATCTATATGTACATTTAAATACTCTACTTCTAAATCTAAATCTTTAATGGTCTCTTCCAGCTTTCTCGCTGCTAGGTCCTCCATTTTTACTTCTTTGGCTGCTGCTTCGGCAGCTTCTTCTTTATCGGTTTTGCCTATACCAAAAATTTTAGCTCCGGCGTTTTTAATAAATGAAAATAGTCCCATAATTTTATTTTGTGTTAAATGATTAATATTTGCTGTCAGCTAAATTAAGTTTTTTGCTCATAGTCCATTAGCTCATTTGCCATAAATCATAACCCATTGCCATATAAAAAAGAAACTGCTTAAAGCAGATGCCTTAAACAGTTTCCCAACTAAATAACCAACCAAAAATTTCTATTTTATTCTCGTGTTCTCTCTCGGGTTCACGACTTTATCTTTTCTAAACTTTCTACTCTTCTCTTTTGTTGTCGCTGTTTTACCTTTCACATTAGCAGTTTTAAAGTATTGTATATAACCTCTTCCAGCAAACTCATAAACGGTTTCAGATGCTGGATGGAACAGTTCTATCTTACCATCATTTATAACGCTTAACTCAAAATATTCATTGTCGAAATAATCATAATCTAATGTTAAAGTTTTTAGGTACATATCTCCTGTAACATCACCTACACCATATATGCCCGTATAATCCCAATACAAATTATTTGTTCCGGTACCATTATCATCCTGTGAGCTTTGGAATGTAGAATCATTCCCTCCTGCAAGAAATTGTAAGAAGTTTTCCTCATCAAATTCATTTAAAGCTCCAAAATCACTTGTATAGGTTTTTTCCCAAGCCTCGTATTCCTGTAAAAAATAATGAATGTTATCATAGAACACAAAGTCGTAATCGAAATTACTACGCTGGTAGCCTTCTAAAAAGTACGAGGTATCATTGTTAGGATTGTACAACTCCAATGTGTTATTATCTATTTGATACACATCAAAGGTATCAAAACCATCTAAATCATGATTAACATCTAAAATCATG